>NZ_CP092827.1:660000-964642 GCF_022533585.1 Pseudomonas sp. LS.1a
CGGTGGTTCTGTATGGAAGGGCCATCGCTCAACGGATAAAAGGTACTCCGGGGATAACAGGCTGATACCGCCCAAGAGTTCATATCGACGGCGGTGTTTGGCACCTCGATGTCGGCTCATCACATCCTGGGGCTGAAGCCGGTCCCAAGGGTATGGCTGTTCGCCATTTAAAGTGGTACGCGAGCTGGGTTTAGAACGTCGTGAGACAGTTCGGTCCCTATCTGCCGTGGACGTTTGAGATTTGAGAGGGGCTGCTCCTAGTACGAGAGGACCGGAGTGGACGAACCTCTGGTGTTCCGGTTGTCACGCCAGTGGCATTGCCGGGTAGCTATGTTCGGAAGAGATAACCGCTGAAAGCATCTAAGCGGGAAACTTGCCTCAAGATGAGATCTCACTGGGATCTTGAATCCCCTAAAGGGCCGTCGAAGACTACGACGTTGATAGGTTGGGTGTGTAAGCGCTGTGAGGCGTTGAGCTAACCAATACTAATTGCCCGTGAGGCTTGACCATATAACACCCAAGCAATTTGCTAGCGCAGATTGCGGTGGTGAAGACGAAAGAACCGAAAGTTCGCAACTTCACAAGATCACATATCCGAATTCGCTGGGCTGTCCATCTGGACATTCTGGCAACAGAATTTCTTGACGACCATAGAGCATTGGAACCACCTGATCCCATCCCGAACTCAGCAGTGAAACGATGCATCGCCGATGGTAGTGTGGGGTTTCCCCATGTGAGAGTAGGTCATCGTCAAGATTCATTTCGCAAAACCCCTATCTGCGCATGCAGGTAGGGGTTTTGTCTTTGTGGCGCAAAAACTCCCGGGCATACGCGCCCCCTGTGGGAGCGGGTTCACCCGCGAACACCGGCAAAGCCGGTGCCATCCACCGCGTCGCCTGTTTCGCGTGCTCGCCCACAACCTCCACAACTCCCACAATTCGAGCCAGAACACTAGAATAGGCCCACGCACCTACCCAGAAGCGCTATATGCCCAATCCTGTCGAACCTGAAACCCTGGCCCAGTTGCCGCTGGACGAGCTTGTCGCTTGCCATGAATGCGACCTGCTGCTGCGCAAGCCCGTACTCCAGCATGATGAGAAGGCCCAATGCCCGCGCTGCGGCTACGAGCTCTACGCCCATCGGCACAATGTGGTCAATCGCAGCCTGGCCTTGGTACTCACCGCCTTGCTGCTGTTTGTGCCAGCCAATTTTCTGCCAATCATGCAGCTGCACCTGCTTGGCCAGACATCGGACGATACCGTCTGGAGTGGCGTGCTGGGCCTGTACAACTCGGAAATGCGCGGTGTGGCCGTGGTGGTCTTCCTCTGCAGCATGGCCATACCCCTGGCAAAACTGCTCTGCCAGTTGTTCGTTCTATTGAGCATCCGCCTGAACGTGGGGCGTAACTTTGGCCTGCTGTTCTACCGCATCTATCACCACTTGCGTGACTGGGGCATGCTCGAGGTCTATTTCATGGGCGTGCTGGTGGCCATCGTCAAACTGGTGGACCTGGCCGAACTGACCGTGGGCCTGGGGCTGTTCTGCTTCATCAGCCTGTTATTGATCCAGGTGTGGCTCGAAGTGGTGATGTCACCGCACCAGATCTGGAGTGCGCTATCAGGGGAGGACCTGCATGCGGGCGATTGATGCAGGCATTCTTGTCTGCAATGAATGTCACGAGCTGAACAGGCAACAGCCAGACAGCACTTCACAAACCTGTACACGCTGCGGCGCCATCGTGCATGCCCGTCGGCCGAACAGCATCGCGCGTACCTGGGCGCTGCTGATTGCCGCTTCGATCCTGTACATCCCGGCCAACATGCTGCCGATCATGACCGTGAGCACCCTGGGCCAAGGCAGCCCCGACACGATCATGTCCGGCGTCATCACCTTGCTCAAGCATGGCATGTTGCCGATTGCTGCCGTGGTGTTCATTGCCAGTATCCTGGTGCCCACGTTCAAGCTGGTGGGCATTGGCTTGCTGTTGTACTCCGTTCAGCGTCGGCAACCGCTTTCGGCGCGCCAACGGATATTGATGTACCGCTTCATCGAATTCATTGGGCGCTGGTCCATGCTCGATATCTTCGTCATTGCCATTCTGGTGGCGGTGGTGAATTTCGGCCGAATAGCCAGTGTCGAAGCCAATCTGGGCGCTGTCGCCTTTGCAACTGTGGTGATCCTGACAATGCTTGCCGCTTTAACTTTCGATCCCCGACTGATTTGGGATAACACGGAGTCGGATGACGACCATGAGTGACCTGCCAACGGCTAAAACCCGCCCAGCCTCGAACTGGTCGGCCATCTGGATCCTGCCTTTGATCGCCTTGATGATTGGTGGCTGGCTTGCGTGGCAGGCTTACCGTGATGCCGGTGTGGAAATTGAAGTCCGCTTCGAGTCGGGCGAGGGTATCGTCGCCAACAAGACCGAGGTTATCTACAAGGGCATGCCGGTTGGCAAGGTCGTAAGCCTGGTGCTCGACGCCAAGGGTGAGAACCAGGGGGTGATCGCCACCATCGAGATGAACAAGGCTGCCGAGCCTCATCTGACCAAAGGTACGCGTTTCTGGCTGGTGAAGCCGAGCGTCAGCCTGGCGGGTATTTCCGGCCTTGAGACACTGGTGTCAGGCAACTACATCGCCGTCAGCCCGGGGGAAGGGGAGCGCACCAAGCGCTTTACCGCCTTGAAAGTGGCGCCGCCGCTGTCGGACACCGAGCCTGGCCTGCACCTGACCCTCAAAGCCGAGCGGCTGGGCTCGCTCAACCGTGACAGCCCGGTGTTCTACAAGCAGATCCAGGTTGGCCGGGTTAAAAGCTACCGCCTGTCCGAGGACCAGAGCACCGTCGAGATCAAAGTCTTCATCGAGCCGGCCTATGCCAGCCTGGTGCGCAAGCACACGCGTTTCTGGAACGCCAGCGGCGTCAGCATCGATGCCTCGCTTTCGGGCGTGAAAGTGCGTAGCGAGTCGCTGTCGAGCATTGTCGCCGGTGGTATCGCCTTTGCCACGCCGGAGCACCGCAAGGACAGCCCACCCACCGACTCGAACCTGCCGTTCCGTCTGTATGAGGACTTCGATGCGGCCCAGGCCGGTATTCGGGTAAAGGTGAAGCTGAGCGACTACGAGGGCCTGCAGGCCGGCCGTACACCAGTCATGTACAAGGGTATCCAGGTGGGCTCGCTGAAAGCCCTGACGATGGCTGACAACCTGGCCAGTGCATCGGCCGAGCTGACGCTGGACCCGTTGGCCGAGGACTATCTGGTCGAGGGCACGCAGTTCTGGGTGGTCAAGCCGTCTATTTCCCTGGCGGGTATCACCGGCCTGGAAGCGCTGGTCAAAGGTAACTACATCGCCATTCGCCCCGGTGAGAAGGGGGCGCGGCCCGAGCGTGAGTTCGAGGCCCGCGCCAAGGCGCCACCGCTCGACCTCAAGGCACCGGGCCTGCACATGGTGTTGTTCGCCGACACCCTGGGCTCGCTGGAGGTCGGTAGCCCGGTGATGTACCGCCAGGTGAAGGTGGGTAGCGTGCAGAGTTACCAGTTCGCCCGCCACAGCAACCGCATCCTGATCGGTGTGCATATCGAGAAGGAATACGAAAAACTGGTCAATGGTTCGTCGCGCTTCTGGAACGTCAGTGGTATCACCCTGACGGGCGGCCTGTCGGGCATCAAGATCAAGAGTGAATCACTGCAGACCTTGATGGCAGGTGGTATCGCATTCGACACGCCGCGGCCCGATGTGCAGCTCAAACGCCACATTCCACGCTTCCGCCTGCATGACAGCCAGGAGGCGGCCAACCGTGCAGGGACGTTGATCACCATTCGTGTGGACCGGGCCGATGGCCTCAAGCCGGGCACGGCGATTCGCTTCCGTGGCCTGGATGTGGGCAGCATCGAGAGCGTCGACCTGACCGATGACCTGCAGGCGGTGCTGCTGCGGGCGCGCATTACCGAAGCGGCGGACCGTATCGCCCGCGTCGGTACGCAGTTCTGGGTGGTCAAGCCAGCCTTTGGCCTGGTGCGCACGCAGAACCTCGACACCCTGGTGGGTGGGCAGTACCTGGAAGTGCAGCCGGCAGCCAAGGACCGCGGCCCGCAGCGCGATTTCATCGCCTTGGCCGACGCCCCGCAGGTGGCCGGGCCGGAAGTCGGCCTGCCGTTGACGCTAAGCGCCCCGCGCCGTGGCTCGATCAAGCCGGGTGTGCCGGTGACCTACCGTGAGGTTGCGGTGGGCAAGGTGACGGGCTTCGAGTTGGGCCAGAGCGCTGACCGTGTGCTGATCCATATCCTGATCGAGCCGCGCTACGCAGCCTTGGTGCGCAGCGGCAGCCGCTTCTGGAACAGCAGCGGCTTTGGTTTCGACTGGGGACTGTTCAAGGGGGCTACGGTGCGTACCGAGTCGGTGGAGACCCTGATCGACGGCGGTATCGCCTTCGCCACGCCGGATGGCGAGCAGATGGGCAACCCGGCACGGCCGCAGCAGACCTTTGCCTTGTTCGACAAGGCCGAGGATGAATGGCTGCAGTGGGCGCCGAAGATTCAGATTGCCAAGTAACATAGGGCAGGGCTACCAAACATGGCCCTGCTTTTTTGTGTGGGAGCGGCCTTGTGTCGCGAAAGGGTCGCAAGGCCGCTCCCACAGAAGGCCGCCCCCACCGAGGGGGCGCAAACACAAATCGCAGGCAACAAAAAGCCGACCCTAGGGTCGGCTTTTCGACTAGCGCGTCGCTTAGGCAGCTGCAGCTTCTTTCAGCGCCTTGATGTGGCCATTCAGACGGCCTTTGTGACGAGCAGCCTTGTTCTTGTGGATGATGCCCTTGTCGGCCATACGGTCGATTACAGGCACAGCCAGAACGTAAGCGGCTTGCGCTTTTTCGGCGTCTTTTGCGTCGATGGCTTTGACTACATTCTTGATGTAGGTGCGGACCATGGAACGCAGGCTGGCGTTGTGGCTGCGACGCTTCTCAGCCTGTTTTGCACGTTTCTTGGCGGAAGGTGTGTTGGCCACCGTCGAGCTCCTCGAAAGACTTTAGGTAAATAGCAAACAAAATAGGCCGCGAATCATGCCGATCAGTCGAACGGATGTCAAGGCCACCTGCAAGGTTCCGCCGAGCGGTGCGCCAACAAGAGGGAAATATTCCTTTCTGCTGCGCGACCTGTAAACTCGGGAATTTTTGGCTCCCCTGCGAAGGCGCGGGAGTATCGCACATTCGGATGCTGTCTGGCAGCGTCCTCTGCCCTTGGCGTGAATCTTTTCGATGAACCTGCTCAAATCCCTGGCTGCGGTAAGCTCGATCACCATGATTTCGCGGGTGCTGGGCTTTGTCCGCGACACCATCCTGGCGCGTGTTTTCGGCGCCGGCATCGCCACCGATGCCTTCTTCATTGCCTTCAAGCTGCCCAACCTGCTGCGGCGCATCTTTGCCGAGGGCGCTTTTTCCCAGGCCTTCGTGCCGATCCTGGCCGAATACAAGACCCAGCAAGGCGAGGAGGCGACCCGCACCTTCGTTGCCTATGTCAGCGGTCTGCTGACCCTGGCTCTGGCGCTGGTGACCGCCGTAGGCATCCTGGCGGCGCCGTGGGTGGTGTGGGCGACCGCGCCGGGCTTTGTCGACAGCGCCGAGAAATACGAGCTGACCACCGCCCTGTTGCGGGTGACTTTTC
Organism: Pseudomonas sp. LS.1a; assembly: GCF_022533585.1. Lineage (NCBI taxonomy): Bacteria > Pseudomonadati > Pseudomonadota > Gammaproteobacteria > Pseudomonadales > Pseudomonadaceae > Pseudomonas > Pseudomonas sp. LS.1a. The sequence goes on from NZ_CP092827.1 coordinate 665,660, forward strand.
CTTATATATTGCTGATCTCGCTGTCCTCCCTGGCCGGGGCGATCCTCAATACCTGGAACCGTTTCTCGGTGCCGGCCTTTACCCCGACCCTGCTGAACGTGGCGATGATCGCCTTCGCCGTGCTGCTCACGCCGTATTTCGACCCGCCGATCATGGCCCTGGCCTGGGGCGTGCTGGCCGGTGGCCTGGCGCAGTTGCTGTACCAGCTGCCAGCGTTGAAGAAGATCGGCATGCTCGTGCTGCCACGCCTGAACCTGCGCGATGCCGGCGTGTGGCGGGTACTCAAGCAGATGTTGCCGGCGATCCTCGGGGTGTCGGTGAGCCAGATCTCGCTGATCATCAACACCATCTTTGCCTCCTTCCTGGTGGCTGGCTCGGTGTCGTGGATGTACTACGCCGACCGCCTCATGGAGCTGCCTTCCGGCGTGCTGGGCGTTGCCTTGGGTACCATACTGCTGCCGACCCTGGCCAAGACCTACGCCAACAAGGACCGCGAAGAATACTCGCGGATCCTCGACTGGGGCCTGCGCCTGTGCTTCCTGCTGGTGCTGCCCTGCACCCTGGCCCTGGCCATCCTCGCCGAGCCATTGACCGTGGCGCTGTTCCAGTACGGCAAGTTCACCGCTGTCGACGCAGCCATGACCCAGCGGGCGCTGATCGCCTATTCCGTGGGCTTGCTGGCGATCATTCTGGTCAAGGTACTGGCACCCGGCTTCTATGCGCAGCAGAATATCCGTACACCGGTGAAGATCGCGGTATTCACCCTGGTCTGCACCCAACTGTTCAACCTGGCCCTGATCGGTCCGCTCGCGCATGCCGGCCTGGCCCTGGCGATCAGCCTGGGGGCCTGCCTGAACGCCGGCCTGCTGTTCTGGAAGCTGCGCAGCCAGCAGCTGTTCCAGCCGCAGCCAGGCTGGGCGATGTTCCTGCTCAAGCTGGTGCTGGCGGTGGGGCTGATGTCGGCGGTATTGCTGGCCGGCATGCATTTCCTGCCGGCCTGGGAGCAGGGCAACATGCTCGAGCGCCTGGTGCGTCTGGGGGCTCTGGTGCTGGCGGGCGTCGTGACCTATTTCGGCTGCCTGTACCTGTGCGGCTTCCGGCCCCGGCATTTCGCCCGCAAGGCCTTGCACTGAGGCATCGGGCGGGTCAGGCGTCGGTTTTTCGCATTCCACGCCGCCCTTGGGCGCTGCTGCCTGTCACCGGCGCCCGGGTGTGGTTATAATCGGCCACTTTATGAGCAAGAAGCGCGTTATGCAGCTGGTTCGAGGTCTTCACAACCTGCGCCCCGAGCACCGGGGCTGTGTCGCCACCATTGGCAACTTCGACGGGGTTCACCGCGGCCACCAGGCGATCCTGGCGCGCCTGCGCGAGCGCGGCCAGGCTTTGGGCCTGCCGACCTGCGTGGTGATCTTCGAACCGCAACCACGCGAGTACTTCGCCCCCGACACCGCACCGGCCCGCCTGGCCCGCCTGCGCGACAAGATCGAGCTGCTGGCGGCCGAAGGCATCGACCGGGTGCTGTGCCTGGCATTCAACCAGCGCCTGAGCAAACTCAGCGCCGACGCCTTCGTCAAGGCCATCCTGGTCGACGGCCTGGGTGTACGCCACCTCGAAGTGGGCGATGACTTTCGCTTCGGCTGCGACCGCGCCGGCGACTTTGCCTTCCTGGTTGGCGCCGGCGAGCAGTACGGTTTCACCGTCGAGGCCGCCAACACGGTGATCCAGGATGGCCTGCGGGTCAGCAGCACCGAAGTGCGCAAGGCCCTGTCCGAAGGCAACTTCGAGCTGGCCGAGCACCTGTTGGGCCGCCCGTACCGCATCACCGGCCGCGTGCTGCATGGCCAGAAGCTGGCCCGCCAGCTCGGCACACCTACCGCCAACATCCAGCTCAAGCGCCGCCGCGTGCCGCTGTCCGGGGTCTACCTGGCCAGCATCGAAATCGACGGCAAGGCCTGGCCGGGTGTCGGCAATATCGGCGTGCGTCCCACCGTGACCGGTGACGGGCGCCCGCACCTGGAAATTCATCTGCTGGACTATGCCGGCGACCTGTATGGCCGGCGCCTGACGGTGGAGTTCCACCACAAGCTGCGTGAAGAGCAGCGATTCGCCTCCCTGGAGGCGCTGAAGTCGGCGATCGATGCGGATATCGCCGCCGCACGTGCACATTGGCACGCTCAACCGCTAACGAAGAGCCTGAAATGACCGACTACAAAGCCACGCTTAACCTTCCGGACACCGCCTTCCCCATGAAGGCCGGCCTGCCTCAGCGCGAACCGCAGATCCTGCAGCGCTGGGACAGCATTGGCCTGTACCAGAAGCTGCGCGAAATTGGCAAGGATCGTCCCAAGTTCGTCCTGCACGACGGCCCGCCCTATGCCAACGGCAAGATTCACATCGGTCATGCGCTGAACAAGATCCTCAAGGACATGATCGTCCGTTCCAAGACCCTGGCCGGCTTCGATGCACCGTATGTGCCGGGCTGGGACTGCCATGGCCTGCCGATCGAGCACAAGGTCGAGGTCACCCACGGCAAGCACCTGTCCGCCGACCGCACACGCGAGCTGTGCCGCGAGTACGCCGCCGAGCAGATCGAAGGGCAGAAGACCGAGTTCATCCGCCTGGGCGTGCTGGGTGACTGGGACAACCCGTACAAGACCATGAACTTCGCCAACGAGGCCGGCGAAATCCGCGCCCTGGCCGAAATGGTCAAGCAAGGCTTCGTGTTCAAGGGCCTGAAGCCGGTGAACTGGTGCTTCGATTGCGGTTCGGCCCTGGCCGAGGCCGAAGTCGAGTACGCCGACAAGAAATCGCAGACCATCGACGTTGCCTTCCCGGTTGCCGATGAGGCCAAGCTGGCCGCTGCCTTCGGCCTGGCTTCGCTGGCCAAGCCGGCCGCCATCGTGATCTGGACCACCACCCCGTGGACCATCCCGGCCAACCAGGCGCTGAACATCCACCCGGAGTTCAAGTACGCCCTGGTCGACACCGGCGAGCGCCTGCTGGTACTGGCCGAAGAGCTGGTCGAGTCGTGCCTCAAGCGCTACAGCCTGGAAGGCTCGGTCGTCGCCACCGCCCAGGGCTCGGCGCTGGAACTGATCAACTTCCGCCACCCGTTCTACGACCGCCTGTCGCCAGTCTACCTGGCCGACTACGTCGAACTGGGCGCCGGTACCGGCGTGGTGCACTCCTCGCCAGCCTACGGTGAAGACGACTTCGTCACCTGCAAGCGCTACGGCATGGTCAACGACGAGATCCTCACCCCGGTGCAGAGCAACGGCGTGTATGTCGAGTCGCTGCCCTTCTTCGGCGGCCAGTTCATCTGGAAGGCCAACCCGGCCATCGTCGAGAAGCTGAGCGAAGTCGGCGCGCTGATGCACACCGAAACCATCAGCCACAGCTACATGCACTGCTGGCGCCACAAGACCCCGCTGATCTACCGCGCTACCGCGCAGTGGTTCGTGGGCATGGACAAGCAGCCGACCACTGGCGAGCCGCTGCGTGAGCGCGCGCTGAAAGCCATCGAGGACACCAAGTTCGTCCCGGCCTGGGGCCAGGCGCGCCTGCATTCGATGATCGCCAACCGCCCGGACTGGTGCATCTCGCGTCAGCGCAACTGGGGCGTGCCGATCCCGTTCTTCCTGCACAAGCAGACCGGCGAGCTGCACCCGCGCACCGTCGAACTGATGGAAGCCGTGGCCAAGCGCGTCGAACAGGAAGGCATCGAGGCCTGGTTCAAGCTGGACGCCGCCGAACTGCTGGGCGCTGAAGCCGAGCAGTACGACAAGATCACCGACACCCTGGACGTGTGGTTCGACTCGGGTACCACCCACTGGCACGTGCTGCGTGGTTCGCACGACATCGGCCACGCCACCGGCCCGCGTGCCGACCTGTACCTGGAAGGTTCCGACCAGCACCGCGGCTGGTTCCACTCGTCCTTGCTGACCGGTTGCGCCATTGACGGCCACGCGCCGTACCGCGAGCTGCTGACCCACGGCTTCACCGTGGACGAGAACGGCCGCAAGATGTCCAAGTCGCTGGGCAACACCATCGAGCCGGAAAAGGTCAACAACACCCTGGGTGCCGACATCCTGCGCCTGTGGGTAGCCGCCACCGACTACTCCGGTGAAATGGCCGTTTCCGAGCAGATCCTGCAGCGCAGCGCCGACGCCTACCGCCGTATCCGCAACACTGCACGCTTCCTGCTGTCCAACCTGTCCGGCTTCGACCCGGCCCGCGACCTGCTCAAGCCGGAAGAGATGATCGCCCTGGACCGCTGGGCGGTGGACCGTACCCTGCTGCTGCAGCGCGAGCTGGAAGAGCACTACGGCGAATACCGCTTCTGGAACGTCTACTCGAAGATCCACAACTTCTGCGTGCAGGAGCTGGGTGGCTTCTACCTCGACATCATCAAGGACCGCCAGTACACCACCGGCGCCAACAGTGTCGCCCGCCGTTCCTGCCAGACCGCGCTGTACCACATCAGCGAGGCACTGGTGCGCTGGATCGCGCCGATTCTGGCGTTCACCGCCGATGAAATCTGGCAGTACCTGCCGGGCGAGCGCAACGAGTCGGTGATGCTCAACGGCTGGTACCAGGGCCTGACCGAGCTGCCGGAAGGTACCGAGCTGGACCGCGCCTACTGGGACCGCGTGATGGCCGTCAAAGCCGCGGTCAACAAGGAGCTGGAAAACCAGCGTACCGCCAAGGTCATCGGCGGCAACCTGCAGGCCGAAGTCACCCTGTACGCCGACGAAGGCCTGAGCGCCGACCTGGGCAAGCTGGGCGACGAACTGCGTTTCGTGCTGATCACCTCGGCCGCCAGCGTAGTGCCATTCGCACAGGCACCGGCCGAAGCCGTGGCCACCGAAGTCGAAGGCCTCAAGCTGCAAGTGGTCAAGTCCGGTCACGCCAAGTGCGGCCGCTGCTGGCACTTCCGCGCCGACGTCGGCAGCCACCCGGAGCACCCGGAAATCTGCGGTCGTTGTGTCGACAACCTGAGCGGTTCCGGCGAGGTGCGCCACTATGCCTAACCCTGCAGCGGGGCGCTTCGGGCGCCTTGCATGGCTTTGGCTGAGCCTGGTGGTACTGGTCCTCGACCAGGCCACCAAGCTGTATTTCAACAACGCCCTGACCATGTACCAGCAGATTGTCGTGATCCCTGACTACTTCAGCTGGACTCTGGCCTACAACACGGGCGCGGCCTTCAGCTTCCTGGCGGAAAGCTCCGGCTGGCAGCGCTGGCTGTTCGCCCTGATCGCCGTGGTGGTCAGTGCCGTGCTGGTGGTGTGGCTCAAGCGCCTGGGGCGCAACGAAACCTGGCTGGCCGTGGCGCTGGCGCTGGTGCTGGGTGGCGCGATCGGCAACCTGTACGACCGCGTCGTGCTCGGCCATGTGGTCGACTTCATCCTGGTGCACTGGCAGAACCGCCATTACTTCCCGGCCTTCAACCTGGCCGACAGCGCCATCACCGTTGGTGCGGTGATGCTGGCGCTGGATATGTTCAAGAGCAAGAAGTCCGAGGATCCGGTCCATGACTGACACCCGTATCGGCCAGAACACCGAAGTCACCCTGCACTTCGCGCTGCACCTGGAAAACGGCGACACCGTAGACAGCACGTTCGACAAGGCCCCAGCCACCTTCAAGGTCGGCGATGGCAACCTGCTGCCAGGTTTCGAGAACGCCCTGTTCGGCTTCAAGGGCGGTGACAAGCGCACCGTCGTGGTGGCCCCGGAGAACGCCTTCGGCCAGCCCAACCCGCAGAACGTGCAAGTCATGCCGCGGTCCCAGTTCCAGGGCATGGAGTTGTCCGAAGGGCTGTTGATCATCTTCAACGACGCCGCCAACACCGAGCTGCCGGGTGTGGTCAAAGCGTTCGATGACGACCAGGTGACCATCGACTTCAATCACCCACTGGCTGGCAAGACCCTGACCTTCGAGGTGGAGATCCTCGAGGTGAAGGCCCTGTAAGCCTGGAGCCGAGCATGCAAATCAAACTCGCCAACCCTCGCGGCTTCTGCGCGGGGGTCGACCGGGCGATCGAGATCGTCAACCGCGCGCTGGAAGTCTTCGGCCCGCCGATCTATGTGCGTCACGAAGTGGTGCACAACAAGTTCGTGGTGGAAGACCTGCGCAACCGTGGTGCCATCTTCGTCGAAGAGCTGGACCAGGTGCCGGACGATGTCATCGTCATTTTCAGTGCCCACGGCGTTTCCCAGGCCGTGCGCCAGGAAGCCGCTGGCCGTGGCCTGAAAGTGTTCGATGCCACCTGCCCGCTGGTGACCAAGGTGCACATCGAAGTGGCCAAATACAGCCGCGACGGCCGTGAGTGCATCCTCATCGGCCACGAGGGGCACCCGGAAGTCGAAGGCACCATGGGCCAGTATGACGCCAGCAACGGCGGCGCCATCTACCTCGTCGAAGACGAGGAGGATGTTGCCAACCTGCAGGTGAAAGACCCGGACCACCTGGCATTCGTCACCCAGACCACGCTGTCGATGGACGACACCAGCCGCGTCATCGACGCCCTGCGTGCACGCTTCCCGAACATTGGCGGCCCGCGCAAGGACGACATCTGCTACGCCACCCAGAACCGCCAGGACGCGGTCAAGCAACTGGCGGACGAGTGCGACGTGGTACTGGTGGTCGGCAGCCCGAACAGCTCCAACTCCAACCGCCTGCGCGAGCTGGCCGAGCGCATGGGCACCCCGGCTTACCTGATCGACGGTGCCGAAGACCTGCAACGTGGCTGGTTCGACCAGGCGGCGCGGATCGGCATCACCGCCGGTGCTTCGGCCCCCGAAGTGCTGGTGCGTGGCGTGATCGAGCAGCTCAAGGCCTGGGGCGCCAGCGGCGCTGAAGAGCTGGATGGGCGGGAAGAGAACATCACCTTCTCCATGCCCAAAGAGCTGCGGGTTCGGTCGCTGATCTGACACGGCCCGCACCTGGGGGCTGTTTTATGTGGGAGCGGCCTTGTGTCGCGAAGGGGCCGCTCCCACAGCGACCGCGCATGCTAGCTGGAAGTGCATTGGGAGTTTTTTGGCTCTCCCGTGAGTACCCTGACCCTGCCAGTGGATGCCATCACCACTTGATACTGGCTGGTTGCAGTCAAGCGCTCGCAAACCTCCATCGTTGAAGCAAGCCAATTTTGGTTTTGCCCCAGCGGCACCCCTTGCGCACTGAATTTCAGCTGCACACCGCGATTACTCGTGATCTTCAGCGGCCGTGAAAGACGCTGCTCGCGCAGCACCTGCTGGTTATGCTCCAGCACCACCCGCCAACCATTCCCCCAATTACCGTCCAACGCCTGCACCAGTACCGGCTGGCTTTGCAGCACGGCATGGCTGCGCGCACTGCGCAGCGCCTGTGCCAGGTCACGGGCGGCCGCCGCCCTGTGCAGGTCATCGCTCAACCTGGCGTAGGCCGGCATGCCGAGCTGCGTCAGCAACATGGCCACCGCCAAGGCCGACAACATTTGAATCAGTGTTACACCTCGTTGCTTCACCGTGCATTCCTCCCTGGAAGTGCTTGGCTGTAGCTTCACGGTCGTTGGACCAGCGGTCCAGTCGCCCGGGTTCAATGCAATTGCGGGAAAAGTCGCAGGAGGTGCAGGGATGCGCGCAAGGCAATGGGGCATGACGCTGCTGGAGGTGCTGTTGGCAATGGTGGTCGTGGCCGTGGGCGTGTTTGCAGCGGCAGGGCTGCTACTGCAGGCATTGCAGGCTACCGACAGCGCACACCGCGAAGGGCAGGCGGCGTTGGCAGCGCACAGTGAGCGTGAACGGAGCAGGCGGTGAGGCGCCTCCAGGGTGGTTTCGGCTTGCTCGAGCTGACGCTGGCGCTGTCCATCGGGGTGATGTTGCTGGCGGCGGCCAGCCAGCTCTTTGCCTCTGCTCACCAGGCTTGGCGCCTGCAACGTACGGCAGTGCGCATGCAGGATGAGGCGCGGCTGGCATTGCTGCGCATGGCGCAGGATATCCGCATGGCGGGGATGTTTGGTTGCCTGCGGATCGCGCCAGGTGACTTCAAGGCCGCGAGCGCACAGCAGGCATTCGCCCGCCCGCTGGAAGTTGATACCAGTACCCTGAGCCTGGTGGTGGCGGAGTTGCCGGGACAGGCTGGCAAGAGTGACTGGCTTTTGCAGACGGACTGTATCGAGAAGGTGGTCGTGCAAGCAGAGCGCGATGAGCGATACCCGTTGGCGTACCCCATCAGCAAGTACGTTTATCAGCTTCAGGGCAATGTGCTGAAGTTCAAGCGAGGAACAAGCTTTCAGCCGTTGGTGGAGAATGTGCGAGCGGCGCGTTTCGAACGTGTGCAAACGTCGCAGGGAGAGCGAGTGGATATCGCCCTGACGTTATACGAGCCCACGCTCAGGATCGAACAACGTCATGCACTGAGCGTGGCGTTGCGCAACCCGGTACCGGGGCCATGAAGCGTCAACACGGTGTCGTGTTGCTGTTGGCGTTGGTGTTGAGCCTGCTGCTAGGTTTGCTGACGACCTCGGCCCTGCGCGAAGCCGTGGTTGAAACACGCATGGCCGGCGACATGCACGATGGCCTGCTGGCATTTGAAGAGGCTGAGGCCACCTTGCAGACAGGGGCGAGCGAGCTTGAGCGGGCATCCCCTGATCCATGCACAGCGTGCCTTCCGCCAACCCGGCCGCATGATCTGCCGGGGCAGTGGCAGCACACGGCATCCGGTTACTTCCATATACAGAACCTGGGACCCAGTACTCGCGCCGCACACATGCCGGAAGGGCAGCAGGTCACCCTGTTCCGGATAACTGCCGTCAGCCGGCAAACCCAGTCACGCCATGTACTGGAAGCCGTCTACGCCGTGGCCGGCGACACAACCCGGCGCATCACCTGGCGGCAAAGATTGCGAGGAGACTGACATGCAGCAAGGCTTGAGCCTGATCGAGTTGTTGATTGTGCTGGCCGTGACCGGCATTCTGGCAGCCATTGCCTACCCCAGTTACAGCGACCAGCTACGGCGAGCCGCGCGCAGCGAAGTGGTTGGCCTGCTGCATGATGCCGCCCTGCGCCTGGAGCGCCACCGCCTGCGCACTGGCCAATACGCCGAGGGCGACCCGGCCTTGCCCGACGGTACCCGCTATTACAGCCTGCAGGCCCGGCGCGACAGCGACACCTTCACGCTGCGCGCCCGGCGGCTGCCGAGCGGGCTGATGGCGCAGGACCGCTGTGGCGATTTCCAGCTCGACCAGGCCGGCGTGCAGCGCAATCCGGGGGCCGTTGCCGGCAGCGAGCACTGCTGGGGAAGCTGAAGGTTGAATGATGCCCGGTGCATCGCGGATTTACTTCAGGTGTTGGATCGACAGATGAGCAAGCAAGTAGTGGTGGTCGGCGGCGGGGTGATCGGCCTGCTGACGGCATTCAACCTGGCGGCCAAGGTCGGGCAGGTGGTGGTGTGTGATCAGGGTGAAGTCGGCCGCGAATCGTCCTGGGCCGGCGGTGGCATCGTCTCGCCGCTGTACCCGTGGCGCTACAGCCCGGCCGTGACCGCCTTGGCACACTGGTCGCAAGACTTTTATCCACAGCTGGGCGAGCGCTTGTTCGCCAGCACCGGCGTCGACCCCGAAGTGCACACCACCGGCCTTTACTGGCTCGACCTGGACGACGAGGCCGAAGCGCTGGCCTGGGCCGAGCGTGAGCAGCGGCCGCTGAGTGCCGTGGATATCTCGGCGGCCTATGACGCGGTGCCGGTGCTGGGCCCGGGCTTCAAGCGGGCCATCTACATGGCTGGCGTGGCCAACGTGCGCAACCCGCGCCTGGTGAAGTCGCTCAAGGCGGCATTGCTGGCGTTGCCCAACGTGACCTTGCGTGAGCACTGCCAGATTACCGGCTTCGTCCAGGAAGGCGGTCGCGTGACCGGTGTGCAGACGGCAGACGGCGTGCTGGCGGCGGATGAGGTGGTGCTCAGTGCCGGTGCCTGGAGTGGCGACCTGCTGCGCACGCTTGGCCTTGAGCTGCCGGTGGAGCCGGTGAAGGGCCAGATGATTTTGTTCAAGTGTGCCGAAGACTTCCTGCCGAGCATGGTGTTGGCCAAGGGGCGCTATGCGATCCCGCGGCGTGACGGGCATATTCTGGTGGGTAGCACGCTGGAGCATGCCGGTTATGACAAGACCCCGACCGAGGAGGCGCTGGAAAGCCTGAAGGCGTCGGCGGTGGAGTTGTTGCCTGAACTTGAGGGGGCCACGGTGGTGGCGCATTGGGCCGGGCTGCGGCCAGGTTCGCCGGAAGGTATTCCGTACATCGGGCCGGTGCCGGGGCATGCGGGGTTGTGGCTGAACTGCGGGCATTACCGCAACGGGCTGGTGCTGGCGCCGGCTTCGTGTCAGCTGTTTACCGACCTGCTTACCGGGGCAGCGCCGATCATTGACCCGGCGCCGTATGCGCCAGCCGGGCGGCTGGGCTGAGGGCCTCTTCGCGGGTACATCACAGGTTTCGAAAACTGTGCAATCCCTGTGGGAGCGGGTTTACCCGCGAAGAGGCCAGTGGAGATCTGAATTCAGTCTTGGCGGCCAGGCCCTTGCTGCAGGTGTGCCTGGCTGCAATACCACTCGTTGCCCTGCTGCAGCGCACGGTCATTGGGCAGGTGCACGCCGCAATGGGCGCAGCGCACCATCTTCAGCGGCGCATCCAGCTTGGCCTCGGGGTGCGACTGTTGGCTGGCTTTGAACTTGCGCCACAGCCAGAACGCGGCGGCGATCAGGGCGATCCAGAAAAGTAGGCGAACCATGGTGTCCAGCTTGTCGGTTGAAGAAGCCGACAGTCTAGGACGCGGCCAATAAAAAAGGGAGGCCCAAGGCCTCCCTTTCATGTACCGCTGCGTATCAGTCGAACAGACCAAAGGTCATGTAGCTGAACCAGGAGCGGTCCTTCTCGGCTTCCTTCGGCCCTTCCGGCACGATCGGGTCACCGTTCTCGTCTGTCGGCAGCAGCTCACGCGGCATCTCGTCGCGTGCGTCCTGGAACTGCTTGACCACGTCCTGGTTGGCGCGGGTTTCGCCCGGCGGCAGCGGGGTGTCGGTTTCGATCAGGCCCAGGGTGGCCTTGGACAGCCAGCCGCGGCCGTCAGACTCGGTCTGCTTGGGCTGGAATTCGCCATCGACCAGGCTCGGGTGGTCCGGGTAGTTGAGCTTGAGGGTTTCCAGGCTGGTGGCGGCCAGTTCGTCCAGGTGCATCTTCTGGTACGCCTCGACCATCACCGCCAGGCCGTCGCCGACCGATGGGGTTTCCTGGAAGTTCTCCACCACGTAGCGGCCACGGTTGGCAGCGGCTACATAGGCCTGGCGGCTCAGGTAGTAGTCGGCCACATGGATTTCGTACGAGGCCAGCAGGTTGCGCAGGTAGATCATGCGCTGCTTGGCGTCGGGCGCGTAACGGCTGTTGGGGAAGCGGCTGGTCAGCTGGGCGAACTCGTTGTACGAGTCGCGTGCGGCACCCGGGTCACGCTTGGTCATGTCCAGCGGCAGGAAGCGCGCCACCAGGCCACGGTCCTGGTCGAACGAGGTCAGGCCCTTGAGGTAGTAGGCGTAGTCGACGTTCGGGTGCTGCGGGTGCAGGCGGATGAAGCGCTCGGCGGCCGACTTGGCAGCCTCGGGCTCGGCGTTCTTGTAGTTGGCGTAGATCAGCTCGAGCTGCGCCTGGTCGGCATAGCGGCCGAACGGGTAGCGCGACTCCAGGGCCTTGAGCTTGTTCACGGCACTGGTGTAGCTGGAATTGTCCAGGTCAGCTTGCGCCTGCTGGTACAGCTCGGCCTCGCTGAGGTTCTCGTCAATCACTTCTTTATTGGAGGAACAGGCCGCGGTGAGCCCGAGGATGGCGATCAGCAGCAGGTGTTTCACTTGCATGGCGGCTTGCGTCCCTTTGACGGCCGCTGTCTTGGGCGGTGCCGTCCTGTTATGATGAGCGCCCCGGCCAACCCCGGGACAAAAGAAGTCGTATTTAACCACAAGCTCGCAGCCGAAACCAAAGGCTGTGCGCCCGCCGAATCGAGCATGTCCGAGATCATTCAACTTAGCGCAGAGGTGCCGTCCGAACTGGGCGGTCAACGCCTCGACCAGGTCGCCGCCCAATTGTTCGCCGAGTACTCGCGTTCCCGGCTGACTTCGTGGATCAAAGAAGGCCGCCTGACGGTCGATGGTGCCGTGGTGCGCCCTCGAGACCTCGTCTATGGTGGCTCGCAACTTGTCCTGGAGGCCGAGCAAGAGGCCCAGGGCGAGTGGGTCGCCGAAGATATCGAGCTGGATATCGTCTACGAAGACGACCATATCATGGTGATCAACAAGCCTGCCGGGCTGGTTGTGCACCCGGCCGCCGGGCATGCCAGCGGGACATTGCTCAATGCACTGCTGCACCACGTGCCTGACATCGTCAACGTACCGCGCGCCGGTATCGTCCACCGCCTGGACAAGGACACCACCGGCCTGATGGTAGTGGCCAAGACCTTGCAGGCGCAGACCCGGCTGGTCGAGCAGATGCAGGCGCGCAAGGTCAGCCGCATCTATGAGTGCATCGTGATTGGCGTGGTCACTGCCGGCGGCAAGATCGATGCCCCGATCGGCCGCCACGGCGGCATGCGCCAGCGCATGGCGGTCACTGACGGCGGCAAGCCGGCGGTCAGCCACTACCGTGTGCTCAAGCGCTTCCGCTCGCACACCCACGTGCGGGTCAAGCTGGAAACCGGCCGTACCCACCAGATTCGCGTGCACATGGCTCACGTTGGCTTCCCGTTGGTCGGCGACCAGACCTACGGCGGGCGCTTCCGCATTCCGCCGGCCGCCAGCCCGACCATGGTCGAGGCGGTGAAAACCTTCCCGCGCCAGGCACTGCATGCACGCTTCCTGGCATTGGCTCACCCGATTACCGGTGAAGTCATGAAGTGGGAATCGCCGCTGCCGGATGACTTCGTCTGGTTGCTGTCGCTGCTGAACCAGGACCGCGAGAGCTTTATCGGATGAGTGGCCTGACGCAGTCGCTGCTGTTCCCCGACTGGCCTGCTCCGGCCTCGGTGCGCGCCTGTGTCACCACCCGCCAGGGCGGTATCAGCCTGCCGCCCTATGAAACCTTCAACCTTGGTGACCATGTAGGGGACGACCCTGCCGCGGTGGCCGAGAACCGCCGTCGCCTGAGCGACGAATTCGCCATCCAGCCGGCCTGGCTCAAGCAGGTGCACGGGCTGGTGGTGGCGGATGCCAATCCGGCCGTGGTGGCCGAGGCTGATGCCAGCTGGACCGACCAGCCTGGCATCGCCTGCACCGTGATGACTGCCGATTGCCTGCCTGTGCTGTTCTGCGACCGGGCCGGTACCCGCGTGGCGGCGGCGCATGCTGGCTGGCGTGGGCTGGCCGGTGGTGTGCTGGAAGCCACCCTGGATCGCCTGGCACTGCCGCCCGAAGAGGTGCTGGTGTGGTTGGGGCCGGCGATTGGCCCGCAGGCGTTCGAAGTGGGGCTGGAAGTGCGTGACGCCTTTACGGCGGTGCACCCGGAGGCGGGCAGGGCGTTTGTCGATGGTGCCCGGCCGGGCAAGCTGATGGCCGACATCTATGAGCTGGCGCGTATCCGTTTGGCGGCGCGTGGGGTGACTGCTGTTCATGGCGGTGGCTTGTGCACGGTCAGCGATGAGCGGTTCTTCTCCTATCGGCGTACCCCGCAGGGTGGGCGTTTTGCTTCCCTGGTGTGGCTGGAACCGCGCTAGCCCTGTACCGGCCTCTTCGCGGGTAAACCCGCTCCCACAGGCTAATCACAGGCCTTGAGAGCGGTGCAGGACCTGTGGGAGCGGGTTCGCCCGCGAATGGCCCGGCGCCAACCCAACAGGTTGACTTCGGTCAACCCCGCTACGCTTGAATCTTCCAGAATCAGCCTTATCTATAAAGTCATCTCAGGCAGGTTTCTTCATAAACAGGCGCTGTCCATCGCTCCGACCTGCCCTTTAAAGGAAGGTACCCCATGCGAATAGACCGTTTGACCAGCAAGCTGCAGCTTGCATTATCCGATGCCCAATCCCTGGCCGTTGGCATGGACCACCCCGCCATCGAGCCCGTGCACCTGTTGCAGGCACTGCTCGAACAGCAGGGCGGTTCGATCAAGCCGCTGCTGATGCAGGTGGGCTTCGACATCAACAGCCTGCGCCAGGCGCTGGTGAAAGAACTCGACCAGCTGCCGAAAATCCAGAACCCCACCGGCGACGTGAACATGTCGCAGGACCTGGCGCGCCTGCTCAACCAGGCCGACCGCCTGGCCCAGCAGAAGGGCGACCAGTTCATTTCCAGCGAGCTGGTGCTGCTGGCCGCCATGGACGAGAACAGCAAGCTCGGCAAGCTGTTGCTGGGCCAGGGCGTGAGCAAGAAAGCCCTGGAAAACGCCATCAACAACCTGCGTGGCGGCGCGGCCGTCAACGACGCCAATGCCGAGGAATCGCGCCAGGCGCTGGACAAGTACACCGTCGACCTGACCAAGCGTGCCGAAGAAGGCAAGCTGGACCCGGTGATCGGCCGTGACGACGAAATCCGCCGTACCGTGCAGGTGCTGCAACGCCGTACCAAGAACAACCCGGTGCTGATCGGTGAGCCAGGCGTAGGTAAAACCGCCATCGCCGAAGGCCTGGCCCAGCGCATCATCAATGGTGAAGTGCCCGACGGCCTGAAGGGCAAGCGCCTGCTGGCGCTGGACATGGGCGCGCTGATTGCCGGTGCCAAGTACCGTGGTGAGTTCGAAGAACGCCTCAAAGGCCTGCTGAACGAGCTGTCCAAGCAGGAAGGGCAGATCATCCTGTTCATCGACGAACTGCACACCATGGTCGGCGCCGGCAAAGGCGAGGGCGCCATGGACGCCGGCAACATGCTCAAGCCGGCCCTGGCCCGTGGCGAGCTGCACTGCGTTGGTGCCACCACGCTGAACGAGTACCGCCAGTTCATCGAGAAGGACGCAGCCCTGGAGCGCCGCTTCCAGAAGGTGCTGGTCGAGGAGCCGAGCGAGGAAGATACCATCGCCATCCTGCGTGGCCTGAAAGAGCGCTATGAAGTGCACCACAAGGTGGCCATCACCGACGGCGCCATCATCGCTGCGGCCAAGCTCAGCCACCGCTACATCACCGACCGCCAGCTGCCGGACAAGGCCATCGACCTGATCGACGAAGCGGCCAGCCGCATCCGTATGGAGATCGACTCCAAGCCGGAAGTGCTCGACCGCCTCGACCGTCGCCTGATCCAGCTGAAGGTGGAATCGCAGGCGCTGAAGAAGGAAGAAGACGAAGCGGCGAAAAAACGCCTGGAGAAGCTGACCGAGGAAATCGAGCGGCTGGAGCGTGAATACGCCGACCTGGAAGAAATCTGGGCCTCCGAGAAGGCCGAGGTGCAAGGCTCGGCGCAGATCCAGCAAAAGATCGAACAGGCCCGCCAGGAGCTGGAAACCGCCCGTCGCAAAGGCGACCTGAGCCGCATGGCCGAGCTGCAGTACGGGGTGATCCCGGACCTGGAGCGCAGCCTGCAGATGGTCGACCAGCACGGCAAGACCGAGAACCAGTTGCTGCGCAACAAGGTCACCGAGGAAGAAATTGCCGAAGTGGTGTCGAAGTGGACCGGTATTCCGGTGGCCAAGATGCTCGAAGGCGAGCGTGAAAAGCTGCTGAAGATGGAAGAGCTGCTGCACCAGCGCGTGATCGGCCAGAGCGAGGCGGTAACCGCCGTGGCCAACGCCGTGCGCCGTTCGCGTGCCGGGCTGTCCGACCCGAACCGGCCGAGTGGTTCGTTCATGTTCCTTGGCCCGACCGGGGTGGGCAAGACCGAGCTGTGCAAGGCGCTGGCCGAGTTCCTGTTCGACACCGAAGAGGCGATGGTGCGCATCGACATGTCCGAGTTCATGGAGAAGCATTCCGTGGCTCGCCTGATCGGCGCCCCACCAGGCTATGTCGGGTATGAAGAGGGCGGTTACCTGACCGAGGCGGTACGGCGCAAGCCATACTCGGTGGTGCTGCTGGACGAGGTGGAGAAGGCCCACCCGGATGTGTTCAACGTGCTGCTGCAGGTGCTGGAAGACGGCCGCCTGACCGACAGCCACGGGCGCACCGTGGACTTCCGCAACACCGTGATCGTGATGACCTCCAACCTGGGCTCGGCGCAGATCCAGGAACTGGTGGGTGACCGCGAGGCACAGCGTGCGGCGGTGATGGATGCGGTGGGTTCGCACTTCCGTCCGGAGTTCATCAACCGTATCGACGAAGTGGTGGTGTTCGAGCCGCTGGGCCGTGAGCAGATTGCCGGCATTACCGAAATCCAGCTGGGCCGCCTGCGCAGCCGCCTGCTGGAGCGCGAACTGTCGCTGAGCCTGAGCCCGGAGGCGTTGGACAAGCTGATTGCCGTGGGTTACGACCCGGTGTACGGCGCACGGCCGCTGAAGCGTGCGATCCAGCGCTGGATCGAAAACCCGCTGGCGCAGTTGATCCTGGCAGGCAAGTTCATGCCGGGGACGGCGATTACCGCCAAGGTGGAAGGCGACGAAATCGTCTTTGGCTGATTTGTTGCACCATGAGCCCCGCATCTGCGGGGCTTTTTTTTGCCTGTGCCGGCCCCTTCGCGGGTAAACCCGCTCCCACAGGATTACCTACCGCTCAAAGGCCTGTGCAGTACCTGTGGGAGCGGGTTTACCCGCGAAGAGGCCGGCACAGCCCCAGCAAATCCGGGTCTTTCCAGCCTTCCTGGATAACTTGCTGAAATTTTTGAAATTTTTGCTTGCATCTAAAATCGAGTGCCCCTAATATACGCCGCGTTGTCAGGCACTAAGCGAATCACCAGCAACACCGGTGACCGCAAAACAACTTACAAATCAGTAAGTTGAATGAAAAAAAGTGGTTGACAAGCAAAACGAAGAATGTAGAATAGCCGGCCTCAGCAGCTGCAACGCGAAAGCGGATAGCCAAAGAGACCGAAGCTAACACAAGCTTCGAAGCTGTAAAGATGTACCGAAGTTCAGTTCCGCGATAGCTCAGTCGGTAGAGCAAATGACTGTTAATCATTGGGTCCCTGGTTCGAGTCCAGGTCGCGGAGCCAATCTCGGGGTGTAGCGCAGTCCGGTAGCGCGCCTGCTTTGGGAGCAGGATGTCAGGAGTTCGAATCCCCTCACCCCGACCATTTTCCGGGTCGTTAGCTCAGTTGGTAGAGCAGTTGGCTTTTAACCAATTGGTCGTAGGTTCGAATCCTACACGACCCACCATGTAAAAAGGGCATCTCAAGCGAGATGCCCTTTTTCTTTAAGTATCACGGGGTGTAGCGCAGTCCGGTAGCGCGCCTGCTTTGGGAGCAGGATGTCAGGAGTTCGAATCCCCTCACCCCGACCATTTCCGGGTCGTTAGCTCAGTTGGTAGAGCAGTTGGCTTTTAACCAATTGGTCGTAGGTTCGAATCCTACACGACCCACCATGAAAAAAAGGGCATCTCCAATGAGATGCCCTTTTTTTTGCCTGGCAGAATTGTGAGCCTGCATTGCGCGCGGTCGTTTGTGGGAGCGGCCTTGTATCGCGAAAGGGGCGCAAAGCGCCCCCGGCAATCTTCAGTGTCAGTGCAACTTCAACCTAGGCTCGGTACCCCGGCCAATCTTGCTACCCAGCATCATCAACGCCGTGCGGAAGAACCCGTACAACGCCATCTGGTGCATCCGGTACAGCGACACATAGAACATCCGCGCCAGCCACCCTTCAAGCTTCACGCTGCCCATCAGGTTACCCATCAGGTTGCCCACCGCCGAGAAGCGTGACAGCGACACCAGCGAACCGTAGTCCTTGTACTCATAGGTCGGCAGCGGCTTGTTCTCCAGTCGCGCCTTCAAACTCTGCGCCAGCATCGAAGCCTGCTGGTGCGCCGCCTGGGCGCGTGGCGGCACGTTGCGGTCGCTACCCGGTTGCGGGCAGGCGGCGCAGTCACCGAAGGCAAAGATGTTGTCGTCGCGGGTGGTCTGCAGGGTAGGGCGCACCACCAGCTGGTTGATGCGGTTGGTTTCCAGGCCATCGATGTCCTTGAGGAAACCCGGCGCACGGATACCTGCGGCCCACACCTTCAGGCTGGCCTGGATCACTTCACCGTCTTTGGTTTTCAGACCATCCTCGGTCACTTCACTGACGGCGGCGTTGGTCATCACCTTCACCCCGAGTTTTTCCAGGGTCTTGTGCACCGGTACGCTGATGCGCTCTGGCAGCGCCGGCAAAACGCGCGGGCCCGCCTCGATAATGGTGATGTGCATGTCCTTGGGCTGGATGCGGTCCAGGCCATAGGCCGCCAGTTCGTGCGCCGCGTGGTGCAGTTCGGCTGCCAGTTCCACACCGGTGGCACCGGCACCGACGATGGCCACGCTGATTTTCTCGCTGGCCACATCACCGGCATGGGCACGCAGGTAGTGGTTGAGCAACTGCTGGTGGAAACGCTCGGCCTGCTTGCGGGTGTCGAGGAACAGGCAGTGCTGCGCCGCGCCCAGGGTGCCGAAGTCGTTGGTGTTGGAACCCACGGCAATGACCAGGGTGTCGTAGCCCAGGGTGCGCGCAGGCAGCAGCTCGCGGCCCTCTTCATCGAGGGTGGCGGCCAGTTGAATCTGTTTGCCTTCACGGTCCAGGCCGCTCATGCGCCCCAGCTGGAAGTTGAAGTGGTTCCACTTGGCCTGGGCCACGTAGTTCAGTTCGTCTTCCGAGGAGTTCAGCGAGCCGGCGGCCACTTCGTGCAGCAGCGGTTTCCAGATGTGCGTGAGGTTGGCGTCGACCAGGGTGATTTCGGCCTGCTTGCGCTTGCCCAGGCTTTTACCCAGGCGGGTCGCCAGTTCCAGGCCGCCGGCGCCGCCGCCGACAATCACGATGCGATGAGTCATGGGGATATCTCATAAGGTTTACGGAATTCGTGGCCCCGGGGGCCGGCCGCAAACTGCACGAGGGGAGGGCGAGCGCGAAGCAGCTCATAGCACCAGTCCACTGAGCAGGCGGCTGATGAGACCCAACCCGATGGTCACGGCCACCACCAGCACAAGGAGCAGCCACGGCCGGAAGGGCCTGCGCTCGACTTGGTGCTGGGGGGCTCGCAGATACTCATCGACACGACGCTGATCTTCCGGATTCAGGCGGCTGGTCATGGTGGGGCCTCGTCAGGTAGACGTTTGTGACTGCGTAAACGCTACAGCGTTCACGCAAGCGCTTGAAACAAATGATAAGGCTTTCTATCTCTGGCGCCGAGTGTACGCCATCGCAAACACTCGCTGCAGTGGATCAAAGACTGATGCCCACATCGAAAACAATGCTGCGGCCCAGGTTGCCACGCAGGAAGTCCGGCGCGTCGGGGTGGGCGAACAGCACCCGGGCAAAGGTCGGCCCCACCAGCGACAGCGAGCGCCAGCCCTGGCGCAGGTATTCGGTGGGCGGCGGGAAGTGGGTGTTGAGGTCGAGCACTTCGCGCTTGAGGCTGGCGAAGGCAATGATGTCCAGCTCGTTCAGCTCCAGCCCGCGCTCCCGGTAGTTGTGCGCCTTCTTGCGCAAGGTCGGCGCCAGGCGCCCCAGCAGCTCGGTGGCACTGATGCGCCGCGGGCGCGCTTCGCGGCGTACCAGCTGCGCCAGGGAAAACGCACTGCGCCGGCGCTGCAGTTCTTCGCGCCATTCATCGTTGAGCCGGCGGCCCTCGTCGAGCACGAAAAACACCTCGAAAGCCGCGTCGCGGAACAGCACGTCTGGTGGTTCCTGCCCGGCCGGGGTGAAGTCCTCGCTGCGGTAGGGGATGTTCAGCCCCTGCAACAGGCGTTGGCACACCCAACGCTCCCGCTCCCACTTGCGGGCGTTGGAGAGAAAGGCATTGGCTTGCTCCGCCTGGATGGTAAGCAGGCGCAGGTAGTCTGAGTCATCCATGCAGACAAGCTTAGCCGCTAATCGATGACGATAAGATGCTGTTTGTGCGCAGAAATCAGCTCAGCACCGGCCACTGCTGCACCACCCCAAGCAGATGCACCAGGCCAAACCCCAGGCAGATCAGCGAACTGACCACAATGAAACGCCGCGAACGCCCGGTGCCCGCCAGCAACAGGGGCCCCAACAGGCCACGCATCAGGTACACCAGGGTGATCAGGCAGATGGCCGGCAGCAGCAAGGGCAGCCGTCCGATGGCCCCGGCAGCTGACAGCGCATAGGCCGACCAGGCCAGCAGCACGCAGGCGATGGCTGCCGTGATCAGCCCCGGATACCAGCGGCCCTTTTCGGCAGCCACGGCCATGCGCTCACCGGCGCCGAACAACCGGTACCAGCGCGGCCCGACGGCGATGATGGCCAGGTGAAGTACGCCGATGATGGCGTTGAGGGCTGCTGCCAGCAGCAGGGCGAGGTTGATTCCTTCCGGCATGAGCAATGCTTCCTGCATCGTATGAAGGCGCTAGCCTAGCGCAACCGAATGAAAC
This sequence comes from Pseudomonas sp. LS.1a, assembly GCF_022533585.1. Lineage (NCBI taxonomy): Bacteria > Pseudomonadati > Pseudomonadota > Gammaproteobacteria > Pseudomonadales > Pseudomonadaceae > Pseudomonas > Pseudomonas sp. LS.1a. The sequence goes on from NZ_CP092827.1 coordinate 686,092, forward strand.
GGAGAATGGGTGTAGACTCGCGTTATCCACATGGCTGCAAGGGGTATTCGTCAGGTGATCAGCGCGCAGGTGTTGTCCGGCACCACCCTTACGCTTGGCTGGCTGGGTTATGTGCCGTTGCTGGTCTGGGCGGTCAGCCGGGTTGGCTGGGTTGAGCTGTTCACTGACCGGCGCCGCCAGCATCTGCTGTTTGGCACGGTGTTCTGCCTGTTTGCGCTGTGGCTGGTGCGGCGCGATTTCGATACCGGGGTGTCGTACCACTTCATTGGCATGACGGCGGTCACGCTGTTGCTGGACTGGCCACTGGCGGTGCTGGGTGGGTTCATGGCCCAGCTTGGCTTGCTGGTGCTGGGGCGCCAGGACCTGGCGGCGCTGGGGGTGAATGGCTTGTTGCTGGTTGGCCTGCCGGTGCTGATAGCCGAGGCGTGCGCGATAGCGGTCGAGCGCGCCCAGCCGCGAAACCTGTTTGTGTATATCTTCTGTTCAGGGTTCTTCCCGGCGGCACTGACGGTGCTGGCCTGCCTGTCGGTCGGGCTGGGGCTGTTGTGGCTGGACGGGCGCTTCGCCATGCCGGAGTGGCTCAGCGACTTTGTCGGCTACCTGTGGCTGATGATGTTCCCCGAAGCGTTCATCAACGGCACGGTGATCAGTGCGCTGGTGGTGTTTTGCCCGGAGTGGCTGGAAACCTTCAACCGCACGCGGTATCTGCAGGCACCGTGGAAGGAGGATGAGCGGTGATTTTGTGGCGGCTGTACTGGCCCTTTCGCGGGTAAACCCGCTCCCACAGGTGCTGCACCAGCCTTGAAAGCCGTGAGGTCTCTGTGGGAGTGTTTTGCCTGGAGTGGCTGGAAACCTTCAACCGCACGCGGTATCTGCAGGCACCGTGGAAGGAGGATGAGCGGTGATTTTGTGGCGGCTGTGCTGGCCCTTTCGCGGGTAAACCCGCTCCCACAGGTGCTGCACCAGCCTTGAAAGCCGTGAGGTCTCTGTGGGAGTGTTTTGCCTGGAGTGGCTGGAAACCTTCAACCGCACGCGGTATCTGCAGGCGCCGTGGAAGGAGGATTAGCGGTGATTTTGTGGCGGCTGTGCTGGCCCTTTCGCGGGTAAACCCGCTCCCACAGGTACTGCACAAGCCTTGAAGGCCGTGAGGTCCCTGTGGGAGCGGGTTCACCCGCGAAAGGGCCCTGAAGGGCACCTTGTTATCGGCTCAATGCCGCGGCTCCAGGTCCCCCGAATACAGTTCATCCTCGGAATCTTCCGCCCCCGGAATCTTGTGCTCCTCCGCCGCCCAGGCCCCCAGGTCGATCAGCTTGCAGCGGTCCGAACAGAACGGCCGGAACGGGCTTTTCTCGTGCCATTCCACAGGTGCGCCACAGGTCGGGCAATCGACGGTCAATGGCTGGCTCATGGCTGGCCTCCTCGTAAAGTCAGGTAAAAGTGGTGCAGGCGGTCAATCTGCTCATGCAGCGCGGCCAGGTCGCCGTCATTGACCACCACATCATCGGCATGGCGCAGGCGCTCCTCGCGGGCCAGCTGGGCCTTGAGAATGGCCTGCACCTGCTCGGCGCTGGTGTTGTCACGCGCCAGGGTACGCGCCACCTGCAGCTCCTGCGGCGCATCGATCACCAGCACCCGCTGGGTTTTCTGGTGCTGCCCCGACTCAATCAGCAGCGGCGACACATACACCGCATAGGGCGACTGCGCCTTGGCCAGGTAGCTGAAAATTTCCTGCCCGATCAACGGGTGCAGCAATTGCTCCAGCCATTTGCGCTGCGCCGGGTCGGCGAAGATCAGCTGGCGCAGGGCGGCACGATCGAGTTGGCCGTCCGCCTGCAGCACGCCGGCACCGAAGCGCTCGACGATGCTGGCCAGGGCCGGGCGGCCAGGCTCGACCACCCAGCGCGCCGCCTGGTCGGCATCGACCAGGTGCACGCCAAGCTCGACGAAACGCTCGGCAGCGGCGCTCTTGCCGCTACCAATGCCGCCGGTAAGGCCGAGAATCCAGGGGGTAAAGGCCGCAGTGGTCATCAGAATCCAAGCAGTTGTGTGTATGAAGCGTATATTTCATCACCCCAGAGCACGGCAATCCACCCCGCAATCGCCAGATAAGGGCCGAACGGGATCGCCGTGCCCATGGCATGCCGGCGCAGACGCAGCAGGCACAGCCCCGCCAGCGCCCCCACCACCGACGACAGCAGCAGGGTCACCGGCAACACCTGCCAGCCACCCCAGGCCCCGATCAGCGCCATCAGCTTGAAGTCGCCATAGCCCATGCCCTCCTTGCCGGTGACCAGCTTGAACAGCCAGTACACCGTCCACAGGCTGAGGTAGCCGGCCACCGCGCCCCACAGCGCACTGGTCAGCGGGACGTAGAGGCCGAAAGCGTTGACGATCAGCCCCAGCCACAGCATTGGCAGCACCAGCACATCCGGCAGCAGCTGGTGCTCGGCATCGATCAGGCTCAGGGCCAGCAGGCACCAGGTCAGCGGCAGTGCCAGCAAGGCCTCGGGCGAAGCCCCAAAGCGCCAGGCCACCACCAGCGACAGCAGCGCGCTGGCCACCTCCACCAACGGGTAGCGCGGGCTGATGCGGGTTTTGCAGGCTGAGCAACGCCCGCGCAAGGCCAGGTAGCTGATGACCGGAATGTTCTCCCACGCGCGAATCCGATGCGCGCAATGCGGGCAGCGCGAGGCGGGTAGCCACAGGTCGAAACGCTCGTGTGGCGTGGTCGGCAACCCCAATACCTCCTGGGCCTCACGCTGCCATTGCCGCTCCAGCATGATCGGCAGGCGGTACACCAGCACATTGAGAAAGCTGCCCACCAGCAGGCCGAGCACGCCGGCCAGGGTGAGGAAGTACGCCGGCTGCTCAGCCAGTAAAGTCCATAGAGTCATGTTCAGATCAAGCTACCCAACTGGAAGATCGGCAGGTACATCGCCACCACCAGGCCGCCCACCAGCAGGCCCAGGACCAGCACGATGGCCGGCTCCAGCAGGCTGGTCAACTGGTCCAGCGCCTGGCTGACCTGTTCCTCGTAATGGCTGGCGGCTTTTTCCAGCATCTGGTCCAGCGTACCACTGGATTCCCCGATGGCCGTCAGTTGCACCAACAGTGGTGGAAACAGCGGCTCAGCGGCCATCGCCTGGTGCAGCCCCTGCCCATTGGCCATGCCCTGACGCAGCCGCAACACCGCCTGCTCATGCAGGTCGCCGCCACTGACCCTGGCCACCGTACCCAGCGCATCCAACAACGGCACCCCGGCGGCGTAGGACGTTGCCAGGCTACGCGCAAACCGCGCCAGCGCCGCCTGCCCCAGCAGCTTGCCGAACACCGGCAAACCCAGCACTTGGCGAGATATCCACAGGCGCGCTGGCGCGTGCTGCCGGTAGAGCTGGCGCATGGCAAAACCCAGTACCACGCCCATCACCAGCAACAGCGGCGCAAACCGGCTCAGCCCTGTGGACAAGTCGATCACCCATTGGGTGAAAGCCGGCAACGCCGCGTCCATGCCAGAGAACATACTCTCGAATTTCGGAATCACCTCCAGCAACAAGATCGCCGACACCCCCAGCCCGGTCAGCAACAACAGCAGCGGGTAGATCATCGCCTTGCGCACTTTCTTGTGCAGCACCCGACGCTGCTCCAGCATGCTTGCCAACTGTTCAAGCTGCCGGTCGAGCGTGCCGGACTGCTCACCCACCCGCACCAGGTTGCAGTACAACGCATCGAACCAACCCGGGTGGCGCTGCAACGCATCCGCCAGCCCCAGGCCCGCGGCCACATCCTGTTTCAGTCTCTCCAGCAACACCGCCTGCGCCGCATCGCAGCCACTGCGCCCCATCACCTCGAACGCCTGCAGCAGCGGCACCCCGGCCTTGAGCAAGGTCGCCAGCTGCCGGCTGAACCCCGCCGGGTCGGCTTTCTCCCGGCGTTTCGGCAAACTGCACGTCAGCCCGCCGGCAGGCCGCAAGCCGGCTACCCTGATGCCCTGGCGGATCAGCCCGGCGCGCACATAGGCCGGGCTGCGCCCGGGTGTTTGGCCGCTGACCGGCGTGCCGTTGGCGTCGGTGCCGTGCCAGGTGTAGAGGCGTGTGGATGGGGTCATGCAAAGGTCCTTTTCCTGCCCGTGCGACAAGCCTGGAAACAGCTTGCCGCGTCCATGCAAGGGCGCGCGTCCGTGATGCTCACTAGAGTAGTTCAGCGAAGACGACGCCCAAGCAGGCAGGGGTGACAAAAGGTGTCTGTTCAGGCCTACTGCGCCGCTGCCAGCCGGGGTCGAGCCTGACCTCAACGAGTACGCGTATCAAAAAGGAAAACGTTCATGAAAGGGCAACGCGGTATCACCCTGATCGAACTGATGATCGTCGTCGCGATCATCGGCATTCTGGCGACCATCGCCTTACCGATGTACACCAACCACCAGTCACGCTCCAAGGCCGCGGCCGGGTTGCTGGAGATCAGCGCGCTGAAGACGGCGATGGACCTGCGGTTGAATGACGGCAAGGATGTGGCGGATGTGGCCGCGCTGGGTGGCCAGCCGGCGACGGCACACTGTGCGATCACGGCTAGCGGCAAGGCGGCGGATGGCACTGGGAGCATCGTTTGCACGCTGGTGGATGCGCCGGCGACTGTGCTGGGCAAGGCACTGACCCTGACGCGTTCGGCTAGCGGCTGGGCGTGCACGACCGACATTGAAGAAGACCTGGCGCCGAACGGGTGCAAGGCGCCCTGAGGGTAGGGCAATAAGTCAGGGGAAACAGGGGTTTGCGTAACGGGTGCGAGCAGTGGTACGTTGCGCTACACGCCGGTGTAGCTCAGTCGGTAGAGCAGCGCACTCGTAACGCGAAGGTCGCAGGTTCGATTCCTGTCTCCGGCACCAGTTCAGGTTCCAGCGAAGGCTACCAATATCTCTGTAATCCCCGTAAAACCCGCCTTCTGGCGGGTTTTTTCGTTATGGCGCTCCGTCGGAATCCGACAGCTGCCAGCCGATTTAGGGGTAACGTTTGGGATAAAGTCGATTCGATAAAGGGGTTTACCCTTATGGCTCGTACTACTGCTCCCCTGACCGACACCGCATGCCGATCGGCCAAACCTACTGACCGCCCCTACAAGCTTTTCGACGGTGACGGTCTTTACCTCCTCGTTTACCCCAATGGCCGAAAAGGCTGGCGCTTCCGGTATGTGAAACCGGATGGGCGCGAGGGGCTGACCTCGTTTGGTAACTATCCCGTCATCGGGCTTGCAGATGCTCGGCAGAAGCGTCTGGAGACTAAGCGGATCCTGGCTGAAGGCATAGATCCGATTGCGTCCAAGCAGCAGGCCAAGGTCGAGGCGGTTGTCAGAGGCCACACATTCGAACGCGTTGCCTTGGACTGGCATAAGGAAATGTCCGTGAAGTGGGCGCCTGGCCATTCGAGGACCGTGCTGAGTCGTTTGAAGACTCACGTATTTCCGCTGCTAGGCGCACGCGCCATTGTTGATCTGGATACCTTCGACCTCATGCAGCCACTGGAAGTGATTAAGAAACGCGGCACGATTGATGTGGCCTTAAGGGTACAAAACTACCTTCAGAGCATCATGCGTGAGGCTAAGCGGCAGCGGCTGATCACGGTGAATCCTGCATATGACCTTGAGGGCTTCATCAGCGCGCCACGGGTTACGCACCGACCTGCACTTCCGCTGTCACGTCTGCCTGAGTTGATGGACCGCATCGAGCACTACAAAGGACGCACGCTCACTCGGCTGACAGTCATGCTGTCGCTGCATGTATTCGTACGCTCCAGCGAATTGCGCTTCGCACGTTGGAGTGAGTTCGACCTGAAACGCGGTATATGGGAGATACCTGACACGCGGCCCGCGTTGGACGGCGTACCGTATTCGACCAGAGGAACGAAGATGGCGGGCGACATCCACCTAGTTCCTCTGTCACCGCAAGCGGTGGCGTTGCTCGAACAAATTCATGCGATCACGGGGTACTTCGATCTGGTATTCACCAGTGACGCCCGCTCGTGGAAGCCAATGTCCGAGAACACGGTCAACAGCGCTTTGCGGAAAATGGGTTACGACACCAAGACCGAAATCTGCGGGCATGGCTTCCGGTCCATGGCTTGCAGTGCCTTGGTCGAATCCGGGCTGTGGTCAGAGACGGCTATTGAGCGGCAGATGAGTCACAGAGAGCGCAACAACGTTCGGGAGGCGTACATCCACAAGGCAGAGTTCCTGGAGGAACGGCGAATGATCATGAGTTGGTGGAGCCGTTACCTCGAAGCGAACCGGCAGGAGCATATCTCGCCGCATGAGTTCGCGAATGAGACCGGTGCAAACGTTTCTAGCCTAAGAGCAAGGCGTGGCGCAGTCGAGTGAGCGCGCGGCTTTGAAATTTCGGTGATCCGCTTTCCATGCGGGTCCATCCAAACAGAGCCTTCAAGGTCACGCCGCTCCTGCGGTGGTTCTACCCAAGGGCGATTCGCATCCGGCAGCTCGCCCGGTCACTACCCATGTGATGGATGCTCTTCTACATATGGCCCTCGTGCGCCAGACACACCTTACCTCGCTGTCCTGCAGCAACCTATTCGCTTGGCCGAGTCTTGCGCCAACCTGCGCCCGTCTCTTTCTCCTGGAAAGAGACGGGCGCTTCTAACACTGCTGCAGCCCTCATTGCACTTGGCTTTGCGGCTTCTCAACTCGTGACAATCGGCGTGACAAACGCCGATGTCACCAGCAACAGCCATGTAGATGATGGTGCCGCAGCCCAGGGAATGGACTGCACCTGACTGACAGTCAGGCGTGCCCCGGTCATCGCATTGCTGCTTGCACTTGGCTCAGGATCTCGCGGCACTGGTCTCGTCAGCCAATGCAGCCTCCACCCGCCCACCGGTAACGGTGCTCAGGAGGCCAGATCATGAGATGCCCTTGCTCTTGGTCGTAAGGAGCCGCCGTCCCGCGTTAGAGGACATCCCCACAGGTCGCAGGGGCCTTGATCCCTGATAACACTCAGCATTCTTGGCGGGATGACGTGGGGCGAGGATCGGAGATCGAAAGATGAGGTGAGCGATATGGGACTGGTGGGTAAACGCGATGGCCGCAATTTCGGCTACGGCAGGCAATTGAGTTACGCAGGGCCGCAGGCGCTGAAAGACATGTTCGGCGGCGGCCACTACGGCACGGTCAAGGCGCACTGTGATCGGTGGCAGGCATTCGTGAAGTGGTGCCGCTCCGAACAGGGACCGGGTATCAACGATGCGCGGCAAATTGATCGGAAGGTATTGGCGGACTATGCGGCGTACCTGCGCGACGTGGTTAGGCGCGGTGACCTCGCTGTCAGCACCGCACAAAACCGGTTATGCAGCGTTAACAGGACCATGGCGGCGCTTCGCGGTGATCAGTGTGTGAAATTGCCAAGCCCGAGCAAGGCGTTGGGTATGCAGCGCACCGGAATTCGCCACACTGTGCCGCAGGGCCAAGACCGCGAACAGGTTAAACAAATAGTCGACGCGCTTTGCAGCCAACACCAAATGCGGGCCGCCGCGATTGTTCTGCTGGCGCGAGCCACCGGCATGCGCTTGCGTGAGGCCATCTTGGCTGACCTGCCGCGGCTAAGCCGCGAGGCTAACGACCTAGGCAGGATAAACATTCAGGACGGCACCAAAGGTGGCCGCGCCGGTGCCTCAGCGCCACGTTGGATTGCGGTGGACGGCCATATTCGAGGTGCGCTTAGGTTCGCACAGCAGGTGTCGCCTGCAGTTAGCCACAACCTAATTGCGCCACACGAAAGCTATCTGAATGTTCTGCAAGAAGTCATTCGCCCTGCGCGGGCCATCCTGCATGCACACAACCTCAGAGGATTCCATGAGCTACGAGCGGCATACGCTTGTGAGCGCTATGAGCAAATCACCCAACACCGCACGCCTATCAATGACGGCCACTTTTGCCAGGTAGATAGGACCCTTGATCGTGAGGCCCGGAGGCAAATCAGCTATGAGCTTGGGCACGGTCGAATCGACGTGGTGGGTGCCTACATTGGAGGACGCACATGAGCAAGACATTCGATATGGAATTGTTCTTGGCCGGCGCGCTGACTGGATCGCACGCGACGCGGCAACGGCATTTGCGGCAGGCGATGTTTATCCAAGCTGAAATCGCAGAACGCTGGCAGATAGAGACACCTTGGAATTGGCAGAGGAAGCATGTGGCTTGGTTTCTTGAACACCGAGTAGCTGGGCGATGCGCGGTGACTCGGTACTACTACCTGCTAACGGTGCGGCTGCTAGCTCGTCGTTTAGAAAAGCCGTGGATCTTCAAATTCCAAGCTGAGATCTGATCGATTTTCACGACTGACCGCTTTGGACCCAGGCTGTGTGAAAACCTTTGGCGCGATCCGGCTGGTTAGAAAACAACCAAAATTTCGCGCTTCTACGCGAATTCTGGGTTAGCTGAATAGCCAAGCTTTTACAGATTTCACGTACGCTCGCGCTTTTCAAAGAACCGTCAGTGTTTCCGCATAGCTTCGATCCAAAGCGGTCATTGGCGAGACCCTTGATTTACTCAGTTTTCGAAGGAAGTCGTGACCTTGAGAAGACGCGTTACCAGCGAATGGTCCCATCACGTCGCCTGCTTTGCGGCTAAAACCGTTTCTTCAGTGCTCACTCGATTTGGGTGACTCGCACACTGGCGGCGTATGACATAAATAATGTCCTATTTTGACAAGATCCTGTCTTACCCGAAGGGTTGATCAAGCCATCCACCATCAATAATTCACATAACGGCTCGCTTCGCGCCACAGGCCAGCTGTTGCAGTTTCGCGAGTAAGCAGCCTCGTCTTACAACTCCAATGCTGCGGCGCCCCTTGCACCGGCAATCCGGTAGCACTCCTATAAAAATAGAACCTATTACGTATCTAACGCCGCGCCGCGCCGCGCGGAACGCGCTCGCGCGCTTATTGAAGACTTGACTGCCATGATCGCTACTTCTGCTTCTAGCGCCGGTGTTTCCACCGGTCATCGTAATGCTTTGCTCTGCGCACACGTCGCTGCGGTGCTCTTTGGGCTTACTGGTATCCTCGGGGCGTTGATTCTCGCCGATGCCAGCGTAATCACTTTCGGCCGGGCAGCATTTGCCTTCATTGCCCTTGGTTTTGTTGCTGGTCTCAAAGGCACTCGTTTGTTGGACGCCCTGAGCTGGCGCAACTTACCGGTTATTGGCCTCACTGGCACCTTATTGGCCGCCCACTGGGTTACGTTCTTCATTGCTGTGAAAGTGGGGGGCGTAGCAGTGGCTACTCTTGGCTTCGCCAGCTTCCCCGCGTTCATCGCTCTCATAGACTTGCTCCTGTTTCGTGAGCGAATCGGGAAAACCGAAAGCGTCCTGCTGCTGATCGTGACAGCCGGGCTGGTGTTGGTGGTTCCTTCGTTCGACCTGCTCGACAAGGGCACAGTCGGTTTGGTCTGGGGATTGGCTTCGGGGTTGTCATTCGCTCTGCTGGCGGTGGCTAACCGTCGCCACACGTCGGGTATGAACGCCTTGCAGATCGCATTCTGGCAGAACGTGGTGGTGGCCGCGCTGATGGTGCCATTTGCGTTCAGCCACCTCGCCGACGCCAGCCTGCGGGCTGATGACTGGGTTAACCTAGCGCTGCTGGGAATTTTCTGCACCGGGCTTTCACAATTTCTTTTCGTCAAGAGTCTGGATGGCCTGCAGGCGCGCACGGCTGGGATGATCATCGCGCTGGAGCCGGTGTATGCCATCGCCTGTGCTTGGTGGCTGTTTGGCGAACAGCCTTCGCTGCGCATGTGCGCTGGAGCAGCGCTGGTGGTGCTGGCCACTGTACTGAGCGCCCGCTGCAAATCATCCTCCCACTGACGCTGTGTAGCCCAGGGATATGTCCGGCTCACTCCATTTGGTGTCCGAACCAGTCAATTGAGCCCTGTTTTCGCTCTCTATGGTTAGGCGGTGACGTGCCCTGGCACTGCACCCTACCCATAACAAGAGCAAAAGCAGGGACCATAATGACTATGACGACGTCTGGGAAAGCCAGCGATCAGTTGGCGCAGGGATTCAAGCCTCGACATGTGACTATGTTGTCGATTGCCGGTGTGATCGGCGCGGGTTTATTCGTAGGTTCCGGACAAGCGATCGCTGCGGCAGGTCCGGCAGCGATCATTGCCTATGCGCTTGCTGGCGCTCTCGTAGTGCTGGTAATGCGCATGCTAGGCGAGATGGCGGTGGCGAGTCCTGACACCGGTTCCTTTTCCACTTATGCAGATCGTGCAATCGGGCACTGGGCCGGTTTCACCATTGGCTGGCTGTATTGGTGGTTCTGGGTGCTGGTGATTCCGATCGAGGCGATTGCTGCCGGCGTCGTGCTCAACAACTGGTTTCCCGGGGTTCAACCCTGGTGCTTCGCGTTGTCGATGACAGTGCTACTCACCGCCACAAACCTGTTCAGCGTGGCCAAGTACGGTGAGTTCGAATTCTGGTTCGCAATGCTCAAGGTGATCGCGATCGTCGCCTTCATCGCACTTGGCGGATTCGCTTTGGCAGGGGCACTGCCGGCACGCGAGGTCAGCGGTCTGGCAAGTCTGATGAGCGCCCATGGTGGTTTCATGCCTAATGGCTGGACGGCCATCATTGGTGCCTTGCTCACCACCATGTTCAGCTACCTCGGCACCGAAGCGGTCACTATTGCCGCTTCCGAATCTGCCGACCCCGCCCGAAATATCGCCAAGGCGACACGCTCGGTGATCTGGCGGATAAGCGTGTTCTACCTGCTTTCCATCTTCATCATCATATCGGTGGTGCCATGGAATGATCCGCTGCTGCCACTTCATGGTTCCTATCAACGGGCATTGGAGATCATGAACATTCCCTATGCCAAGCTGATGGTAGACATTGTGGTGTTAGTGGCGGTGGCCAGCTGCCTGAACTCGTCGATCTACATCGCTTCGCGCATGTTGTTCTCTCTTGCCAAGCGCGGAGATGCACCGGCTGCCGTAGGCCGTACTTCGGGAGCCGGTGTACCACGGGCTGCCGTGATAGGCAGCACACTGATTGGCATGGTGACCACCATCATCAACTACTTCGCACCTTCCGAGGTGTTTGCATTTCTGTTGGCCAGTTCGGGGTCAATTGCTCTGCTGGTATATCTCGCCATCGCTTTCTCACAGCTACGCATGCGAGCCGTGCTGGAGAAGCAGAACCAAGCTACTGCCTTCAAGATGTGGCTCTACCCATGGCTTACCTATGGGGTGATTGGCTTCATCATTTTCGCCTTGGGCGTGATGTTCGTGATGCCCCAACATCGATTGGAGGTATCGCTAACCATCGGCTTGGCCTTGGTGATCCTGGTAATAGGTGTGATCAACAGCCGGCGCCATGGGCAGGTGATGCCGCTGTCGACGACAGAAGCTGCGTGACATGGAAAGCCCGTTTGCAGAACGTCTGCGCGCGGGCTCTACGTCAACTGGGTTCGCGCTGCATGCTTTTCACGCAGGTAAAGCGTTTTTCTTTTGAAGGACTGTACCCGAAGAACGACGCATAACACTTGCTGAAGTGGCTTGCAGAGACGAACCCGCACGCCACGGCAACGCCCAACAGAGGCAGGTCGGAATACTGCAGCAGCCGTCGGCTTTCGGTGATGCGTAGCTCCAGGTAGTAGCGCACAGGAGTAGTCCCCAGCTGATGCTGGAACAAGCGTCCGATCTGGCGCTTCGAGCGACCTACGTATTCGGCTATCTGATCCTGGCTCAGGGGCTCTTCGATATTCGCGGCCATCAGGCTGATCGCTTCACGTAGCGGCTCACTGATGTTGGTGTGTGGGGCCGGGACAGTACGCCGGTAGCGGGACGCCTCGAAAGCCAGGATAGCGGTAACGCCATCGGTCAACGCCGTGCCTCTTCTTTGTCCCAACCACTCAAGCACCATGTTGAACGCGCCTGCAGGACTCGCCGCGCTCAAGCGGTCACGGTCGACGACGAAGCTGTCTGTGCTTACGTGACTGTGATGGGCGATTTCTGCTACGGCCCCACGGTGCTCCGGATGAACCGCGCAGCGGTAGCCGTCAAGCAACCCCGATTGCCCCAGGAACCAGGCGCCGTTCCACAGTCCGGCCAATGCAACTCCCTTTCTTGCCAGGCCCTGCAGACAAGCGCTCAAGTCAGCGGAAGCTACCAGCGCGGTACGCAGGCCACCGCAAATCACCAGCAAATCCAAGGGTAGCTTGAGGCTTTTCTCCCATGATGCTGCTGGAGAGATATCGATACCCAGGTCACTGATTACTGACTGGCCGTCCAAGCTGAAGGTGGTACTCACACAGGTTTCTGGCTGAATCAGATTGGCAGTAACCAGAGTGTCCAGGGCCTGAGTAAACGCCAACAGCGAGAAGTGCTCGAGCAAGAGAAAGCCCACGCGCGTCTGTTGATGGGTGGGCTGTTCGACCGAGTGGGTGAAACGCGAATTGTGCCCATTCAGGGCATTGCTGAAGCTACGAGTCGGACGCAACGGTGTTTCTCTTTGATCATGCAAAAAGTTGTGGCGGGCCAGAACGGCCCGCCGTGTTTTCCCGGGCTTACTGAAGTTGCGGCCCAGCCCGACGGCTGAGCAGCCCTCGTGAGAGCCGGTCGAGCAATAGAGCCACGGCGACGATAGCCAAGCCCGCACGTAGGCCTAGCCCCATTTCCATGCGCGTCAGGCCGCGGGTAACTTCGGCGCCCAGGCCGCCTGCACCGACCAACCCGGCCAGTACGACCATGGCCAGCGACATGAGGATGCACTGGTTGAGGCCAACTAGCAGGGTAGGCATGGCACTGGGAAGCTCGATCTTGAACAAGATGGTGCTGGGTTTTGCACCGGTAGCCTGGCCGAGTTCCAGCAGGTCTTTGGGTACCTGGCGGAAGCCTAGCGTGGTCAGGCGCAGCATCGGCGGAATGCCATAAATGATCGTCGCCATGATCGCCGGCACTTTGCCCAGGCTGAAGATGATCACTGCGGGGATGAGGTACACCCATGGCGGGACGGTCTGCATCACGTTCAGCAGCGGACTTACGGCGTTGTCGAAACGTTTTACCCGAGCTGCAAGGATGCCGAGCGGGAAGGCCACGGCAACCGCAATCAGTACAGCCACGGACACCAAGGCGATGGTCTGCATGGAAGCGGTCCAGAAACCACTGAGCCAGCAAAAGCCCAGTAGCACGCCTGCAAGCCCTGCGCTGCGCAGGTTGATCAACAGCCCCGTCACAATGCAAACACCGGCAATCATGGCGTAAGCCGGTGGTAGCAACAGCAGCGCCTCGATCGCGCCTAGCATGGCCTCGACGAAGCGGCTGATGACGGCGAACAGCCCATGTAGGTTGGTGTTCAGCCAGTCGAACAAGGGGGCGAGGTAGGCGCCGGGGGAGAGGTTCATTTCAGTGAGCGTCATGACGTGCCTCCTCGGCAGTGCGGATGCCACTCTGTGCCAGCCGGTCGAGGATCAGGGTGAGGACCACGATCGCGATCGCTGCGTTGATCGAGCGGGCGATGTCCAATGTCCGAATGGCGCTGTAGATAACTTCCCCAAGGCCTCCAGAACCGACAATCCCTGCGATGACCACCATGCCGAAGGCCATCATCAAGCTCTGGTTGATACCAGTCATGATGCTTGGCATGGCGAACGGCAAACGGATTTTGACGAATTGTTGCCATCCGGTTGTGCCGCTTGCATTCCCCAGTTCCAGAAACGCTTTCGGTGTCATGCGGATGCCCAGCGCAGTGAGCCGTAGCACTGGAGGTACGGCAACGATGACCGTTGCCACCAGTGCTGTGCCAGTGCCGTAGCCGAGCAAGGCGATGGCAGGCAGCAGATAGATGTATGGCGGTAACGTCTGAACCAGGTCCATGGCCGGTTCACAGATGCGATTCACCGCTGGAGACAGGCCGGCCGCTACTCCGCAGGGAATACCGATTACCAGAGCAAGGCTGGTAGCGGTAAGCACCAGAGCCAAGGTGCTCATGGTTTGCGGCCACAATCCCATCAGCGCGCACATCAGCAGCGCCAAAAAGGTACCCAGCGAAAAGCGCCACCCTGCCAAGCGCCATGCCAGCAGGGCGAACAGCAATGCCACAGCATAAAAAGGTGGTACTTCCAGTACCGTATAGACCGCCTGGTACAAAGCTTTCAGCAGGTCGTTGAACAGGTCGAACAAGCCAGCGGCATTGTCTGACAGCCACATCAAGGCATTGTCGACGTGTTCATCGAAGGCGGAAGCGAAGTCTTCGGGGTTCATACGAGACCCTCCACAGACGTACGTGCCTGAGCATGGGATTCGTCGTCCCGGACACCTTGGACAGCGCGCAGCAGGTCACGCTGGCTTATCACTCCCAGCAATGTTCCATTCTCGCGCACGCCTACGGCGTCGTGGCCTGAGCGAATCAACAGGTTGATAAGGGAATCCAGGTCACTTTCGGGGGCCGCACATTGCAAGAGCTCGGGGTTTTCGTGCGGGTGGCGGGCACTGTATTCGGCAAGCGGCTGCATGATGGAGTGGGCTTTGACCAAGTGCAGGCGCGAGATCCCTGCGACGAACTCCGCTACATAGTCGTCGGCCGGGTTTAGCACGATGTCTTCGGCGGTGCCTTCCTGGATGATCACCCCATCTTTCATGATGGCGATACGGTCACCGATGCGAATGGCCTCTTCCAGGTCGTGAGTAATGAACACGGCGGATTTGCCCAAGGATTTGGTCAGTTCCCTGAACTCGTCCTGCAGCTGCCGACGGATCAGCGGGTCCAGGGCGCTGAAGGGCTCGTCCATCAGGATCACTTCCGGGTCAGAAGCGATCGCCCGGGCAAGACCGACACGCTGTTGCATGCCGCCGGAGAGTTCGGCGGGGTAGCGGTTGGCCCAATCGCTCAAGCCAACCTTGGCCAAAGCGCGCCCGGCCACCTCATGGCGTTTGGCCTTGGACAGGCCTTGCACTTCCAGCCCGAAGGCTGCGTTTTCCAAGACAGTGCGATGTGGCAGCAAGGCGACACTCTGGAACACCATGCCGATATGCTTGGCACGTACTTCCCGCAGTGCGGCAGCGTCCAGTTGGGCGATGTCGCGGCCCTTGACCAGAATTTCGCCACTTGTAGGAACGATCAGGCGATTGAGAAGCCGGATCAGTGTGGATTTGCCACTGCCAGAGAGACCCATGATGCAGAAGATCTCGCCACGGCGTACCTGCAGATTGACGTTGGAGACGCCTACAACGCAGCCATAATCCTGGAGAATTTGGGTCTTTGTCAGGCCGCGCTCGCGGTAGGCCTGCATGGCGGCCGGCGCGCGGTCGCCGAAGATCTTCCAGACACCGCGGCAATCGACCAGTGTTTCAACAACATTCTTGGTATTCATGTGTGCACCCGAACCAGAGTTTTTCTGGTGTGTTCTTGTTTCAAGTTCGGCAGTGGCAAGGTGAAACGCTGCTGTCAGTATTTTTTGATGTTTTCCCAGCGCTTGAGCAGATCAGCATGACTGTCGGTCCATTCCTTCACGGCCTGGTCCATTGTCTTGCCATCGTTCACTGCGCTGTTGATCGCACTGATGTCCGCCAGGGGTACATAAACGCTGGCGATGACTTCCCGGGCTTGTGGGTTCTCCGCTGAGAAGCCTTTCTGACCAATCCAGTAGTAGCCTTGCGCTGGAGCGAACACGCCTTTCGGATCCTTCAGGAACTTGGTGTCGTATTTGAGGGCCATCCAGGTCGGCTCCCAGAGCGTCACGGCCACCCATTCCTTGCGGTCGACTGCGGATTTCAGCGCCGCCGTCATGGCTGCGGTGCTGCCTTCGAGCAGGTTGAGTTTCAGGTCATAAGCCTTGACCGCTTTGGCGGCATCACTCATCAAGCCCGACCCGGGTTCAATCCCGACGATCTTGTTGCCGAACTTGTCAGCGTTTTCGTTGAGCTGCTCAATCGAGTCGATTGGCACGTACTTGGGCACCGCGATCGCCTGGTACAGCCCGTGAGAAACCGGCGAGATCTTTTCCAGCCGGTTCTTGTTACGGTTCCAGAAATCCTGGGCCACGTAGTCGATCTGCGAGGCGAGGATCTGCACGTCACCCTTGCTCAGGGCTGCGTAAGCGATGCCCCACTCCGAGAACGAAGTCACCTTGACGGTGTAGCCGGCGTCCTCCAGTACTTTCTTGGTGATACCGGTGATGGGCGTGAGGTCCTCCCAGGATAGGGTGCCCATGTTGATGACCTTTTCTTCGGCATGGGCCTGACACAGTCCTAAACCGATCATCGCGATTGCGCACAGTGCCTTGCGGATACGATTCATGTTGCACTCCTGCATTGTGGTGGCTGGGCGTTAAGCCCTGTTTTTGTTGAAATTCACCTGCGTGCATCCCAGGTCGGTCATCGTCCGTCCATGGCGGGCACTGCAAAACGGTCTTACGAGCGCGTGTCAGCCGCTGTTGACATCGCGTGCAACGTCTTCAACCAGGCTTTGCGGGGCGATAAACATCTGCATGTTGCAGCGCGAAAGCTCCCAGTGTTCGAACACCAAATCGACTACGGCACCTTCGTCATGCCGGCTGAAAGCTTCAATGAAGCTGTCGTGATGCTCGACGGCCAAGCACAGGTGGCGCTCCATGTCACTATTGCGTGGGCGGAAGAAGGTGTGGCCGATACGTGCGTGGTCGATTAACAGGCGACCAAGACTGGGTTCGAGATAAGGGTTGCCAGACATCTCGCCCATGATCTCGTGGAAGCGGTTGTTCTCAACGACCATCGCCCGAGGGTCGCGAACTTGGCTCGCCGTGCGAAAGCGCTCCTGGGTGGCATGCAGGTCGCGCAGTTGAGCGGGCTTGTAGTTTTGAACAGCAAGTCGACCGATAGCGGCATAAACCATGGGCGCCACCAGGAAAAAGTTACGCAAGGTGTTGTGGTTCATCGGTGCCACTCGGGCGCCACGATGTTCCTGTATGTCCAGGTAGCCTTCACCCGCCAGGCGGCGAAACACCTCTCGGACAGGGGTACGCGATAGCCCGTATCGTTCGCTTAGCCCCAGCTCGTCCAGCAATTGGTCGGGGCTGAGCTCCATGGTCAGAATCTGGCCTTTCAGATCCTCGTACAGCTCATTTTTGCCGCCTCTCATGGAACCCCCCACCGTTCACGAAAACCCGGAGTGATCACTGTTTCAAGCAGACTGGCACGGGACAAGACCGCCGTCAACGCAATTGTATTCTTTGTGTATACCTAGATAATTTTAAAAGAATACGCGTGAGCCCAGTGAACATCCGGGTTTGCGGTGGGCGCGTTGGGCATCGCTATGGTCGTGGGTTGGCATGATATTGTCGCGGACAGAAATGTGCGCTTTTAGCCATCATGATCACGCTGTACCGATGGTCGAAAAACCAGTAGACACATTGTCTAACGGCCCCTATATTCATTATACAAATTGTAGACAGAACAACATGAAAACCAAGAAAGCCGCCATGAAAGCAATCGCTGAGGCTCATCCACTGATCGGTGAAGTGCCGCTGGACCGCAAGGGCGTCCTCGCTGATGCCTTGCGCCGACGCATCCTGAGCATGGAGCTGGCACCTGGCGCAGTGGTGGATGAGCTGGCCTTGTGTGAAGAGTTTGGGTTGTCTCGCCCGCCGGTTCGCGAGCTGCTGAGACAGATCGCTGCTGAGGGCTACATAGAATTGGAGGCTAATCGAGCGCCTCGCGTGGCTGCGATGAACCACGATTCTTTGCATAGCTTTTTCTTGGCTGCGCCGTTGATCTACATAGCGACCACTCAGTTGGCGGCTACACATGCAACTACGCGTGAGATCGAGGGACTCAAGGCCATTCAGGCGATGTTCCGTCAGGCCATTGAACAGCGTGATGTAGAAAACCGTGTGCTCTACAACGATGCCTTCCATCTGGAGATCGGCCGGATGGCGCATAACGACTACTTGTTGCCCAGCCTGCGGCGCCTTCTGATCGACCACACAAGGCTGGGCAAGATCTTCTATCGACATCCGACCACTGATGATATGCAGCGCGACCTAGAGCTCGCCTGCCAGCAGCACGATCAAATGATCGAGGCCATCGAGCGTCGAGATCCTGAAACTGCCGGACAGCTTGTGCGCGAGCACTTCGAGTTGTCCCGTCGCCGCATGGCCGAATACGCGGCGCCCCAAGGGATGGAAGTGGCACTGGCCTTATGAAGTAATGCTCACCGCGCGCCAATATCCGGCAGGATGCCGGGTATGGCGAGGCGTGATGAGGAACAGACGCTAACAACAATATCTGGTTCCTGAAATGACAAAGATCACCTCGTTGCCCGCCGACGACACCACGTGTGGTTGGTACCACCTGAGCAAAGGACGGCAGATCAAAGCTCCGCACCACGGGCACACCGCCGCACGTTGGGTTGT
The DNA here is from genome assembly GCF_022533585.1 of Pseudomonas sp. LS.1a. Taxonomy (NCBI): domain Bacteria; kingdom Pseudomonadati; phylum Pseudomonadota; class Gammaproteobacteria; order Pseudomonadales; family Pseudomonadaceae; genus Pseudomonas; species Pseudomonas sp. LS.1a. The sequence continues at coordinate 704,477 of NZ_CP092827.1, forward strand.
GGTCGGCGCTGGCTTTACCGGGTTAGCCGCTGCACGCCAGCTGGCGTTGAATTTTCCGGACGACCAGGTCGTGCTGCTCGAAGCTCAGGAAGTGGGGTTCGGTTCGTCGGGACGCAATGCTGGTTTTGCCATCGACCTGCCTCATGACATCGGCGCCGACGACTACATCGGTGACATCGCCATCGCCAGAACCACGCTGAAGCTCAATCTCAGCGGACAGTCATCCCTCAAGGAGCTGGTGGAACGTTATCAGATCGATTGCCAGATGAAGCATTGCGGCAAGTACCAAGCTGCCGTAGAGCCACGCGGCATTGCCGTCCTGGATGCCTACCGGCGCGGTTTGGACAAGCTCGATCAGCCTTACGAGATGATTGACGCCGATCAGCTTCCAGAGCATATCGGTACCCACTTCTACCGCAAGGCCCTGTTCACTCCGGGTACTTCCCTTATTCAGCCCTCGGCGTTGGTAAAAGGGTTGGCAGATAATCTGCCGCCGAATGTCACGCTGTATGAGCAGACGCCGATCACTGATATCGAATACGGCGCAAAGACCGTGCTCAAGCATGCCAATGGCTCGATCACGGCTGACAAGCTGGTGCTCACTACCAACGCTTTCGGTATGAGTTTCGGCTTCCTCAAAGGCCGCATGTTGCCTGTGTTCACTTATGCCAGCCTGACCCGTCCGATGAACGAAGAGGAGCAGGCGAGGTTAGGCGGCAAGCCATACTGGGGCGTCATTCCCGCTGATCCATTCGGCACCACTGTGCGTCGCACGCCAGACAACCGTTTGTTGATCCGTAACAGTTTCAGTTTCAACCCTGACGGCCGTGCCAATCGCAAATACCTCGAACGCTTCGTGGTTCGTCATCGTGACGCCTTCGAACGTCGATTCCCGATGCTGCCAGACATGCCCTTCGAATATACCTGGGGCGGTGCACTGGCGATGTCGCGAAATCACATGGGGTATTTTGGGGAGTTGGCGCCTAACGTTTATGGTGCCCTTTGCTGCAATGGTTTGGGTGTTACTCGCGGCACCGCTACCGGCAAACTTTTGGCTGACTGGCTGGCCGGTGAGAAGAATGAACTGATCGATTTTGTTCGCCAGGCACCAGGACCGTGCGCGAACCCACCGGCGCCCTTGGTATCGCTGGGTTTGAACCTGAATCTGAAATGGGGACAGTACCGCGCCGGAAAAGAAAGCTGAGTTAATATAAAGCGCTATAACTAATTGATATTTGCCGGGCAATAATTTGCTTGGCCTGCGGTTTCTATTGCGTGCTGTTTAGGGGCGAAGTGGACTTCGACGAGACGGAGCTGAATAGGGTTTTCAGCTTCGCGGACCCGTTCGTCCTTAAACAGGCTGCACTTTGGTCGTGGCAGGAGAAAACAATGACAAATTCCAATGTATCAATCGAAGACGTACCTATTAATCGTTTTCATCAGTTTCTGACGGTACGCTCTGGCGGCGGATCGTTCGTTGACGGCTATGTGCTTAGCATCGTTGGCGTGGCCATGGCGCAGATGTCCGCCGGGCTTGGCCTGTCCAGCTTCTGGCAGGGCATGATCGCGGCCTCGGCGCTGATCGGTATTTTTTTCGGTGGCTTCTTCGGCGGCTGGTTGACTGATCGCTTTGGTCGCAAGCGCGTTTTCTTCGTCGGCCCGACCCTGTTCATTCTGTCTTCAGTCGCGCAGTTCTGGGTGGAGTCGGCGCTTGCGCTGTTCTTGCTGCGTTTTGCCATTGGCATCGCAGTCGGCATTGAATATCCGGTGGCCACTTCGCTGCTGGTCGAGTTCCTGCCCAAGAAGAATCGGGGGCCTCGCCTGGCCACCCTCACTGTGCTGTGGTTCGCTGGCGCAGCTGTGGCCTACATGGTTGGGGAAGCGATTCTTCATCACGGTGGCGATGATGCCTGGCGCATGGTCCTGGCCAGTGCAGCGATAGTCGGTAGCGTGTTGTTCATGTTGCGCCTTGGTACGCCTGAGTCGCCACGCTGGCTTATCAGCAAGGGCCGCAGCGCCGAGGCCGAGCAGATTATCAAGCGTGTGTATGGCAATGATTTCTCTCTACGCAACCTGCCGGAAGAGCCTAAAACACGGAAACTGTCGTTCCTCAGCCTGCTGCACTCCGGCTATGGCAAGCGCATGTTGTTCGTCACCATGTTCTGGACGTGCTCGGTTATTCCGGTATTCGCCGTCTATGCCTTCGCCCCGAGGGTTCTGGGCGCGCTCAACCTCAAAGGTGAGTGGGCGTCGATCGGCTCTGTCGCCATCACCTGTCTGTTCGTAGTCGGCTGCATCATTGCTACACGCCTGATCAACGGGCTTGGACGGCGTACCACGCTGCTGCACAGCTTCCTGTGGTCGGGGCTGGCGTTGCTGGGCCTGGGCGCATTCAGTAGCGGATCGGAAATGCTGATTCTGGCCTTGTTCGGCGCCTATGCACTGTTTATCGGCGGTGCCCAAGTGCTGCAGCTTGTTTACCCCAACGAACTCTTCCCTACCGAAATCCGCGCTGGCGCGGTCGGTGTGGGCACCTCCATGTCGCGGGTCGGCGCTGCGGTCGGTACCTGGTTGGTCCCGATTGCCCTCGATACCTACGGAATCGGCGCAACGATGTATGCCGCCGCCGCAGTGACTTTCGTAGGCCTGGCGTTCTCCTTCGCGCTGGCACCCGAAACCCGATCGATGAACCTGCAACAGGCTGCCTCACTCGCCTGACCTGAAACTCTGCCGCCGCGGCACGTTGTGTCGCGGCTTTCACTACCAAATGTATCCTTGGAGAATCTACCGTGAAATTTGAAGGCATCTACACCCCGGCAATCACTCCACTGGCAGCGGACGGCTCGATCGACAAAGCGGCCTTCGCCGAGGTGCTCGAGTACTTGGTCGAATCGAAGATTCATGGCGTGATCATCGGCGGCTCGACGGGTGAGTACTATGCCCACACCACTCAAGAGCGCATCGAGCTGGCTGCCCAGGCCAAGGATGTGCTCAATGGTCGCTTGCCGCTGATCGTTGGTACCGGTGGCATTCGCACCGAAGACGCCGTGGCTTTCGCCCAGCACGCCAAGGAAATCAAGGCCGATGCGCTGCTGGTCGGTACCCCGCCGTACGCGTTGCCGACCCAGCAGGAAATCGCACTGCACGTCAAAGCAGTCGACGCCGCCGCCGGCCTGCCAATCATGCTCTACAACTACCCAGGCCGCATGAGCGTGAGCATGGGTGAAGAGTTCTTCGACGCGGTGGCTGATGTGAAGAACATTGTTGCCATCAAGGAAAGCTCTGGTGACATGGCCCAGCTCCACCGCCTGGCCATCAAGCGCCCGAACATCCAGCTCTCGTGCGGCTGGGACGATCAGGCCCTGGAGTTCTTCGCCTGGGGTGCCAAGAGCTGGGTTTGCGCCGGCTCGAACTTCATCCCACGTGAGCACGTGGCCCTGTACGAAGCCTGCGTGATCGAGAAGGACTTCGACAAAGGCCGCAAGATCATGGCCGCCATGATGCCGCTGATGGACTTCCTCGAAGGTGGCAAGTTCGTACAGGCCATCAAGAACGGCGTTGCCCTGAACGGTCTGAAAACCGGTGGCGTACGCAAGCCGCTGTACGACCTGGACGAGGCCGAAAAGCAGGAACTCAAGCGTGTGGTCACCGAACTGAAAGCCACCATCGCCCAGATCAAATAAGGAGACTGGAACATGGCTGAATTGCTGAGCAAGGCACAATACGCGGCCATCGCTGCCGACCTGCAACTGCGCACCAAGGCGTTCATCGACGGTGAGTTCCGCGATGCCATCTCCGGCCGCACGTTTGTCACCACCAACCCGGCTACCGGCAAGCAACTGGCTGAAGTCGCCGCCTGCGACGTCAACGATGTCAACATCGCCGTGGCCGCGGCCAAGCGCGTGTTCGAAGAAGGCACCTGGTCGAAGATGCAGCCGAACGACCGTAAGCACGTGCTGCAGAAGTTCGCCCAACTGCTGGAAGACAACGCCCATGAGCTGGCGGTCTTGGAAGCGCTGGACAGCGGCAAGCCGGTCAGCGAGTGCCAGACAGTCGACGTGCCGGAAACGATTCACACCATCCGCTGGCATGCTGAGCTGATCGACAAGATCTACGACGCCACTGCCCCGACCGGCAACGCTGCCGTGACCATGGTCGTGCGCGAAGCCATCGGCGTGGTCGGCCTGGTGCTGCCTTGGAACTTCCCGCTGCTGATGCTGGCCTGGAAGATCGCTCCGTCGCTGGCCGCCGGTTGCTCGATCGTGGTCAAGCCGGCCAAGGAAACCACCCTCAGCGCCCTGCGCGTGGCCGAGCTGGCCCATGAGGCGGGCATTCCTGCGGGCGTGTTCAACCTAGTGCCTGGCGGTGGCCGTGAAGTGGGCGAAGCCATTGGCCGCCACATGGACATCCCGATGGTCAGCTTCACCGGTTCGACCGACACCGGCCGCCTGTTCCTGAAATACGCCGCCGAGTCCAACCTCAAGCGCATTGTCCTGGAGCTGGGTGGCAAGAACCCGGCCGTGGTCATGAACGACTGCGAAGACCTCGACGAGGTGGCCCAGTTCGTCACCGCCGGTGCGTTCTGGAACATGGGCGAAAACTGCTCGGCCTCGTCGCGCCTGATCGTCCACAAGGACGTGAAAGACGAACTGCTGCGCCTGATCGCCAAGCACCTGAAGGACTGGAAGCTGGGCGACCCGCTTGACCCGGACAACCGCCTGGGCGCCATGGTCAGCAAGTCGCACTTCGAAAAGGTGAAGTCGTACCTGGAATACGCGGCCGAGCAGAAACTCAGCATCGTTCAGGGCGGCGAAACCGAGGAAGGCGTGTTCGTGCAACCGACCATCGTCGACAACGTTGGCCGCGGTAACAAGCTGTTCGTCGAGGAAATCTTTGGCCCGGTGCTGAGCGTGACCAGCTTCGAGACCATCGATGAGGCGATCGAGTTGGCCAACGATACCGTCTACGGCCTAGCCGCTTCGGCCTACACCGGCAGCCTGCGCAATGCGCTGCGCCTGTCGCGTGAAATCCGTGCGGGCGTGGTCACGGTCAACTGCTTCGGCGAAGGGGATGTGACTACGCCGTTCGGTGGTTACAAGGAGTCTGGCTTCGGTGGGCGGGACAAGTCCATCTGGGCCCATGATCAGTATACGGAGCTGAAGACCATTTGGATCAACGCTTCGTGACTGGTGGGACGCGGGTGTTGCAATCGCCTGCGTCCTGATCCGCGCTGTTCTGACGGAGTTCGGTGCGGACCCGGCCACTGCCCCCTCCGGGCAGTGGCTTTTTTGCATCAGTGGCGAGCGTCTGGGTGATCGGCATTGCATGTATCGAACAATTCAGCCCCGTCAGGTCACGCTGGGCTTCAAGTGGTTCCTACGAATTTGTGAAGAGGGCATGTCAGATGGCTCACGTCGTTTCGCTGTTCCGCTATCCAATAAAGGGCTTTGAAGGTGAAAAGCTGGACAGTGTCTCGCTGGAATACGGGAAAGGTTTTCCAGGCGACCGTGCGGTAGCCATTTCACGAAGTGGAACGGCGGCTGGGGCCGCCCCGTATCAACAGCTCACGACAAATCCAGCGCTTGTTCATTTTCTACCTGGCAAAAGCCTGGGCGCAGCGACGCTCTATGAAAGGCAGCCGGTGCCTCGTGGAGATTTGTTGACCGATCCAGAACTACTGGCCGAATTTTTTGGTGTGCAAGCACGCGTTGTTCATCGAAACGATTGTCTCGGCCATTGGGACTTTGACGATTCGGCACTGTCCATTATCAATGTGAGGACAGTACAGGCACTAGCTACGCTAATGGGCGTAACGATCGACCCCATGCGTTTTCGAGGCAACATCTATATCGATGCTGAACCATTTTCGGAATTCGGATGGCTTGGCAAAGGTGTAGATTTTGGTCAGTCCCGTCTCTCGATTGTCCGGCCAATCAAGCGCTGCCGAGCGACGTCGGTAAACCCGCAGACGGGCGACTTGGACATGAACATTCCCGCCCAACTGAACCGACATTTCGGTCACATGTATTGCGGTGTCTATGCACAGGTCGAGCAAGCAGGAACGCTATTACCTAAGGATAGAATTTCAGCGACGCAGGCGCATTACACCGAAAGGCTGGCAATAGCTGCCAAGGTTCCAAGAGCACCTGCGTTGGTTTCCTGGCCGCGTCCTGCAGAAGTCGTTGAGATTTCTCAGGAAGCATCGGGCATTCGCTCAGTATGGCTCCGAGATCCCCTGGCCGTGCTTGGCTCGCTGGATAGCTTTGTGGCTGGGCAGCATGTTGCTGTTCATCACCTGACAGAGGATGGCACGTGGCGCCGCTACACCGTCTCAGGCATTGAGGGTGATCGGCTACGGATCACGGTGAAACAGGGGAGTGGTGCCGGCTCCCAAGCTATACATGCTTTAGAAGTAGGGCAGCGTATACATCTGACAGGCCCCTCAGGCCCAGATACCTTCAGTTTCGACGCTCCAGCTAATCTCTTTCTTACAGCGGGAATAGGTATAACCCCGACGATCACCAAGCTGAAAGCGCTCGCGGAAGCTAACTACCCGCATCCTGTACGTGTTGTGCACACCGTGAGATACAGCGATGATCTAGCCCTGTGGAATGAGGTTAGTACGCTGGTGGGGCGGCTAAGCAAAGGTACTATCGCTTTGCATGTGACTCAGGGGAAGAATGGAATAGAAGGCGCGATCCAACGCAGGCCGGACATCACCGCGTTGGTCACCGATGCTGCCAATAGTGGAGCTGCAATCCATGTTTGCGGGCCTGAAGGTTTTCAGGGCCAGATACAGAACAGCGTGATTCAGGCAGACGCTGCCGATCGGCTGCACATGGACACCTTCGCAACCCCCGACAGTCCAGTTGAGATGCGCAAAATTCCTGAGTGTGGTCCATACAAGGTCACTTTCAGCAGGTCAGGCATTTCGGCGACTTGGCATCCATCGGATGGCCCTCTCCTCAGCTTCGCAGAAGCCAAAGGGCTCGTACTTCCGGCCCATTGTCGTGCCGGTTTATGCCAAACCTGCGGGTGCGCGGTGTTGGACGGAGAAATTCAGGCTCTCACTGACTTTCCGATAACGAAAGCTGGCTATGCATCCCTGTGCGCAGCAGTACCCGGAAGTGACATAACGCTGGATTGTTAAACGGTTAAAATCTTTTTGCTCTTTTCAATCCACCCAATGAGCTAGCGCCTTCACCGCCAACGACCGCTAGGGGTCCAGGCTGTGTGAAAATCCTCCGAGTAATAGAGCTGTTCAATAAACAACCTAAAAATCGTGCTTCTACGAGTGTTCTGGGTTAGTTGAGCAGCCAAGCTTTTCCAGATTCCGTGTAGGACCGCGATCCTGGAAATTCAGCTGAGGTTTCACACAGCCTGAGTCGATAGCTGCCATCCCCCAGAAGAGCCAGTGGCTGACTTTGGCGAATGGATGGCAGAACCCCTCAGCACCTCCCATCATCCTGTCAGGCATTTTCACGGCGGCCGGGAGCCTGGAAACAGGCTGAGGATAATTTTAGAGATAAAGAGTTGTACCATAAAGAATAATACCCATTGAATTCAGAGCGTTTCGTGTTGATACGATTCCTGTCTCCGCAGCCGAAGCACGGATTCATGAGATGGATATCTCAGTTTGGGAATGCATTACCGGGTTTGCTTTCCGAGCCGCTTTGATGAACATCGCCGTTCCACCTTGCCGCATATCGATCTCGAACAACTCTGAGGTTCGGATGAGATCGCTAAGGGTCCGATGCCCGTAGTTCACGGCTGAAAACGAACTGTTGTTGCGGATAAAATTACCGACCTGGCTGAGGCGCGACCAGCCTGTATCATCGGCGGTCTTCTCTGCTGCTGTTCTCAGCAGGCGCACTAGTGCCGTGTCACTGCGAAGCTCGTTTCGGGTGCGTTTACTGCATTTCGACGCTTCTCCTTCAACAGCTTTATCCTGATCATCGCCAAGCAGGTTCTCTGTGTAGATGAACTGCGAGCACGCATCTACAAAAGGCTTCGGTGTTTTCTTCTCCCCAAAGCCATAGACCGGCAAGCCGCTTTCCAGCAGCCGAAGCACCAACGGTGTGAAATCGCTGTCGCTTGTCATGAGCGCAAAGGCATCGACGTTTTTGCTGTATAGCAAATCCATCGCATCAATGATCATCGCTGAGTCAGTAGCATTCTTGCCCTTGGTGAAAGCGAATTGCTGCATGGGGCGGATGGCGAACGGGTGGATCTTCTCGACCCAGCCTGCGAGGAGGGGAGAACTCCAGTTCCCGTGTGCATGCCTGATGTTGACCAGGCCGTACTTGGCCAGCTCATCGAGCACGCCCCCGATGGAGGCATGGCTCACATTGTCGCAGTCAATCAGCAGTGCTATCCGTTTCGACTCCACGGTGAACCCCCGTCAGTCCCTGTGTCACCAAACTCTAGCTCAACTGCCCTGGCAGCACTTTCAATGTTCCTATCGTGCACCTCATCCCACCTTGGCGATCTCACCTGAGCCTATGTCGCTGCATTCGAAGTCTAAATGGGGGTTTGGATGCAGATGATTGTATTTGGCCTTAAATACGGATTTCGGCGCTGTTCGCACGTTATTCAGAGACGTTTCCTACAACTTTTACACTTGCCCAGCCGAGACGTGTGAGGCTAAATTTCCTCCGTCGCGGAAAATTCCGTGACCGGGCGTAGGAACCCGTTGGTAAACTTGGCGCACGCACTAGGCGCCCCTGCACCACAGCTGGCGCTTTTTTTGTGCCTGCCATGCTGTGTCATGGCGGCTGTGTGTGGGCAGGCTTCGGCCTGGCCGGGTTTCCAAGTTTCCCGGTATTCCTACCCCATGCACAGCTGCCACCCAATCCCGTAGGAAGGATCGTGGCAGCTCCAACCAAAACTTGGAGTGTCATGCATGCTTATCTCAATGCCATCCAGCATCCTCGTATCCGTTCCCCTCCGTCGCTCCTCGGCGGCCCTCAGCGATTTCACCTTCACTCAATCTCGCTCCGTCTCTGCAACAACGGAGGCACGCCATGACTGACCAAGAACGCCTATCCACCATCCAAAGCTACGCCTGGACCCTCGAATTGCTAGGCGAAGCCCTGGTTCAGCACGACGAAATGCTGGAGTGCGAACACAACCCACACCTGAGTTTTCGTAACACGGCCGGTATCCATCAGGCGATCCGGATCATCAGCCGTTTGGCCAGTGAGCAGTGTGGGAAGGTGATGGAGCGAAACGGCCAGGACCCTGTTAGTTAGGCAGGATCATTGATGAGCGGCGGGCCAGATATCACCCTTGCGGCTGGCCCTCTGCTAAAGGCCTCGTGGTGGATGGCACGGGCTTCGCCCATGTTCGCGGGCAAGCCCGCTCCCACAGGGGGCGCGCCAGCTTTAGAAATTGAGCAAGACAGTTGCTCCCACAAGGACCGCGCCAGTCCCTCGAGCACGACGAAATGCTGGAATGCGAACACAACCCTCGCCTGAGCTTTCGCAACACTGCCGATATCCATCAGGCGATCCGGATCATCAGCCGTCTGGCCAGTGAGCAGTGTGGGAAGGTCATGGAGCGAAACGGCCAGGCCCCTGAGCGTTAGGCGAGATCATCGATGAATGGCGGACGAGATATCACCCTTCGGCTGGTTCAGTTACACCACTTCCTGGACACGATCGGCAGCAATCGTCCGCCCGCATAGCCAATGAGGGCAGCGGCCAGCGCGGCCATCGGGAACGATACGTTGAGCGCGAAGATGGCGTCTAACAGGCCACTGAAGCGTTGGCGTCCCAGGGGCAGGAACGCCAAGGCTCAGCTATTTCAATGGCAGTGATGGTCACCGGTCTTGTGATTGGTGTGGCAGCCCCGGGCGTCAGTACCGCCACTGTGCGCAAAAGCGCCTACCGATGAGAACGAAAGGACTGCAGCGATCAACAGCGAAACGATTTTCATCAGGCTACTCCTTGCTTGGCCAGGTGGTGGCTTATTGCCATTTCCAGCGTATGGCAAAATGCTCCCGGTTAACAACCAGAGCAACGCTGGCACAGCGTATAACTGTCAAAACTGAGCGATATCCTTTTGGCCCGGTTAGGTGTTTTACTTAGTGCTTTAGATTGAGAAGGATCTGATCTAGATGGTGTCGAAGGACAGCTTGAGCGGTTTGATCGCGTTTGTACGTGCGGCTGAGTCGCAGAGCTTCACCTTGGCGGGGCGTGGTTTGGGTATTTCCTCCTCTGCCGTGGGCAAGAGCGTTAGCCGCCTGGAGGAGCGCCTTGGCGTGCGTTTGTTCCATCGCAGCACCCGACAGATCAGCCTGACCAGCGAGGGGCTGGACTTCTTCGCCCGTTGCCGCACCCTGCTGCAGCAATTGCAGGACGCCGAGGCGGCCTTGGCCAACTCCAAGCAAAGGCCCAAGGGCGTGCTACGGGTTAGCCTGCCGGCAGTAGGCTACCGTCTGATTTCCGGAAGCATGCGCGAATTCTACCGGCGCTATCCCGAAATAGAACTGGACCTGGACTTCAGCGACCGGATGGTCGATGTGGTGGAAGAAGGTTTTGACGCGGTAATCCGTAGCGGTGCGCTGCCGGACTCGAGCCTGGCCGCCCGCAAGATCTGCACCTTCCGCTTCGTGCTATGCGCGGCACCCGAATACCTGCAGCGCTATGGCGTCGCCCGCACCCTTCAGGACCTGAGCAGCTATCGGGGTATCGGCTACAAGCTGCCGTCGAGCGGCAAGCTGCAGCCATGGACGTTGCAGGCGCAGGGCGAGCGGGTTCAAGTGCAGGTAGAAACGGCGATGGTCATGAACAGTGTCGAGGCGGTGCTGGCGGCCTGCCGAAATGCCATGGGCGTGGCCTACCTTCCCGACTTTGTGATCCAGGAGTACATCGCCAGTAACGAGTTGACTCTGGTCATGCGTGAACTGAGTCTGCCGGGTGACTTCTGGATCGTCTGGTCGCCGACCAGGCTGCTGTCACCCAAAACACGCGCCTTCATCGACTTCTTGGGCGAGACTGACCTGATGACCAACGCCAGCTGAGCAAACCAGCTGGCGTTGCATCACGCAGGTCAGGCAATCAACAGCTTCTTGAAGCGCGCCGAGTAACGGATAGCCTCGACCACCTTGAGCCGGACCGGCACTTTGTAGCTGTCCATGCGTTCGCGGCTGTACTGGCGTATAGCCCGCAGGACCTCGGCGGTGGCATCGCCATAGTCGCCATCGAGTACCACCTCGGCGGCGACGAACTGCCCGGTCAGGCCGTTGCGCTCGCCATAGGCCTTGCAGTCCTTGATGCGCGGGTGCTGCATCAGCACCGATTCGACCTCGGCGGGGTACACCTTCTCGCCACCGACATTGATGATCTCCTTGCTGCGGCCAAGGATCTTCAGGTAGCCATCAGCATTGACTTCGACCAGGTCGCCGGTCTTGAACCAGCCGTCATCGGTGAAGCTGTCCATGCTGTGGTTGAGGTAGCCCATCACCTGGGTAGCGCTGCGCAGCCACAGTTCGCCGTCGACCACACGGTACTCGGTATCGCCTTCCTGGAAGCGCATGAACAGGCTGTCGGAGGACTGCGAGCTGGTGTTCATGATACCGGTTTCGCTGGTGCCGAAGGTTTGCAGGAATTTCACCTTGGGCAGTTTCTCGCGCAAGGCCCCCAGCAGGCTTTCGGGCATCGGCTCGGTGCCGTAGGTAATCATGCGCAGGGCCCCCAGGTCGTAGCGCCCGAAGACATTGTTGATGAGCATCAGATTGAGGAAGGTCGGCGAGGTCGGCAGCACCGTGATCCGGTGATCGGCGATCAACCGGGCGACGATGTCCGGGCTCTTGGTGGCGGCAATGGTTGCCGTGCCGCCGATGGTCAGGATGTTGAGCAAGGTGTTGATGCCGCCAATATGGTCGAACAGCAGGAACAGGAAAATGCTCAGGCGCCGAGAGCGCTTGTTCTGGTAGCTGGCCACCAGCCGATCGAGGTCGTGCAACATGGCCTTGGGCTGCCCTGTAGTACCGCTGCTGAACAGGATCAGGCCCGCATGCCCGAGCCCCTTGAGCTTGGCCACCAGAGCATTGTCCTCGCCCTGCGGAGTGTGCCGGGTGACCTCGCCGCTGTCGGCATCGATCTGGTACTCGGCTTGAGCGGCGGCAAGCTTGTTCTGCACTTCCTGCTCGTTGCTGGCGGTGTTCAGCGCGATTACGTTGCCGTTCTGGTACAGCGCCAGGAACAGCGCGATGCCACGGAACGAAAAATCGCCCTGGACGAATACCGTGGTCTGCGCCGCGACACCTTGGGCCCGCAGGTGTTCGAGCTGGCGCAGTACCTCGGCCTTGAGTTCGGCATAGCTATGGCTTTGCTGCTCGGTGTTGAGAAATGGTGTATCGGCAAAGCCGTCGAGCTGGTCGATCAGAGGCTTGAGAGTCATCAGAAATTCCCTTTTGTAAGGCTTCGCTCAGAAACGCACCGGAAGTTCGTTGGGACGGCGCAGCACGGTGCCGTTGATCCAGGCCAGCGATTTCGGCGCGCGGTCCAGCTGCATGTCGGGCAACTGTTCGATCAGCGTCTCGAGTACGATGCCGATTTCCAGCCGGGCCAGGGCCGGGCCCATGCAACTGTGGATGCCATGGCCGAACTGGATGTGTGCGGCCTTGTCCTCACGCAGTGGGTTGATCCGCAGCGGCTCGCTGAACACGGCCGGGTCGCGGTTGGCCAGGAACACATTGGCATACACGCAGGTGCCTTCCGGAATCTCACCACGGCTGGTACTCACTGCCTGAGTGGTGATGCGCGGGAAAGCCGACAGCTTGCCGATCGGGATAACCCGGATCAGCTCCTCGATCAGTGCCGGCAACTGCTCCCGGTTACGCTGGGCGTGCGTCCACAGCGCGGGGGCGCACAGAAGCGTGTAGACCGATTTGGTCATCACGCTCAGGGCGTTGTGATCGCCACCTAGCAGAATGCCCAGCAGCACGCCGACGAATTCCTCGTCGGTGAGTGGGTCGTCCATGCTCGCACGCTGGTCGACGTACTGCCGGATGAACCCGTCCGGTTCGGCGTGGCGGGTGCCACGCACGAAGTCCATCAGGTAATCGAAGCTAGCCTTGACCGCTACTTCGATACCCGGGATATCGTCCGGCGGCGCCGACTGGATGATCTGGCTCCAGGGGCGGAACAGTTCGCGGTCCTGCAGCGGGATCCCGAGGATGTGGCACACGGTGGAGGAGGTCAGGTCCTGTAACACCGAGGCGAACAAGTCCGGTGCCAGCTCGCCGTCACGCATGCGCTGGACGTTGCGCCGGGTGGTGGTTCGTACATGCTCGCGCAGGCTTTCCACCCCGCGCTTGCTGAAGGCTCGGGCCACAGTGGCACGCGAGCGCATGTGTGCCGGGTTGTCGAGGTTCAGCAGCAGCTCCGGCTGGGTCGGGCCTGGAAGGAAGGTCGGGCCACCTTCGACGTTGCACAGGGTGCGGCTGATACTCGGGTCGGCCAGGAAGCTACGGCAATCGTCGTAGCGGGTCAGGTGTGTGGCGACGTGGCCGCTTGGCAAGCGGATCTGCTGCAGTGGCTGGTCGCTGTCGAGCACGTGGTAATAAGGCGCGGCATCCAGGTTGGGGATGTCCATCACAAAGGGGAAGCTGTGGGTCGTCATGTCGGGCCTGCCACGTGTCAACGGGATGGATAAAGCAGCGCGCGCACGGCGTCGCACACTTCGAGGCTGTCCTGGAAGTGAATCGCCTGCCAGCCGGCGGCGCGGGCCGCCTCACAGTTCTCCTCGACGTCGTCGATCAGTACACAGCCGTGGTCGTCTACACCCAGCTCGCGGGCAGCCAGCGCGAAGATGCGTGGGTCGGGCTTGCGCAGGCCGACCTTGCACGAATCGATGATGCCGTCCGTGACGTCGTCCAGGCCGACCATGCGCCGCCACGACGTTTCCCACTCAACGGTATTGTTGGTGAGGATGGCCGCCTTTACCCCGGCCGCCTTGACCTCGTGGAACAGTTCGAACATGTGCGGGTTGACCTCATGGTCGGCAAACCACTGCTCGCCGTGGTTGTCGAAATCGCAGCGGCTGAGGTCGATGCCGGGATACAACTTGCGCAGCGCGGCGCTCATTGCCTGCCCCCATTCCACCTGGGTCATCAGGGCAAGCTCAATGGGGGCCTGGAACTGCACGCCCAGTGGACGTGCGACTTCGTGCATGGCCGCTTCCATCTGCTGGCGGTTGATGCCGGTCTTGCCTTCATAGACTCGGTACAACTCAGCGATAGAGGGGGAGAGTACGCCGCCGAAGTCGAACCAGATTGCCTGAGTAGTCATGGGTGTTGTCCTTGTCAGAGTGAAGTCGTCAGGGTGACGGGGGGAATCAGCAGGGTGTCGCGCAGCGACAAATGCGCCAGGCCAACCGAAAGGCCGACGCCAAAGCCACAAGCCACCAGGTTGTCCTGGCGCAGGCGTTCGGCATCCGGGCTGGCCGACAGTAGTACAGGGATCGATGACGGCCCGGTGTTGCCGATACCGTCCACATGCACCGGGATGCGAGCCGCGTCGATGCCAAGCTTTCGGCCGAGGTAATGCAGCATGAAGGCGTTGGCTTGGTGCAGCAGGAAGTACGGGATGCTGTCAGCCGGTAGCTGCAGCTCATGCAAGAAGGCATGCAGTGCGGCCGGAACCTGCTCCAAGGCGAAGTTCATCACCTGCGCACCGTCCATGAACAGGCTGCCAATTGCTGCGCTGGTGGTGCCTGGCTCGCGCTCTGCGGCCTGATACCGTAACGGTGTCCCCAGATGCCTGGCGCCGTTGCCGTCGGTGGAAAAAGCGAACGAGAAACTGTGTGGGCCAGCCTCTACCAGGGTGGCGCTGGCACCGTCGCCGAACACCATGCGCACATGATGGTCCTGTGGCTGTAACAGCTTGCTGATGACGTCGCTGGTGCACAGCAACACGCGTCGGCAGCTACCGCTGGCAACCAGCAGCGAGGCCTGGAACAGGCCATACACGTAGCCAGAGCAACCGAAATTGAGGTCGAACGCCGGGATGTCCCGGCGCAGGCCGAGTCGGGCTGCGAGTATTGCGCTGCTCGCCGGCATCAGTGCATCAGGTGTCTGGGTCACCAGCACGAGCGCATCGATGCTGTACGGGTCGACATCGGCGGTGTCAAACAGGCTGCGAGCCGCACCACAGGCGAGATCGGTAGTGGACAGCTCACCGGCGATTCGCACACTGCCGATGCCGGTGCTTTTGGCAATCCGCGTGGCTTCGCGCTCACCGAACAGCGCGGCGAAGTCATCGAGGGTGAGTTGACGATCCGGCAGCGCCGATGAAACCGCGCGGATCGAAAGGCCATGAAGGGTGCTGTTCATCGGAGTACCTCAGGCAGGTTCTGCGAGGCTGTTGGCGACCGCTTCGAACAGTTCACCGAGGGTGTTCAGTTCGTCCAGGATCTCCGGGTGCAGGGCAAGGCCGAACTGGTCATTGAGCACGCCAAGCAAGGTCACCTTGGTCAGCGAGTCCCAAGTGGCCAAAGGCTCAAGCAGGAGGTCATCGGCAAGTTTCGATTCGGGCAGTTCCAGAAGCCCGGCCAGCTCTTTTTTCAGGGCGAGTATGTCCATGCTGTATGTCTCCAGTTGGGTAAAGCCGATAGGGTGGGGGCAGATGCGGTCAGAGCCCGCCGAGGTAGATCACCTGGCCGGTGATGAAGTCGCTCTGCGCCGACAGGAAAAAGTCGGTGACATGGCTGACGTCATCGAAGCTGCCCAAGCGCTTGATCGCCTGTTGCTGTAGCAATGCGTTCATCTTCGACGCAGGAATGGCGCGGGTCAGGTCGGTGTCGATCGGTGTCGGCCCAAGGGCATTGACCGTGATCCCGTAGCTGGCCAGCTCCTTGGCCATCACTGCGGTGAGGGTTTCAACAGCGGCTTTGGAGGCCGCGTAGAGCGCTTCACCCTCGAGCTTGAGTGGCCTGGCCACCGTGGAGAAGTTGATGATGCGCCCGGCACCCTCACGCTTCATCAGCTTTGCCGCCTCGCGGCTAAGTAGAAAGGTACCGAGCAGGTTGGTGCGCACGATCTGTTCAGCGGTACTGTAGGGGGTGAGCAGCGAGTGGTTCATACTGGCGATGCCGGCGTTGTTGATCAGGTGATCCAGGCGTTGGTGCCGGCGGCGGATCTCGCTGACCATGGCTAGCACAGCGGCCTCGTCGGCCACGTCCAGGGCGAAGTGTTCGTACCCGGGATGGTCAAGATCGCTAGCCTGGCGGCTGCAACCAATGACCCGATGACCACGCGTCAGGTAGTGCTCGGCCAAGTGCCGACCGATACCTTTACGGGTGCCGGTGATGAGCGTGATCGGCTCAGCCATGTTCCACCTCGGCGCAACGCTTGCTGATGTAGTTGGCGAACGAACCGACGGTGGCGAACGGGCTGCGTACCGCCGACATGGCGCTGTCGTTGACCAGGGTCAGGCGCACATCAAGTTGCTGTTCGAGCAGTGCCTCGACTTCGACAACGATGGACACCAGGCTCATTGAGTCCAGCGCACCGCCATGCCCGTACAGCGCGGTTTTTTCGCCGGCGGCCAGGTCGATGGGGTGAGCCAGGCTCTGGTTTTCCAGGCGGATGGCGGTGTAGATAATTTCCAGGATACGGGACTTCATGGGACGCTCCTTGTGTCAGTCCATCATCGTGATGTAACGGTGCAGCAGCTGGTTTTCCTTCAGGTAGAAGTAGCGCGAGTCGATCACCGAGGTATCGAACTCGACCGTCGCGAGGGCCCGTCCTTGCTGGCGGAACTGCATGGCGACGGTGAAGCGGAAGTTGATCGGCCCGCTGCGCTTGAGGGTGACCGGAATGCACAGGATTTCTGTCGGTACCGGCAACAGGAAGTCGTTGTAATCGACCCGAATGCTGTTGGTGATGAAGTTGGCTTTGCCCCGGGCCGCGGGTGCGATGTAGAACTGTTCGGCGGTGGCGATCGACAGCTGTCGGGCGGCTTCCACGATCATCATTCCGGAGATGTGCTGGCCGGTGAGATGGTCGCTGAGCTCGGCGTTGGCTTCATCGATCATCAGCGCTGCGCTGAAGGTGCCATTGCCGTTATCGACCACTTTCGAGATGGCAATATTGTGCCGTTCATGTTTATGCGTTGTGCTTCTGCAGGCACGAACGCTCAGCTGTTCCGGTACCAGGCTGACTTGCGGTTTATTTAGTGCGTACAAGTTTGAAAGTTGATCATCGCTGACGCCCTGGCCAATATGCAATGTCAGTGCGGCCTGTCCGGAACTTGCAAGGGCGTGGGCGGCATCTGCGGAAATGAACAGGTCATTGTTGCAGTGATTTTTTATACGGTTGCCAACCACGATGTAATGTTTGTTGTTGGCGGTTTTGTTATCGGTCTCAACAGCGCCTGCGGCAAACGGGCACAGTGAGGCGGGCAAAGCCTGAGCGAGCGCTTCCATGTTTTACCTCTGCAGTTAGTTAAATGATGATGGCGGTGTTTCAGGCAGCAAGTGCGTCCAGCAATATCTCTGACAATCGGTCTGTTTGGGTTTGGTAGAAGAAGTGACGGCCAGGCAGGCAATGTTCGGAAAAACGCCCGTTGCTATATTGGCGCCACGCCCGGACCTCTGCGAATGGAGCGAAACTGTCCTGGGCACCGGCTATGGCTGTCAGCGGTGTATTCAACTGCGGGCGAGGCCGATGGCAGTAGGTGCTCGCTGCACGGAAGTCGTTCCTGAGGTTGGGCAGCAGGTATTTACGTGCGGCCGGGTTGCTATACAAGTAGGGGGGAACGGTGCCGAACGTGGCAATAGAGTCGAGAAAATCGTCATCTTCATCGTGTACCCTGACGCCATGGCAGCTGAACAGATGCGGCGGGCGACAGGCCGCTACCACCAGTTCGGTGATGGCCCACGGCATGGCCGCTTGGCGCTGTGCGACTTCATATGCCACCAATGCGCCAAGGCTGTAGCCAAACAGCACGACCTGGGCTGGGCGTGACTTGTGAAGGTGCTCGATCACCTCATTGGCCATGTGTCCTACAGTAGTGGGTGACGGTGCGAGTGCGCCTTGATAACGGCCTGAATAATGAATGTCGATACAGTCGACGCCCGGCGAAAGAGTGCTCTGAAGCGCTTTGAATGCACGGCTGCTACCCCCGGCAAAGGGAATGAAGACAATACTTTTTTGAGTGTTGCATGCACGCATGTTCAAACCCGTCGATAATCATTCTATGGGCGGTATGCCAAGCAAGGCGGTGGCTGCCCTGATGGGCCTTTAATGTGCGAAATTATATTTCAGGATATTTCGTGGTATTTGAGCATTTTAGGCTGAAGACTCCGGACTATAAGTTGAATATGCCGGCGCGGCAGTACCCATTGGAGAACAGTGGATTGTGGTTTATTAGGGGGCAGTGCTGGCTGGGCAAAAAAAAACGCCACCGGGCAGGTGGCGTTTTTTTTGAAATCACTGGCTGGGTAACGTGCCGGTGTGTGGCCGTAACATCGTAAACAATGTAGCGCCGGCCCCGAGGGAGCAGGCCAGGCCGAATAGTAGCGGGCCTTTCCAGTGCCAGTGCTGCCAGAGCCAGCCGCCCATGGCGCTGCCCAGGGCGCCGCCACAGAAGTTGCACACCATGTACACAGTGTTCAGGCGACTGCGGTACTCCGCACTGAGGCTGAAGATCCTGCTCTGGTTGCACACTTGCCCCAGCTGCAGCGCGAAGCACAGCAAGTTGGCGCCGAGTAGCAGCACGCCCAGTTGCGGCCAGCTGATCAGCAGCGTGAAGGCGAGGCACGCCAGCACAATCGACAGGATGCTCATGGCTACCGTGCCGTAGCGGTCACACAGCTTGCCCGCCATGGGCGTGAGCAGGCCAGCCAGCGCGCCCCAGAAGCTGAAGATGCCAATGTCAGCGTTGCTCAGGCCCAGAGGCGATGCCTGCAATTTGAAGGCGATCACCGACCAGAATGCACTGAACGCAGCGAACAGGCTGGCGCCCAGCACGCACGACAAACGCAACAGGGGCTCGACGCGCAGCAGGCCGGCCATTGAGTACATGAGTTGCGCATAGCCGGGTGCACCGGTAGTGCGCGGGCGGGCGTCGATCAACCCGGGCAGGGCTAGCGCGCAAGCCAGCATACCGAGGGCGGCGCAGCGGTACACCGCCTGCCACCCGGCAAGCTCGCTAAGCAGCCCGGCCAACGAGCGCGACAGCAGGATCCCGGCCACCAGGCCGGTCTGCAGCAGGGCAAGGTTGCGGCTACGATGCTGGGCGCAGGACAGCCCAGCGACATAGGGCAACATCACCTGTGGAATGCAGGTGCCCATGCACACTAGCGCACTCAGCGTCGCCAGGCCTGCCAGGCTACTGGTAATGCTGGCCAGACCGAGCATCACTGCGGTCCAGACCAGCAGGGCTTGGCACAGTCGACGTGGATCGAGGCGATCACCCAAGGGCACAATCAGCAGCATTCCTAGCGCATAACCAAGCTGTGAAGCTGTGGCTATCCAGCTGACTTCACCCGTGCCCACTTGCAACGCTGTGGCGAGTAACGGCAGAAGGGCCTGATTGAAGTACACGTTTGCCACCGACAGGCCACAGACCACCGCCAGGCCGACGAGGGCGAGCACAGGGATCCCGTTGTTGCGTGTAATCGCCATGCCGTCGTCAGCCCCGCACCGAATCGGAGGCTGGCAGGCTGCTGTGAGGCGCTTTGGCATGCCTTGCCTGCTCGTCTTGCCCAAGCAAGAAGAACGCCGCACCAGCCGACAACACGGTGAAGCCGATCAGCACCAGCACCAAGGTGCCGAAGCCGTCCAGATACGCGGCCTGCAGCAGCATGGGGTCAACGCCCTGGACCTGGCCCAGGTCGCCCATCACCAGGCGCTGCGCCAGTTCGCTGTAATCGCCGGCAGGCAGTACGCGCCCGAGACTGTTACCTACCAACGCGGTGAGCAGGGCGATGGTGATCGCCAGGGCGACACCTTCGCCCGCTACCCGGGTGGTGTTGAAGATGCCGGCGGCCATGCCTGCTTGCTCTTTGGGAATCACGCTAACCGCCAGCCCGTCCATCAGGCCCCAAGGGAAACCGGTGCCGATACCAATCACCAGCATTGCCAGCACCAGTTGCTGGTAATCGCCAATAGCGGCATGGGCCAACAGGTACAACCCCGCGGCCGCCACCAGGAAGCCTGCAGCCGACAGCACGCCAGCACTTACCCAGCGGGTCAACCAGGCGGCCAGCAGCGGGACCACCAGCATCGGCGCCGACAGTGCCAGCATGATCAGGCCGCTGTGCATCGGGGCGATGCCTTCTACGCCGATCAAGCGAAACGGAAGCAGCACGATCAGCACGATGTAGCAATAACAGGTGCCGATCGGCAGAATCTGCACCCCGACAAAGCGCGGGTATTTCAGCAGGCTCAGCTCGAGCATCGGCTGCCTGGCGCGCAGCTCGATGGTCACGAACGCCAGCAGGCTCAGTGCCGCGCCGCCGAACAGGCCCAGGATCAGCGGGGAGCGCCAGCCGGCCTGCGGCCCCAGGATGATCGCAGTGGTAAACAGTGCGAGCATGCTCGAGAAGGCAAGCACACCGGGCAGGTCCAGCTTGGGCGCTTCGGGGTTGAAACTTTCGCGCATCCGTGACAACGCCGCCAGCAGCGAGATCGCAGCAAGGACCGCGGTGCTGACGAAGATCGAGCGCCAGCCGAACTGTTCGATCAGCAGGCCGCTGACCATCGGCCCGAACGCCAGGCCCAGCCCGAACGTGGTGCCAAGCAGGCTGAACGCGCGCGTGCGGGCCTGGTCCTCGAACTCTTGGGCCAAGGCGGCGGAACCGCTGGCCAGGGCAGCGGCGGCGGCAACGCCTTGCACCGCCCGCAGGGCATCAAGCCAGACGATGCTGTAGACGCTCGCCAGCAGGATGCTGACGATGACGAACAGGGCCAGGCCCAGCGTGAACAGGCGCTTTCGCCCGTAAATGTCCGACAGGGTTCCGGCTGCCATCAGCAGGCTGCCGAAACTGAGCATGAAGGCATTGGTGATCCAGGTAAGCGAGGACGGCTCGGCATCGAAGGCCTTGCCGATGGCCGGCGTGGCCACGGCGCCACCGGTGAAACTCAGCGGCAGCACCAGGGCGGCCAGGCAGATGGCTGCCAGAACATAGTAACGGCCCGCGTGCGGGGTGTGATCAGTAGCCTGATCCATTGCGCTATCCCTCCTGTTGTAGCACCGTGTGCGTTAAATCTATAGTGGCCGCAATGCTGGATAAACAGGCTGGAACTCCACTCATAATGGACAAAAGGGAAGTAATGCCATGGAAAGCCTGAACGGCATCCTCGCCTTCGTGAAAACCGCCGAGTCGTTGAGCTTCGTCAGCGCGGCGCGGGCGATGGGTATTTCCGCATCGGCGGTCGGCAAGAACGTTGCCCGCCTGGAGAGTTCGTTGAAGGTGCGGCTGTTCCAGCGCAGTACGCGCAAGGTCAGCCTGACGGCGGAAGGCCAGCTGTTCTATGAGCGCTGCCGGCGCATCCTCGACGACCTGCAGGATGCGGAGGCCATGCTGTCCCATGCGATACAGGCCCCGCGTGGTCGCTTGCGGGTCAGCCTCCCGACCATCGGCTACCGTTTTCTGCTGCCGTTGATGCCGGCTTTTCGCAAGGCATACCCTGAAATCGAACTGGAAATGGACTTCAACGACCACCTGGTCGACCTGATCGACGATGGCTTCGATGTGGTGATCCGCAGTGGTGGGCTAGCCGATTCAAAATTGATGTCGCGCAAGCTCGGGCCGTTCCGCTTTGTCCTGTGCGCAGCGCCTACCTACCTGGCACGCAAGGGGCGGCCCCAGACGCTAGCCGACCTGGAGCGACACGACTGCCTGCGCTATCGCTTCGTCACGACCGGCAAGATCATGGACTGGAGCCTCGGCGCCGATCCCGAGATTACCCAGTTGCGCTTACCCACGGTGCTGACGCTGAACAACATGGAGGCAATGCTCATGGCTGCGGTGGACGGCCATGGCATCGCCTACATGCCGGACTTTCTGGTACGTGAATCGGTCAGGACTGGCGCCCTGGAAAGCCTGCTTGATGCGCATACCTCCGACCAGGGCCAGTTCTGGGCGCTGTGGCAATCGAGCCGCCACCTGTCGCCGAAGATCCGTGTGTTCGTCGACTTCATCGCCGAGCGTTTGTTCAAGGCGTAAATTGCCCGGCGCCTCCAACGACCTCCACAACACATAACCCATTGAGTTGGCAGTGACCTAGTGGGAGCGGGCGTGTCGAGGCGTCGAACCGCCGCGAACACCGGCGCAGCCGGTGCCAGGCACCGCGTTGGATTCTTCGCGGGCACGCCCGCTCCCACACGGTACGCGGACCGCTTGCGAGCGCTTCACAAATGAAGCAACCCCAACGCCCCGATCAAGGCAGGCGGCATTACCAGCGCCCCCAGGCGCAGGAAGTCCAAGGCACCGACGTGTTCGCCTTCACGGCGAACGGCAACCAGCCAGAGCAAAGTGGCCAGGGAGCCGGTAATCGACAGGTTCGGCCCGAGGTCGACGCCGATCAGCAGCGCCGCAGTGGTTCTCGCGGGTAAGTCGACAATATGGCCAACGGAGCCTGCGATCAGGCCGGTCGGCAGATTGTTCATCAGGTTGCCGGCGATAGCCGCGACCACGCCGGCGCCCCAGCTCGCCTGGTGCTCGGAGCTGCGCGCCAGCGCGGCCAAGCCATGGGCCAGGTGCTCGATCACACCCGTCTGTGCCACCGCTTCCACCAGCACGAACAGGCCCGCCACCAACGGCAGTACGCCCCATGCCACGCCTTTGAGCACCGGCATCGGGTTGCGCCGTTGGCGCAGGTGAATCAGCCCGGCCGTGGCGATGCCGGCGCAGAAGGTGGGTAAGCCGAGCTGCCGGTCCAGGGCGGAGGTCAGCAGCAACAGTACACCTGTCAGCACGATACCCAGCGCGCACAAACGTGCACCGCTGGACAGCGGTTGCACGTCGATGGCCGTCGCCAGGGGCTGGCGGATCTGCTTGCGCTGGGCCAGCCGCAGCACCAGGTAGGTCAGGCCGATGGCGGCCAGCGATGGCAAGGTGAATTGCCGCAGCCACTCCAGCAACGGCGGCATCTGGCTGCCGAACACTACCAGGTTGGCCGGGTTGGAAATGGGCAGCACAAAACTGGCGGCATTGGCGATGAAGGCACAGATGAACAGATAGGGCAGCGGCTCGGCCTTGGCCGCCCTGCAGGCGGCGTACACTGCTGGGGTCAGCACCACAGCCGTGGCATCGTTGGAGAGGAACACCGTTACCAGTACCCCCACCAGGAATACCAGGTCGAACAGGCGCTGGCCGGAGCCCCGGGCATGCTGCACCGCGTACATGGCCAGCCAGTCGAACAGCCCTTCCTGGCGTGCCAGTTCGGCCAGCACCATCATACCGATCAGAAACAAGTACACATCGCCACCCTCGGCGACAGCGGCGAGGGCTGTGTGCAGTGGCACCAGGCCAAACACGGTCAGCAACAAAGCGGCGCCAACCGCCCAGATATACTCCGGCACCCGCCAGGGGCGCAGGATTACCCCGCCGGTCGCCACGGCGGCGACGGTCCAGATGAGCGAGGATGGATCAAATACGGGCATGCAGTTTACTCAGGTGAATGAATGACTTGGCGCGGCATGGCCGTGCCGGCCTTTGGGGGGGGGCGTGCAGCACGCTAGATCTTGTCAAAGTGATTGGGCTGAGCTGACTGTTGCCGACTTGGATGTCCCTTGCGAAGGCCTGTCTGATAGGTGAGTAGTCCGAGTGCAGCCACGATACCCAGAACGACGAAGGCTGCGCCATAGCCGAAATGTTGCGCGATCCAACCGGCGAGTGCGTGGCTCATGGCCGCGCCTATCCCCTGGAGCGTCATCACTGCACCAAGCCCTGCATTGACGTGCCCGGTGCCGCGCAGGATGCAAGCGACAAGCCCAGGCAAGGCGACCCCCAGTAGACCCGCCCCGAGGCCGTCAAGGGCCTGTACCGGAATCAGTGCCCACGGCGACTCCCAGAAACCGGCGATCAGCCCTCGCAAGGGCAAGGCCAACAGGGCGGTAATGATCAGTGCCCGATAGCCGTGCCGAGAGGCATACCTCCCGGCCCAAAGTGCCACAGGAATCATGACCAGCTGCGCCACGATGACGGTCGATGCCGTGAAGACGCTGGGGTCGGCCAGCCCACGCGTGACAACCGACTGCGCCAGCAAGGGCAGCATCGCGGCATTGCCCAGGTGGAACAGCAGCATGGTGACCGCGAGCAGGCACAGCTCGCGCGAGTCCGTCAAAACCCGCACCAGGGAAGGCGAGGGGCTGGTGCCTTGCGCAGGCAGGTTGCCGGTGAGGTCACCACCGCGGGCCCGCTCATGGTTGATGTCCTGTGGGTTGATCTTGCGCAAGCATGCAAGGGCTGCGCATGCCATCAGGGCCATCAGCACGAATACGGCTGACAGCCCCCAGCGGTAGCCTGCCAGCCCGGCCAATGCAGCCGCGACCACGTTGCCGGCATGGTTCCAGGCCTCGTTGATGCCGAGCTGCCGAGACAAGTCTCGCTGATCAACGATGCCCAAGGTGATGCCCATGATGCCGGCACCCATCAACGCGCCCACAGCACCTGTCACCACCTGTGAGGCGACGACGACGCCGAACGATGGCGCCGTCCATAGCGCTGCCGTGGCGAGCATGAGTGCAAGGGTGCCGCTTGCCAGAACAAGTCGCTTGTGGCGCGAAGCGTCGATCCAGGCGCCCATCGGCGTGGTCGCCAGCATGCCTGCGATGCCGCCGGCGGCCATCACGTAGCCGATGTCATCGGCGCGCCAGCCCTGGCTGGCCAGAAACACGCCGAGGAAGGGGCCCAGGCCATCACGGACGTCGGCCAGGAAGAAGTTGAGGCCGGACAGCCAGCGTCGTGAGCTGGCATGCGCCGGGGGTATGGAAGGTGTTGCCGGGTGCATAGTGGCATTTCCTTATGGCGCGCGGTCGTAGAGCGGCTGCAGGGTGGATAACGTGGTGCCCATGCTGACCGCTTCCAAAGCGGTGCCAAACGCATTGCGCGTGCCCAGCCCGGAGGCCGCGAACGGTGCGCCCGCCTGCACGGAAAGACGCAGGCTCTCTGGCGGAAAACGAACGATGCTGCCATCGCTCAGGATGACGCCGTTGGCCTCGCCCCGGGGGCCAGTGAGCACGGTGTCCACGTGGCCTTCCACCTGTTGGGGCTGCAGACGCTGGGCGCGCAGGTGTGGCGGCAGCACTCGGCCTTGGCCAACCGGCGGCGGTTGGTCGTACACGGTGCGCCCGCTGTCGGCGTGGATGATGGCGTCGGCCTTGACCGTGCCTCGTGTCTCCGCCCGCCCGATGATGCGAACGGCGTCCCCCACCTTGACCGTGGCCGTGAGCGCATCGGCCATGTGCGGT
Source organism: Pseudomonas sp. LS.1a (assembly GCF_022533585.1). Classification (NCBI taxonomy): domain Bacteria; kingdom Pseudomonadati; phylum Pseudomonadota; class Gammaproteobacteria; order Pseudomonadales; family Pseudomonadaceae; genus Pseudomonas; species Pseudomonas sp. LS.1a. The sequence goes on from NZ_CP092827.1 coordinate 729,907, forward strand.
GGAAACCTGGCAATGGTTCCGTCGCTCAGGCGCAGGCCGTCGACCTCACCGTAGGGATTGATGAGCATCCGCTGAACCTGGCCTTCCACCGTGTACTGGCCCGTCAGGCCGGGTGCGTCGCCCCCTTGATGTGGTATTGCAGGCAGAGAGGAGGGCGGATCGGCGGGCGCGGCCTGTGCGCTGAGGCTACACAGGCCGAATGCCAACGCAACAGACGTGGCGATGAAAAACCTGGACATTGGAGAAGCTCCTTGGGTCGGGAAAAGCACCCAACCTGCAGCGCAAGCGTCATGCCAAGTAGTATCTCCAATAAAATCAAATAGTTATGAATTTTCCAGGCGATGTGCCGTCCGATCTCGTGACGCCAGGGTGTCACGAGATCGGACACCGGTTTGCGTGCGAAGGGGTTAGTCCAGATTGAACTCGGCCAGCTTGCGGTAGAGCTGCTGGCGAGACAGCCCGAGGCGCCGCGCCGCCTCTGCGCGGTTGCCTGCCGTCGCAGCCAGGGCGCGGACGATCATTTCGCGCTCCAGGCGGGCAACGGCCTGTGCCATGGGGCCTTCCCAGTCGATGTCCAGGCCCGGGGTGAGCGCAGCCGCTGGCTGCAACCCGATGTGTTCGACATCGATGACCGGGCCGTGGCTGAGGATGGCCGCGCGCTCCATGGCGTTGCGCAGTTCGCGCACGTTGCCAGGCCAGGGATGGGCCAGCAGTAAGCGGGCTGCCGCCGCGCTCAAGCGCTTGGGCGAGTCGCCGCCCAGCAGGCGTAGAAAGTGTTCGGCCAGCAGCAGCACGTCGCCCAGGCGCTCACGCAGCGGCGGCAGCCACAGGGGCACTACCTGCAGGCGGTACCACAGGTCTTCGCGGAAGCGCCCCTCTTTGACCGCGCTGGGCAGGTCCCGGTGGGTGGCCACGATGATGCGCACGTTCACCGGCTGGACGCGGTTGGCGCCCACGGGGGTGATCTCGCGTTCCTGCAGCACCCGCAGGATCTTCGCCTGCGTGGCCAGCGGCATATCGCCTATTTCGTCGAGGAACAGGGTGCCGCCATCGGCCTCACGAAAGCGCCCGGTGCGGTCATTGACGGCACCGGTGAACGCGCCTTTGACATGCCCGAACAGCTCGCTTTCCATCAGGTCGGCCGGGATCGCGGCGCAGTTCACTGCAACGAAGGGGCCGCTGGCTCTGCCGCTGTTGCGATGCAGGGCCCGCGCCACCAGTTCCTTGCCGGTGCCCGTCTCGCCGAGGATCAAGGCGGTGGCATCGGAGTTCGCGGCCAGCCCGATGCGCTTGAAGACCTGGCGCATGGCCTCGCTGCTGCTGACCAGTTCGGTGCCATCCACGGGCTCTCTTGCGGCAGGTGATGCCCCGGCCGCCTGGGGCCTGTCCGGGGTGTGGGCTGCTCGCCGCAGGGCCCGTTCGAGCGTTTCGAGCAGGGCGGCCCTGGTCACGGGCTTGGTCAGGTGGTCGAACGCGCCCAGGCTCATCGCCTCGATGGTGTTGCCGCCGCTCGCATAGGCGGTGAGCATGATGCAGGGCACCTGCGAGATGCGCGCCGCGCGGCGCAGGAACACCAGGCCATCCTCGCCCGGCAGGCGCAGATCGACGATGGCCGCATCCACGGCCTCGGTGCGCAGTCGGTGCAGGCCTGCATCGGTGGTTTCAGCCTGCAGCACCGCATGCCCCAGGTCTTGCAGCATTTCTGCAAGGCTGTCGCGGAACGCGGCGTCATCGTCGACGATCAGGATTCGGGCCACGGTAGCTCCATTTCTATACGCGTTCCCTTGGTCGACTTGGCGAGACCGACCCGCCCGACGTGCCCCTGCACGATCTCGCGCACCAGCGCCAGTCCCAGGCCGGTACCTCCAGCGCGGTTGGTGGCGAACGGTTCGAACAGTGTATCGCGCAAGTCGGCCGGAATGCCGCAGCCATCGTCCGCCACCCACAGCAGCAATGCGCCACGGCGTGTGCGATGCGCACCAAGTTCGATTTCACCGCGTTCTTCCGTGTGCGCCAGCGCATTGAGCAACAGGTTGTCAAAGACCCGCGCCATTTGTGCTGGGTCGAACAGCGCAACCTCCTTCGCGCTGGCGGTCAGCCCCGGTTCAACTGCCAGTGTGATTCGTACCCCTTTCTTTTGCGCCGCTTCGGCGTGGGCATCGCGCCGCTCCTCCAGCCATGCCTGCAGGTCAACCGCCTGGCGCTCGGCGTGGAACGGTTGGGTCAACGCCAACAGGCTCGACACCAGCGTCTCCAGGCGTGCCGTTTGCGACAGTACCGCCTCCAGGGCGCCAGCCACACGTGCTTCGCGCCGGTCGGCCGGGGCAGCTATCGCGTTTTCCACCTTCATGCGCATCGTGCCCAAAGGGTTGCGGATTTCGTGCGCGAGCCCGGCGGAAACACGCCCCAACGTGGCCAGGCGTTCGGACTGGGCCAGTTGCTTGCGCAGATGGGCGGACTGGCGCTGCCAACGCGAAATCATCCAGCCCAGCCATGCGCCGGAGACCACGACCAGCGCCAGCAGCAGGCTCACCGCGAGGATCAAGGTGTTGACTGTTTCTGTGGCCAAAAGCGGCACGCGCATCAGGGTCCAGGCGATCAGCTGCCGGTCAGCGGTTTCCACAGGGCATGCGGCGAAAGCCACGGCTTCGCGTAAACCCGGTCGCACGTCTGCCACGAGGCTTGCGGAATCCTGCGCGCGTTGGGCCGTGGAGGCAATGCGCTCCAACTCGGCACTCGGCGGATCGCGCTTGATTCCCGTGCCGTCGTAGGTTGGGAACGCGTAGGCCACCACGCCCGCATCCGCTCGCCAGAAGCCGCCCTCCATGCCCGGCTGATCGCGCAGTGCCAAATCAAGCACCGCCTGCGCTGCAGCTGGGGTCATGAGAGAGGGTTGATCTTGCGCAGACGGAAGTTGCTGGCGAACGCGTGCTGCACCTGCCTGCAGCGCCTGGCAACTGGTCGAGGTGAGTTGGCGTGCCTGCGCAATCTGCGGGCCGGCGCCTTGGCGGCTGATGACCAGCAGCAGCCATCCCAGCACCAGCGCAACGGCGGCAATGGAAAGCCACAGAATCAGCAGATCACGTCGAACGGAGGGTTGCAGCGACAGGTCAGGTTTCCTTTGATGTGAGGCACCGCTGGTCAATCGGTGGGCGTTCTGATGGCAACCTTGCCAGATGGGAAATCGCCGTGCAAGGACACGGTCAGTTGAATTAGCGGGGACTCTGTGGGAGCGGCTTTAGCCGCGAACACCGGCGCAGCCGGTGCCAGGCAACGCGTTGGATTCTTCGCGGCTAAAGCCGCTCCCACAGGGTACGCGTACCGCTTCCATTTGCCTTTGTGTGGTCTTTTCGCCTCAGCAGGCAATACTTCTCTGTATTGCAGGCGTGTTCCTGGTGGCGCGCGCCGCTGGGAGGTGTCACGTGAACAAACTGACAATCGTGGGTGCCGGCATGGTCGGCGAGGCGGCGGCGCAGATCATCGCTCGGGAAGAGTTGTGCCGTGAGCTGGTGTTGATGGATGTGCAGGGCGAGATGGCACAAGGCAAGGCGCTGGACGTGTGGCAGGCGGCAGTCGAGTCGGGGTCCGATACCCGGGTTTACGGCGGGGCCAAGGCTGAAATGCTGCAGGGCTCCGAGCTGGTGGTCATCACCGCAGGGGTGCCGCGCAAGCCTGGGCAGTCGCGGCAGGATGTACTCAGTACCAACCTGCCCATCCTCGACGGCATCATGGCCGACATCAAACACCATGCGCCAACCGCGACGGTGCTGGTGGTGTCCAACCCGGTCGATGTGCTCACCTATCGCGCCTGGAGCCTGAGCGGGCAGGGGCGCAACAAGGTGTTCGGCCAGGCGGGTGTGCTGGATACCGCACGCATGAAGTGCTTCATCGCCGAGCAGACCGGGTTTTCCGCCCGGGATATCACGGCGCTGGTACTGGGCGGGCATGGCGACAGCATGGTGCCGCTGATGCGCTACTGCCAGATCGGTTCGGTGCCGCTGTCACACTTCCTGTCCAGTGAACAGATCGAGCAGATCGTGGAGCGCACGCGCAAGGGCGGTGGCGAGATTCTGGGGTTGAAGAAGCTGGGCAGCGCCTGCGATGCGCCGGGTGTGGCGATTGCACAGATGGTCGATGCGATCGCCAACGGGCGAAACCGCATCTTGCCGGCGGTGGCGATTCTGCAGGGCGAGTACGGGCGCACGGATATCGCCATGGGGGTGCCCTGCCTACTGGCAGAAGAGGGGCTGGCGCGGGTAATCGAGTTGCCGCTGGATGCGCAGGAGCAGGCGATGTTCGATCAATCGGCTGATCAGGTGGCGCGGGATATTGCTGAAATGAAGGCGCTGTAACGCTGTGGGAGCGGCTTTAGCCGCGAAGAATCCAGCGCGGTGCCTGGCACCGGCTGCGCCGGTGTTCGCGGCTAAAGCCGCTCCCACAGTGTCCCTGCCAACCCAGCCTGGCCCCTAGCGCTGATAAGCCTTGCCAAAATGCCGCTCCAGCCGCGCCTGCACCAGCTCCAGCAAGATCGACAGCACCCAGTAGATCACTGCCGCCGTGGTCAGCATCTCCAGGTACCGATAGCTCGACCGCCCGTACGACTGCGCCAGGAACATCACCTCCCACACCCCCATCACCGATATCAGCGATGAGTCCTTCAGCATCGAGATGAACTGGTTGGCGGTAGGCGGAATGATCACCCGCATGGCCTGGGGCAGGACGATATGCCAGAAAATCTGCGGCGTGCGCATGCCCAGCGCCAGCGCTGCTTCACGTTGCCCGCGCGCGACGCCAAGAATGCCGGCCCGGAAGATTTCGCTCAGGTAGGCCCCGTAGTTCAGCGACAGGGCGATGATGCCGGCGCTGATGGCGCCCGGTACCACGCCCAGCTGCGGTAGCCCCAGGTAGATCAGCAGAATCTGGATCAGCAGCGGTGTGCCGCGGAAGAACGAGGTGTAGAAGCTGGCGACACCCACCAGCACTGCGCTGTTCGACAACCGCGCCAGCGCGGCGGCAAAGCCGAACAGCACCGATACCACCATCGAGCACAGGCACAGGAACAGGGTCAGCGCTGCGCCTTGCAGAAAGCCGTTGGGCCCCAGCTTGAAACCGGCGAGGTTGGGAAACTTCTCCAGGATGATCGAAAACTTCAGGTCGAAGCTGAGGAAAAACGCGACGAACAGGCCGAACAGCGCCAGCCAGGTCAGCAGCAGCCGGGTGCGAAAGCCGAACAGGCCGGCGCCCGTGGGCTTGACCACGGGCTTGGGGGATGGGGGAAAGGTGCTCATTTGCTGATATCGGCGCCAATCCATTTCTGCGACAGCTTGGCCAGGGTGCCATCGGCCTTCAACTCGGCAAACACCTGGCGCACCTTGGCATCCCACTCAGGGTCGCCTTTCTCGATGGCTACCGAGTTCGGCTCTTCATACAGCGGGGCGCCGGCCAGCTTGAAGCGTTTGTCCTGGTCCAGGCGCGGCTGTGCGGTCACCAGGTTGGTAAGGATGGCATCCAGGCGTACGCCGGCGCCCAGGCCCAGGTCCTGGAAGGCAACGTTGTCGGTGTCGTAAGGCGCGATCTGCACGAACTCGAAGGGGTATTCGAGCTTCTTGTCTTCGTTGCCTTCGATCACCAGGTTCTTGTTCAGGTAGCTCTCGTAGCTCGATGCACTGGTCAAACCCACCTTGCGGCCTTCCAGGTCCTTGGCGCCATGGATGCGCTCATCCTTGGCGTTGACCACGATCACCGCAGGCGATGCGTAGTACTCCACCGGGAAGTCGAACACTTCGGCGCGGGCCTTGCTCGGGGTCATCGAGCAGATGCAGATGTCGTAGCGGCCGCTCCAGCGGCCAGCGGCGATCACGTCCCACGAAGGGGTTTCCAGGCGCAGCTTGACGCCCAGCTTGTCCGCCACGGCCTTGGCCACATCCACGTCGAAACCGTCCAGCTGGTTCTGGTCATTGAGGAAGGAAAACGGCGGGTAGCTTTCCATCAGGACGTTGACCAGTTCCTTGCGCGATTCAACCCGCTCCAGCGTGGCACCGGCAAAGGCCTGGGAAGCAGTTGCGAGCAGCACAAGGCCCGCACCGAGCACAGTAGAAAATCGCATGGACATACCTGAAATGTTGGCCAATTATAGGAGGCTGTATTTAATAGTTATAAGTGTCCCCCACATAGTGAATTTTATTCATAAGTACCTTTAGAGTAGTTATATGAAACAGCGAGCAATGGTAATTCTCGACGGTGGCATGGGCCGTGAACTGCAGCGCAGCGGGGCGCCGTTCCGTCAGCCCGAGTGGTCGGCGCTGGCGCTGAGCGAGGCGCCGGAAGCGGTGGTTGGCGTGCACGCAGCGTTCATCGCTGCCGGTGCCCAGGTCATTACCAGCAACAGCTATGCGGTGGTGCCGTTTCACATCGGCGAAGAGCGTTTTGCCAAGGAAGGGCGACAACTGGCCAATATCGCCGGCCAGCTGGCGCGACATGCCGCCGATGCCGGTGCGCACCCGGTCAGGGTGGCAGGCTCGCTGCCGCCGCTGTTCGGCTCGTATCGTCCGGACCTGTTCCAGCCCGAGCGTGTCGAGGAGGTGCTGACCCCCTTGCTGCAAGGCCTGGCCCCGCATGTTGACCTGTGGCTGGCGGAAACCCAGAGCTCGGTTGCCGAGGTGCGGGCCATTCACGGCCACTTGCCGGCAGACGGCAGGCCGTTCTGGGTGTCGTTCACCTTGCAGGACGAAGAAGTCGACGAGGTGCCCCGCCTGCGTTCCGGCGAGCCGGTGGCCGATGCCATCGAAGCCGTGGTCGGCCTGGGGGTGGCGGCCGTGCTGTTCAACTGTAGCCAGCCCGAGGTCATTGGTGCTGCACTGGAGGTAGCGCGCTCGGTCATCGAGCGACACAACGCCGACATCGCCATCGGCGCCTATGCCAACGCCTTCCCGCCGCAACCGAAGGAAGCCACCGCCAACGACGGCCTGGATGAGCTGCGCGAAGACCTGGACCCGCCGGGTTACCTGGCATGGGCCAACGACTGGCGCGCGCGGGGTGCCAGCATGATCGGCGGCTGCTGTGGCATCGGCCCGGAGCATATTGCCGAGCTGAAACGCAACCTGGCGTGAAGCCGGCAGGGTGCCGGGCGGCTTCCGCGCCTGCTCGGCATCCAGCCATTAAAAAAAACGTTACTCAGACCCGGATTCCATCGTTTTTCAGTCCCCCCGCCATGCCCCTATAGTCCGCTGAAAGCCGATGCTGAATCGGTGTACAAAACTCAGCGGTGCGGGAACCGGATATGAACAACAACGAAAAAAGCGTGGGCAATGCAGCGGTCGGTATCGGTACACGAGTGGTGTGGAGCGGGGAGCAGGTCCAGCACCCGTACAACGCTACCCAGACCCCGATCGTGGTCAGTGCCGCCTACGGCTACAACGACATCGATGCCTGGTACGACGTGGCGCAGGGCAAGTTGCCGGGCTACATCTACAGCCGCATGAGCAACCCGACAGTCGCCACGCTGGAAGCGAAGCTGTGCGAGCTGGAGCAGTCCGAGTCGGCGGTGGCATTCAGCAGCGGCATGGCTGCCATCAGTGCCGTGCTGCACACGTTCCTCTCAAGCGGCAAGCGAGTGGTATCGACCCGCGACAGTTACGGCGGCACCAACAAGATTTTCGAAGAGTTCCTGCCGCGCATGGGCGTGCAGGTCTGCCTGTGTGACACCCTCGACACCGAGGCGCTGGAGCGCGAGATCGCCGCAGGTTGCGACCTGCTGTATCTGGAAACCCCAACCAACCCCACCCTGAAGGTACTGGACATCCAGCGGCTGAGCGCTGCCGCCCGGCAGGCCGGCGCCGTGGTAGTGGCCGACAACACCTTCGCTACCCCGCTGAACCAGAACCCGCTGGCCCTGGGCGTGGACGTGGTAGTGCACAGCGCGACCAAGTTCCTCTCCGGGCACGGTGACGTGCTGGGCGGGGTGGTGTGCGGTGCCGAGTCGTTGATGGCGCAGGTACGCCACTACCGCGAGATCAACGGTGCGGCGCTGGACCCGTTTTCCGCCTACCTGATCATCCGTGGTATCAAGACCTTGGCCCTGCGCGTGCGTCAGCAGCAGGCCAGTGCCCAGGCCCTGGCGCATTACCTGACCACCGAGCCGCTGGTTGAAGCGGTCAACTACCCCGGGTTGCCCCAGCACGCGGGCCATGCGATCGCCAAGGCGCAGATGCGTGGCTTCGGCGCCATCGTCAGCTTCGTGCTCAAGGGCGGCATGCCCACCGTAGCGCGGCTGCTGCCGCGCCTGAAGTACGCCCATCGGGCGGGCAACCTGGGCGCGGTAGAAACCATCTACGGCCCGGCGCGCACCACCAGTCATGTGGAAAACACCCTCGAAGAACGGCTGGCCCTGGGCATTTCCGAAGGGCTGGTGCGCATTTCGGTGGGCATCGAGGACACCGAGGACCTGCTGGCAGACCTGGCACAGGCCTGTGCATCGGTGCGTCAGGAGTTGGCCGCAGCAAAGGAACTGCACGGTGACGAAGACGCCTGCCTGGCCGAAGCACAGGCCTGAGGCAGGCGCGTAGCACCCGCTCCTTGCGGTGGGTGCCACTTCATGAAGTCGAACAAAAACAATATGCAAGGCAATTCGCTTCGCTCTGCCAAGACGAGGTCGTTGCAACGTCCTTGCCCGCCAACTTTCATGAGTAAACCACAATGTCCCTGCAGACAACGACAACGAGAAATGCTTCGGCGCACAGCTTCAAGCAGGATATGCAAACCCGCCATATCGTCATGCTGGCGCTGGGCGGTGTCATCGGTACCGGCCTGTTCCTGACGTCGGGCTACACCGTCAACCAGGCGGGCCCGCTGGGGGCGGTCATCGCCTATATCCTCGGCGCGATCATGGTCTACCTGGTGATGATGTGCCTGGGCGAACTGGCGGTACACATGCCGGAAGTCGGCTCGTTCAGCAGTTACGCCACGCGCTACCTCGGGCCGGGTACAGGCTACATGGTGGCCTGGATGTACTGGCTGACCTGGACCGTGGCCATCGGCTCGGAATTCACCGCCGCCGGTATCCTGATGGTGCGCTGGTTCCCCGATACGCCGGTGTGGATATGGAGTGCGCTGTTCGGGTTTGCGGTGTTCATCAGCAATATCATTTCGGTGCGGTCGTTTGCCGAAACCGAATTCTGGCTGTCACTGATCAAGGTGCTGGCGGTGATTGCCTTCCTGGTGGTGGGCGGCGGCGCGATCCTGGGCGTTTTCGAAATTACCCAGGCGCACAGTGTCGGGCTGGGCAACTTCACCCGCGAAGGGCTGTTCCCTACGGGCTTCTGGTCGATCGCCATGACCCTGCTGGCGGTGGCCTTCGCGTTCTCGGGCACCGAGTTGATCGGCATCGCCGCTGGCGAAACCCGTGACCCGGAAAAGAACGTACCCAAGGCCATCCGCACCACGGTCCTGCGCCTGGCGCTGTTCTTCGTCGGCACCATCTTTGTATTGGCTACCTTGTTGCCGCGTGAACAGGCCGGTGTGGTTGAAAGCCCGTTCGTGATGGTCTTTGCCATGATCGGTATCCCCTATGCGGCGGACATCATGAACTTCGTCATCATCACTGCGCTGCTGTCGGCGGCCAACTCCGGGCTTTATGCTGCGGCGCGCATGCTGTGGACCCTCAGCGACCAAGGCAACATGCCCCGCCGGTATGCGGCACTGTCGCGTCGTGGCACGCCGTTCAATGCCATCGTCCTGAGCATGGCGGGTGGCATGGCTTCGCTGCTCAGCAGTGTGTTTGCCCCCGACACCATCTACCTGGCGCTGGTGTCCATTTCCGGGTTGGCGGTGGTGGTGGTGTGGATCAGCATCGCGGCCAGCCAGATGGCTTTCCGTCGCCATTACATCGCCAATGGCGGCAAGCTCGAAGACCTGAAGTTCAGGGTGCGCGGCTACCCGTTCGTGCCGCTGGCCGCCATCTTCTGCTGCGTACTGGCCTGCGTCGGCATTGCCTTCGACCCGGCCCAGCGCGTTGCCCTGTACTTCGGCTTGCCCTTCATTGCCTGGTGCTACCTGGCCTATTGGCTGACGTGCAAGTTCCGCCGCCGTCAAGCAGGCCCGCTGGAAGTCGTCGCGCCAGGTTCCGAGGCCGCCAGAGCAGGGTGATACTAGGCCACCGGAACGTTGCCACGAGAAACCGCCGATGACCCAGAAAACCCTGCCCCCCTTGAACTGGCTCAGAGCCTTCGAAGTGTCGGCGCGTTACCTGAACTTCACCCATGCAGCCGAGGAACTGCACCTCACCCAGGGGGCGGTGAGCCAGCAGATCCGCCACCTGGAGAGCCAGTTGGGGGTGGCGCTGTTCAAGCGCCTGCCCCGGGGGCTGGGGTTGACTGAAGAGGGCCAGTCCTACCTGCCGGTGGTGCAGGATGCGATAAGCCGGCTGGCGGTAGGCACCAATGAAATTTTCGGGCAACGCCAGCGTCGGCCCCTGAAAGTGCGCGGCAGCCTGTCGTTCCTGCACTTCTGGCTGGCGCCCCGACTGGCCGATTTTCGCCGTTCGCACCCGCAGGTGGATATCCGCTACATCAGCAACCTGTGGGTCAAGGAACTGGATGCCGAGGATGACCTGGAAATCCGCTGGGGCAGCGGCCAGTGGGCGGGAGTGGAAGCGCAGCGCCTGACCCGCGACGTGCTGGTGCCGGTCTGCTCGCCTGCGCTGATTGCCGGCTCCCCGCTACGCGAGCCGCGCGACCTGGCCCGCGTCCCGTTGCTGCATGTGCTGGGTTACGAGGAGGGGTGGGGTTATTGGCTGGAGCGGGTTGGCGCCGATCAGGTCGACTCCTCCAGCGGCCTGCAGTTCGACACCCTGGTGGCGACCTTGCGCATGGCGGAACTGGGGCTTGGGGTGGCGCTGGCGCGCTCGTCGCTGGTCGAGGACTTGCTGCAGGAGGGGCGGCTGGTGGCGCCTTTTGCCCAGCGCATCGAGGCGAGCGAGTCGTTTTACCTGGTCCGTGGCTTGGGTGAGGCGTTGTCCACGGATGCCCAGGCCTTCAGCCACTGGTTGGTGGCGATGGCCCACCGTTAATCAAATAGTTACCTGGAGCACCGATGCAGTACACATCCACGCGCGGCAACGAGATACGGGTTGATTTTCGCACGGCGCTGCTTTCCGGGCTGGCCGACGATGGCGGGCTATACGTGCCTGCCGCGGTGCCGACCTTCAGCCAGCAAGAGATTGCCAGTTGGTCGTGGTTGCCGTTCGACGAACTGGCCTGGCGGGTGATGGCACCGTTTGTCGGTGACACGCTCGACGAGCCGACCCTGAGGGCGCTGGTCAGCGACAGCTATCGCGGGTTCAAGCACCGTGGCATCGCGCCGTTGCAGCAGATTGGCCACAACGAATGGATCCTGCAGCTGTTTCACGGGCCCACCCGGTCCTCCAAGGATTTCGCCGCGCAGTTGCAGGCGCGGCTCATCCGCCATTTCCTGGGGGCCGATTGCGAACGGGTCATGCTGGTCGGTGCCAGCAACGGCGATACGGCGGTGGCCGCTATCGAAGCCTTGCGGCATTGCCCTACGGCACGCTTGCTGGCGCTGTACCCCAGTGCAGGGACGCCGGCCGACCGGGCGGCGGTGATGCGCAGTGCCGCTTCTGACAGCGTCAGCTGCGTGGCCGTGGATGGCAGCTTCGATGACTGCCAGTCGCTGGTGTCGGCGCTGCTGCGTGCATGGCCATGCCCCGGGCTGATACCCGTGAGCTTCAACTCGACCAACTGGGTCGGCGTGCTGGCGCAGATCGTGTTCTATTTCCACGCGGCGCTTCAGCTGGGTGGGGGCAATCGGCCGGTGGGTTTCAGCATCCCCACGGCCAGTTTTGCCGAGATCTACGCAGGGTTCATTGCCCAGAAAATGGGCCTGCCGATCAACCAGATCATTGTCTCCACCAACCGCAACGATGCCTTGCACCGGTTCATCCACTGCAATCGCTACAGCCGTGGCTCGACCAGCCAGACCTTGTCGCCGGTCATGGACTTCTCGCTGTTCTCCAACCTGGAGCGCTTCGTCTGGGAGCTGTATGACCGCGATGGCGAAGCGACCCGGGCGCTGATGGAGCACTTCGAGGAGTGTGGCGAGTTGAGCATCGGCAACCGCCAGTGGTTGCATGCGCGCATGCTGTTCGACTCCTATGCCGTGGATGACGCGCTGATCCGCGAAGAAATCGTCACGCTGTTCCACGAAACCGGCAGCGCAGTAGACCCACACGCTGCCACCGGGGCATTCGCCGGGCGCCTGCACCGGCGCAACATTGGCGCGCCCATCGTCACGCTGGGGCAGTTTGCCCCGGAAAAGTCCGCCGGGTTGCTGGCGGAGCTGGGGGCCTGGCATGGCGAAGTACCGGCCAGTGTCGTGGATGCTGCAGGCGGCGGGCCGCTGCTGGCACCCGACGACCTGGCGGGGGTTCATGAATTACTGGCCCGGTTGCAGGCAGGACGATGAAGCGCATCCTCGACCCCCTGGACGAGCGTATCCTCGCCGAGCTCACCGCCAATGCACGCATTGCCCATGCCGAGCTGGGGCTGAAGGTGAACCTTTCGCGTAATGCGGTACGCCAGCGCATCGAGCGCCTGGAGCGTGACGGGGCGATCCAGGGCTACACCTTGCGCATCGGTGAGGGACGACGACCGACCTCGTTGATCAACGCAGTCATCTTCGTCTACCGCTATGACCGCATGCGCGGAGAAGCTGTGCTCGATGCGTTGCGCCAGATCCCCGAGGTTATCCAGTGTGAAGTGCTCAGCGGCGAATTCGACCTGCTGCTGCGCGTCGAGGCTTCCAGCCCGGAACGGGTGCACCATGTATGGAAGGAGATTGCCGCCATGCCGGGGGTCGAGAACACCGTGACATCGTTCGTTTTGGCCACGGTGATCTGAGCCGCGCACTCGCGTTTGGTAACCCTCGCAACAACAACGCCGCCCGGGCTTGCGCCCTGGCGGCGTTGTGCATTCTGGCGGCGCGCGGGCGTGCATCGGGCACTGGTCAGATTGGCCAGTAAATACAGCGGATTGCCATATTCAACTGGCATTGCCCGGCTCTTAGGCTTGTCCTCATCGACCAATCGCCTGGAAAGGACAGCAAACCATGACCGAATACAAGATCGCACTCGTTGGCTTTGGCGGCGTGAACCGTGCCCTGGCCCAACTGATCGCCGAACGCAATGCGCGCTGGCAGAAAGAGCTGGGCTTTGGCCTGAAGATCGTTGGCGTCACCGACCTGTTCCTGGGGTCGGCAATCGACCGCAACGGCCTGGACGCGGCCACGCTGGCTGCTCTGCCCGCTCAGAAGGGGGCGCTGGCGCAGATCCCCCAGGGTTCGGCAGAGGCGTTCAACGAGTCGGTGATCAAGCAGTCCGGTGCCGACATCATCGCCGAGGCCACCTTCACCAACCCCAAGGACGGTGAACCGGCGGCAACCTTCTGCCGCTGGGCGCTGGAAGCGGGCAAGCATGTGGTCACTACCAACAAGGGGCCGATCGCCTTGCATGCCCAGGCGCTGAAGGCCTTGGCCAAGGCCAATGGCGTGTCGTTCGAATACGAAGGCGCTGTGATGAGCGGTACACCGGTGCTGCGCATGGCGCGCCAGACATTGGCCGGCGCAGGCCTGGTGGGGTTCGAGGGCATCCTCAACGGCACTTCGAACTATGTGCTGACGCGTATGGAAGAGGGGCTTGGCTTTGCCGATGCGGTGGCCCAGGCGCAAGCACTTGGCTACGCCGAGGCAGACCCGACCGCCGATGTGGAGGGGCATGACGTGCGCCTGAAAGTGGTGATTCTCGCCAACGAGCTGCTCGGTGCTTGCTTGCAGGTGAACGATGTCACCTGCAGCGGCATCAGCAGCCTCGACAGCGCGGCTATCCAGCAAGCGCAGGCGGCGGGCCAGCGTTGGAAGCTGATCGGCAGTGCCAGCCGTGAAACCGATGGCTCGGTGCGTGCCAGCGTCGAAGCGCGCCTGCTGCCCGGCAACCACCCCCTGGCGGGTATTTCCGGTGCCACCAATGCGGTTGCGTTCAACACCGAATTGCTGGGCGCTGTGACCGTGTCCGGCCCAGGTGCGGGACGTGTGGAAACGGCATTCGCCCTGCTGTCGGATATCGTCGCCATCCACAACGCTGGCCGCTCGGCCTGAGGAGCAACCTTCATGAGCCTGACTTCCGTGTCCCGGGTAGCCGCCCAGCAACCCGCCTTGATCGATGTGTACAGCCCCTTCGACGGTAGCCTGGTCGGTAGCGTCGCCAACCTTGCTGCCGATGCCGTGCCTGGTCTGCTCGTCCGTGCCCGCCAGGGCGTGCGCGAAAGTGCCGCGCTGCCCCGGCACCGTCGCGCCAGCATTCTGGAGCAGGCCGCCCGGCTGATCGAACGTGACGCCGCGGATTTTGCCGGCCTGATTGTCGACGAAGCGGGCAAGACCCTGCGTCAGGCCGAGAAGGAGGTGAAACGCTGCATCAACACGCTCAAGCTGTCTGCCGAGGAAGCGCGGCGCAACGCCGGCGAGGTGGTGCCTTTCGATGCCTATGAAGGCTCCGAGTCGCGCCAGGGCTGGTTCACCCGCGAGCCGTTGGGGCTGATCCTGGCCATTACCCCGTACAACGACCCGCTCAACCTGGTGGCGCACAAGCTGGGGCCAGCGATTGCTGGAGGCAATGCGGTCATTCTGAAGCCTTCGGAGCTGGCCCCGCTGTCTGCCTTGAAGCTGGTGCAGTACCTGGTTGATGCAGGGCTGCCGGAGGCTGTCGTCACCGTGGCCACTGGCGGTGCCGAACTGGGCAAGGCCCTGGTGGCCGTGCGTGAAGTGCGGATGATTTCCTTCACGGGCGGCTTCGCCACGGGTGAACAGATTGCCCGCGGCGCGGGCCTGAAAAAACTTGCCATGGACCTGGGCGGTAACGCCCCGGTGCTGGTACTGAAGGACTGCGACCTCGAGGCCACTGTCGAGTCTTGTGTGTCAGGCGCATTCTGGGCGGCCGGGCAGAACTGCATCGGCACCCAGCGCATCCTGGTGGACGCTTCGATCTATGAGGCGTTCCGCCAGCGCTTCGTTGCCTTGACCCAGGCGATGGTGGTGGGTGATCCTGGCCTGCGCGAAACCGACATGGGGCCGATGATCACCGAAGGCTCGGCACGGCAGATTGAAGAGCGCGTGAGCCAGGCCCTTCAGGGCGGCGCTCGCCTGCTCTGCGGCCACAAGCGGCAAGGGGCTACCTATGTGCCGACGGTGCTGGAAGGCGTTGACCATGGCAGCCGGCTGTGGCGTGAAGAGGTATTCGCACCGGTGGTGATGCTGGCGCCTTTCGAGGATATCGAGCAGGCGATTGCATTGGCCAACGCCCCGGAGTACAGCTTGCACGCCGGTGTGTTTACCCGCGATCTGTCCTTGGCGTTGAGCCTGGCGCGGCGTATCGAGGCGGGCGGCGTGATGATCAACGACTCCTCCGACTACCGCTTCGATGCCATGCCATTCGGTGGCTCCAAATATGGGAGCCTTGGGCGCGAGGGGGTGCGGTTCGCCTACGAGGACATGACCCAGCCCAAAGTCGTCTGCCTCAACCAGATGGGCTAAAAGGAGGAATCTTGATGATCGAACGGTATGGACAAGGCGAACGGATGTCGCTGGCAGTGAGCTACAGGGGCCTGTTCGAAACGGCTGGCGTGGTCGCGGACGACCTGCGGCAGGATGTGCAGGGGCAGTTGCGCCAGGCGTTGAGTACGATCGATGGGCTGATGGCTGAGGCTAACGTCGGCAAGGAACATTTGACCCGGGTTCAGTTATGGATTGCCGACTACAGCCACTTCGACCTGGTCAATGAGGTGTACGACGCCTGGTTGCAGGGTTGTCCGAAACCAGTACGGGCTTGCGTAGGCGCAGACTTGGGAGAGGGTTACCTGGTCGAGGTACAGGTGTTTGCCGTGTGCCCTGAGCGCTCCTGACCGTGAGTGACCGATGCCCCGGGTCAGCGCACGACTCGGGGTACCGCCCTGATATAGACCAGTTCACTTACCAGCTCCACCAATGTCTGTGTAATCACAGCTGCTGCCGCCAATCCGCGCATGTCTTGCGGCAACGCCAGCGCCAGCGGCAGCACTACCAGTGAGTTGCGCGTGGCGGCGCTGAAGGTTACCGAGCGTGCTTCGGTGGCCGGCAAGCGCAGCAGCCTCGCCGATAATATGCCCAGCGCAGGCGCCAGCAGCATGAAGCCGATGTACACCGGAATCACCGGCAGCAAGCGGTCGAAATCACGCAGCACCACGGCAATCTGCGAGGCGATCACTACCACCAGCACCAAGGCCATGGCCGGTACCGGCATCCACGCCCAGGCGTCGTTCCAGGCCGAGACCGTGCGCGAGCGACGGGCGCCGGCGCTGGTGAGCACGGCGAGGACCATCGGCAGCACGATCAACAGCACGAAGGCTTCCACGAACGGGGTGACGGAGATGGCCACGTTGCTGCTGTCACCCAGCATCAGGGCCAGGTAAAGCGGCAGCAGCGCCAGTTGCACCAACAGCAGCACGGGGGTGGCGGCCAGGGTCAGGCGGGCGTCGCCTTTGCCGATGTGGGTGAACACCACCACATAGTCTATGCACGGCGTCAGCAGCACCAGTAGCGCGCCGATGAGGATCGCCGGGTGCTCGAGCAGCCCGCGGGTGATGCCCCAGACCAGCAGTGGTACGAGGATGAAGTTGGCCAGCAGCAGGGCGGCGATGAAGCGGCGGTTGCCCAGGCCTTGGCGCAGGTCGAGGAAGGGGATTTGCAGAAACATCGCGTACATCAGCACGGCGATGGCGGGGGTGACCAGGGCTTCCAGGTGGCGTGCAGTGTCGCTGGCCAGCAGGCCGAAGGCCACGGCGGCGAGCACGACGGCGAAGTAGATCGGGATCTGCTGGGTTTCGAGTTGCTCTCTGGTCAAGGTCCGGCCTGTGCTTGAAGGGAGGAACGCAATCATAACCTGTGGGAGCGGGCGTGCCCGCGAACACCGGCGCAGCCGGTGCCATCCACCGTGTTGTCTTCTTCGCGGGCACGCCCGCTCCCACAGGATTCGCCACCTGAAAACGAAAAAGCCCGGCACGAGGCCGGGCTTTTTCCTGTCAGGCAATTGCCAATCAGTTGCCGTAAACCGGCAGCTTCTTGCAGATAGCCTTGACCTTCTCACGTACGGCGTCGATCACCGCTTCGTTGTTCAGGTCAGCCAGGATGTCGCAGATCCAGCCAGCCAGCTCGCGGCACTCGGCTTCCTTGAAACCACGGGTGGTAACGGCTGGGGTGCCGAAACGCAGGCCCGAGGTGACGAACGGAGAACGTGGGTCGTTCGGTACCGAGTTCTTGTTGACGGTGATGAAGGCTTTGCCCAGGGCGGCGTCAGCGTCCTTACCGGAGATTTCCTGCTTGATCAGCGACAGCAGGAACAGGTGGTTCTGGGTGCCACCGGAAACCACGTCGAAACCACGCTCGATGAACACGCTGGCCATGGCCTGGGCGTTCTTCACCACTTGCTGCTGGTAAGCCTTGAACTCAGGCTGCAGGGCTTCCTTGAAGCAGATGGCCTTGGCAGCGATGACGTGCTCCAGCGGGCCACCCTGGGCGCCCGGGAAGACGGCGGAGTTCAGCTTCTTCTCGATCTCTTCGTTCTTGCGAGCGAGGATCAGGCCACCGCGCGGGCCGCGCAGGGTCTTGTGGGTGGTGGTGGTGACCACGTCGGCGAACGGAACCGGGTTCGGGTACACGCCAGCGGCAACCAGGCCGGCAACGTGGGCCATGTCGACGAACAGGTAGGCACCGACCTTGTCGGCGATGGCACGGAAGCGGGCGAAGTCCAGCACCTGCGAGTAGGCCGAGAAACCGGCAACGATCATCTTCGGCTTGTGCTCGACAGCCAGGCGCTCGACTTCGTCGTAGTCGATCAGGCCGTTGCTGTCGATGCCGTACTGGATGGCGTTGTACAGCTTGCCCGAAGAGCTGACGGAAGCACCGTGGGTCAGGTGGCCACCGTGGGCCAGGCTCATGCCCAGGATGGTGTCACCGGCCGACAGCAGGGCCAGGTAGACGGCAGCGTTGGCCTGGGAGCCGGCGTGCGGCTGGACGTTGGCGTAGTCGGCGCCGAACAGCTCCTTGGCACGGTCGATGGCCAGTTGCTCGACGACGTCGACGTACTCGCAACCACCGTAGTAGCGCTTGCCCGGGTAGCCTTCGGCGTACTTGTTGGTCAGGACCGAGCCCTGGGCCTCCATGACTGCCGGGCTGGTGTAGTTTTCCGAAGCGATCAGCTCGATATGCTCTTCCTGGCGCAGAGCTTCTTGCTGCATGGCTTCGAAGAGCTCGGCGTCGTACTTGGCAATGGTCAAATCACGGCTGAACATGGCGGTCCTCAAGGATCGGGGTGAATTGGGGGGGCATTCTAACCGATTGATTGGCGGCTGGCATATGAAGTGGCATCAAGTCGCGGACCAATGGGCCTCATGTTGTATCCCGCGCCGTGTCTGGGCTGGGCGGGGATCGGAGTTGACTCGCAGGTCCGTTTTTCTATCCGGCGCTCAGCCATAACACCTTACCTGTGGGAGCACCGCAGGCAAGCGGTCAATGGAACATGAACAAGGTCTCGTTGGCGAACTGCGCCTCGAACTGATTCGCCGGCATCGGCCGCCCGAACAGGTAGCCCTGCACTTCGTCGCAACCATGTTCGCGCAGGAACTCCAGCTGCTCGTGGGTCTCCACGCCTTCGGCGATCACCGCCAGGTTGAGGCTGTGGGCCATGGCGATGATCGCCCGGGCAATCTGTGCATCCTGCTCGCCTTCAGGCAGGCCGTCGACGAAGGTGCGGTCGATCTTCAACACGTCGATGGGGAACTGCTTGAGGTAGTTCAGCGATGAGTAGCCGGTGCCGAAGTCGTCCACCGCGATGCTCAGGCCGAGGTTTTTCAGGCTGGCGAGAATCTGCAGCGCTTCGTTCACTTCGCGCATCAGGATACTTTCGGTCAACTCCAGCTCCAGGCACGCCGGTGGCAGGCCGGTTTCTTCCAGAATGGTGGCGATACGCGTGCCCAGCTGGCCGTCGGAGAACTGCCGCGCCGAGATATTCACCGACACCTTGGGCACGCGCACCTTGGCCTTGTGCCAGGCCTTGAGCTGGCGGCTGGCCTCGCGCAGCACCCAGTCGCCCACGTCCACCACCAGGCCCAGCTCTTCGATCACCGGGATGAAGTCGCCCGGCGGCACCAGGCCGCGGGTCGGGTGGCGCCAGCGCAGCAGGGCTTCGGCGCCGGTCAGGCGCTTGCCGTCGCCGCTGAACTGCGGCTGGTAGTAGAGGATGAACTCGTTCTGCTCCATGGCATGGCGCAGGTCGCTTTCCAGCTCCAGGCGTTCCAGGGCACTGGCGTTCATCTCGGCCTGGTAGAACTGGAAGTTGTTCTTGCCGCGTTCCTTGGCATGGTACATGGCGGTGTCGGCGTTTTTCATCAGCTGGCTCAGCTCGCTGCCATCCTGTGGGCTGAGGGCGATGCCGATACTGGCGGTGACGAAGAACTCGCGGTTTTCCAGCACGAACGGCCGCACCAGGCTGCCAAGAATGTTCTCGGCCACATGGATGGCGCGGTTGAGTGCCATCTCGCGAGTGGCGCGCGGTTGCAGCAGCAGGGTGAACTCGTCGCCGCCCATGCGCGCCACGGTGTCGTCGTTATCCACACAGGCCAGCAGGCGCTGGGCCATGTCCTTGAGCATGCGGTCGCCGGCGGCGTGGCCGAGGGAGTCGTTGATCGGCTTGAAGCGGTCCAGGTCGAGGAACATCAGCACCACCCAGGCCTTTTGTCGCTCGGCCTGCTGCAAGGCGTTGTACAGGCGGTCCTGGAACAACGTGCGGTTGGGCAGGTGGGTGAGGGCGTCGTAGTAGGCCAGGCGGTGGATGCGCTGTTCGCTGGCCTTGCGCTCGCTGATGTCGGTGAAGAAGCACACGTAGCTGGCCAGGTCGCCTTCGTCGTCCAGCACCGCGGTGATGCCGACCCAGGCCGGGTAGTGGTCGCCGTCGCGGCGCTTGAGCCACACCTCGCCCTCCCAGCTGCCGCGCTGGTGCAGCTGCTTGACCACATAGCGCAGGTGGCCCTCCTGCTGTTCGTCGACGGTGAGCAGGCCCGGCAACTGGTCGAGTACCTCGCTGACGGCGTAACCACTGACGCGGCTGAACGCTTCGTTGGCCTGGACGATATAGCCGGCCGGGTCGGTGATGAGGATCGCCGAGGTGGAGTGCTCGAATACCGTCGCGGCCATGCGCAGGTCTTTTTCGGCACGCCGTTGCTGGCTGATGTCGCGGCCCACCCCGAGCACGCCTTCGAAGCGCTCCTCATCGTCCCACACCAGTACCAGGCGCAGTTCGATGGGGATCTTGCGGCCATCGGCGCGCAGGCAGTCGAACAGGAACAACTGGGTCGGCAGCTGGCTGCGCAGCTGGGCCAGTTGGGCCGGGTCGCTCATGGCCTTGCTGACGCGCTCCATCAGGCTGTAGATGCCGGTGAGCTGGGCCGGGTTGGCGATGATCGACTGCCAGCCGTTGGCGAAGATCCAGTCGGCCTGGTAGCCCAGCACGCCCTGCACCGAGGGGCTGACGTAGTTGAGCTTGAGCAGGCTGTCGGTGGAGAAGATCACGTCGCTGATGCTTTCGGCGAGCATGCGGTAGCGCTGCTCGCTGTCGCGCAGCGACTGGCTGGCCTCGATCTGCACCGTCACGTCCTTGCCCACGCCGATGATGCGCGTCACCAGGCCATCGGCGTCACGGGTCAGCACTTGTTCGCGGATGTCGTAGCAGCGCCAGCCGCCATCACGGTGGCGGAAGCGCAGCTGGCAGTGCAGCGGTTGGTCATGGCCGCTGTCGCGCTGTTGCTGGCGCAGTGCCTGGTAGTGCGCCGCGTCCTCGGGGTGCAGCAGCAGTTCCCAGAAGCGGTCGCCCATCTGCGCCAGCTCGGTACGGTCGTAGCCCAGGGTCTGGCCGAGGTGGCGGTTGCTGAAGATCATCCGCTGGTTGAGCACGTCCTGTACGTACAGCTGGTCGGGCACGGTGCGCACCACGTCCGACCAGAAGCTTTCGCGCTCCAGCAGCGACAGTTCCACCTGCTTGCGGCTGGTGATGTCGCTGATGCTGAGGATGACCGCCTGGTAATCACGGCGCTGCTGCGGCAGGCGGGCCATCAGCCACAGGTGCAGCTCGCCACCCAGCGGCGCCGGCAGGCGCACTTCCAGTTCCAGCAGCGGGCGTTGCTCGATCAGCGCGTCGATCAACTGCATGCCGACGCTGTCGCGGCCATCGCCAGTGCCGTCGATCAGGCGCTGCCAGGCACCTTCGTGGCAGTCGATGTTCAACAACTGGCGGGCCACCTGGTTGATCTCGGTGATCTTCAGCTCCAGCAGCAGCGAGCGGCGCAGGGTCGGGTCCAGGGCCAGGCTGTGCTTGAGCGCGGCAGGGTTGCGCAGGTGGTAGCGGTCGAGTTTGCCGGGCAGGCTGGACAGGTCGAGCACGCACAAGGCCACGCCGGTGCCTTCGAAGATTTCCTGGTAGCGCCGGCGGTCTTCCTGTAGCGCCCGTTGGCGGCGGCGCATGTTGATCAGGGCCAGCACCGGCAGCAGGGCGCAGAACAGCACCAGCAGGCATTTGCCGAGCAGCGCCGGCAGCAGCTTCTGCTGGGCCCGCTTGGCGTCGAACAGGCCGCGCAGCTGCCAGGTACTGTTGTCGATGAAGGCCAGCATCACGCTTTGCAGCGGTTCGTTGCTGGTATCGGCCGGCGCATGGCTTTGCAGTACCTCGCCGTTGCGGCTGTTTTCCAGCAGCCACAGCGGGTGGCCGGCATCATTCAGGTGAAGGGTGAGGGTGCGGTAGTAGTCCGGCGACAGGCGTAGCAGCCAGTAGCCGCGGTCCTCTTCGGTGGCCTGACGTAACAACAGGTAGAGGGTGCGGTTGTCGGCCGAATTGGTGAAGAAGTACGGGCGACCCTGGTTCAACCTGAATAGCTCGTCAAGCAACTGGCGGTCGGGGCTGCCGTCCAGGCTGTCGGCCTGCACCTGCCCGGCAGCGTCCAGCCAGGCCATGCTCTGCAGGGCCGGCAGGCGCTTGCGCAGAGTGCCCAGCAGGCTGGGCAGGGCCTTGGGTGGCGGTGCCTTGAGGTAGGGTTGCATCACATTCATGGCCTGCTGGGCCTTGAACGCCATGTTCAGGCTCAGGTGGTCGGCCTGTTCGGCGGCGGCGTCCAGGCTCTGTTTGCGCAGGTCGGCCTGGGTATGGTTGAACTGGGCGAACAATTGCCACAGCAGCAGGCCCAGCAGGATCAGGGCCAGCAGCGCCAGCGCACCCTTGATCGACCCGCGCAGCGAAGCGACGGGCGCCTGTGGCGCGGAACGCAATGACGACGGATGTGTAAGATTGGTCAAGCGTTGATCCTGCGATTGGGCTGGCGATGGCAGGGATGGATCATGCACGGTATGCGCCGGTGTCTGGTTGCCAGACCGCGGTGGTGCACTATAAGGCCGGACACCTGAAACGGGCTAGCATGCCTAGGATTATGGCAAAGTGCCAGTCCGCTGGACCGGTGGTGCCTGCCCGGTGGTTCGGCAAGCCCCTGCAACCTGTGCGAGAATAGCGCCTGCTTCAAATGACAACGCATCGGAGATGTTCGGTTTTGGTTACTCACTTTTCCACCAATGGCCTCGATTCCGCCTGTGGGCGCAGCAGTCAGACCCTTGTCAGCACTGCCGTGACCGAGGACGTATCCTGCAAGTCTTGCCAGCGTTCGCTGAGCAAGCCCGAGGCGGCAGCTGTCGCCAAGAGCAAGAGCCCATCGCTGGCTGAACTGCGCAAGACCGCCAAGGCGGCGGCAGAGCCGGCAGTTGCCGTGGCCGAGGTCAAGCCGGCGGCCAAGGTCGTCAGCAGTGTGCCTGCGGCCGCCAAACCGGCCAAAGCTGTCGAGCAGCAGCCTGCTCGTAGCGGTGGCTTCAGCGTGAAGTCCGCCTGGGCCGCGCGCCTGGCCGAGCAGGGCGACCGCTGCCGCTTGCCGCGGGGTACGGCCAAGCAGCGTCACGTCTGAGCCCTCTTTGGCTGCTGTGCCGGCCCTTTCGCGGCTGAAGCCGCTCCCACAGGGATTATCACTGCCTACGAGCGCTGTGCAGTACCTGTGGGAGCGGCTTCAGCCGCGAAGAGGCCGGTACAGGCAATAGATTCCCCCCGATCCCATCCCCACCATCCGCCCCTCCTATGCAACGCCGCGCGTTGGCGTAGAATGGTCGACTTTGTTCAATGACACCCCGTAAATACATCACCCTGGCCAGCGCGCCGGGGCGATCGTCGATGTCTTTACCTATCTGATTAGAGGGCTTGGTTTTGGCTCAATACGTCTACACCATGCATCGGCTGAGCAAGGTCGTGCCGCCGAAGCGGGAAATTCTCAAGAACATTTCCCTGTCGTTCTTCCCGGGCGCCAAGATCGGCGTGCTCGGCCTGAACGGCGCCGGTAAATCGACCCTGCTGCGGATCATGGCGGGCGTCGACAAGGAATTCGACGGCGAAGCCCGTCCGATGCCCGACATCAACGTTGGCTACCTGCCGCAGGAACCGCAACTGGACCCGAACAAGTCGGTGCGCGAAGTGGTCGAGGAAGCGGTCAGCGTGATCAAGGACGCCCAGGCGCGCCTGGACGAGGTCTACGCGGCCTACGCCGAACCGGATGCCGACTTCGACAAGCTGGCCGCCGAGCAGGCCAAGCTGGAAGCCATCCTGCAGGCCGCCGACGGCCATAACCTGGAGCGCCAGCTGGACGTGGCCGCCGACGCCCTGCGCCTGCCGGCCTGGGACGCGCGCATCGAGCACCTGTCCGGTGGCGAGAAGCGCCGCGTGGCCCTGTGCCGCCTGCTGCTGTCGGCCCCCGACATGCTGCTGCTGGACGAACCGACCAACCACCTGGATGCCGACTCGGTAGCCTGGCTGGAGCGCTTCCTGCACGACTTCCCGGGCACCGTGGTAGCGATTACCCACGACCGTTACTTCCTCGACAACGTCGCCGGCTGGATCCTGGAACTGGACCGCGGCGCCGGCATCCCGTACGAAGGCAACTACTCGGGCTGGCTGGAAGCCAAGTCCGAGCGCCTGGCGCAGGAATCCAAGCAGCAGAGCGCCCACGAGAAGGCCATGAAAGAGGAACTGGAGTGGGTGCGCAAAGGCGCCAAGGCCCGCCAGTCCAAGTCCAAGGCCCGTCTGCAGCGCTTTGAAGAAATGCAGTCGCAGGAATTCCAGAAGCGCAGCGAAACCAACGAGATCTACATCCCGGCCGGTCCGCGCCTGGGCGACAAGGTCATCGAGTTCAAGAACGTCACCAAGGGCTACGGCGACCGCGTGCTGATCGACAACCTGTCGTTCTCCATGCCGAAAGGCGCCATCGTCGGTGTGATCGGTGGTAACGGTGCCGGTAAGTCGACCCTGTTCCGCATGCTGATGGGCAAGGAGCAGCCGGACTCGGGCAGCATCGAGATCGGTGAAACCGTGCAGCTGGCCTGCGTCGACCAGAGCCGCGAGGACCTGGACGGTGGCAAGACCGTGTTCCAGCAGGTTTCCGACGGTTCCGACGTGATCCGCATCGGCAACTACGAGATCCCGTCGCGTACCTACGTGGGCCGCTTCAACTTCAAGGGTGGCGACCAGCAGAAGTTCGTCAAGGACCTGTCCGGTGGTGAGCGTGGCCGCCTGCACCTGGCCCTGACCCTGAAGGAGGGCGGTAACGTCCTGCTGCTCGACGAACCGTCCAACGACCTCGACGTCGAAACCCTGCGTTCGCTGGAAGAAGCCCTGCTGGACTTCCCGGGCGCGGCAATCGTGATCTCCCACGACCGTTGGTTCCTGGACCGTGTGGCTACCCACATCCTGGCGTACGAAGACGACTCGAACGTGGTGTTCTTCGAGGGTAACTACACCGAGTACGAAGCCGACCGCAAGAAGCGCCTGGGCGATGCTGCTGCCCAGCCGCACCGTGTACGGCACAAGAAGCTGGCCCAGTAAGCCGGTGTTCTGATGCACAAGAATGGGGCCCTATGCGGCCCCATTTTTGTGCCTGCTGGAAAGCGGCGTTGGCTTCTTCGCGGGTAAACCCGCTCCCACAGGGATACCTATAGCTCTCGGGCTTGCGCAGCTCTTCTGTGGGAGCGGGTTTACCCGCGAAGAAGCCAACACTGATTGCAAATTTGTATACAGTTATAGAAAACGCACCAAATAATTTCAAAAAAACGACATCGCGCCCTGTTCTAGTGCGATTGCTTCTTGGTACATTCCTGAAAAAAACCAATAAGTCCAATCCTCTTGGTGAGATGTCTACCATGATCGAATCTGTCGACAATTTCCTCGCGCGCCTGAAGCAACGCGACCCGGGCCAACCTGAATTCCACCAGGCGGTGGAAGAAGTGCTGCGCAGCCTGTGGCCGTTCCTCGAGGCCAACCCGCATTACCTGCAGGCCGGCATTCTGGAGCGCATGGTCGAGCCCGAGCGTGCCGTACTGTTCCGTGTGTCCTGGGTCGATGACCAGGGCAAGGTGCAGGTCAACCGCGGCTACCGCATCCAGATGAGCAGCGCCATCGGCCCTTACAAGGGGGGCCTGCGCTTCCACCCGTCGGTCAACCTGGGCGTGCTCAAGTTCCTGGCCTTCGAGCAGGTGTTCAAGAACTCCCTCACCTCGCTGCCCATGGGCGGCGGCAAAGGCGGCTCGGACTTCGACCCCAAAGGCAAGAGCGACGCCGAAGTCATGCGCTTCTGCCAGGCGTTCATGAGCGAGCTGTACCGCCACATCGGCGCTGACCTGGACGTCCCTGCCGGCGACATCGGCGTGGGTGCCCGCGAAATCGGCTTCATGTTTGGCCAGTACAAGCGCCTGGCCAACCAGTTCACCTCGGTGCTGACCGGCAAGGGCATGACCTACGGCGGCAGCCTGATCCGCCCGGAGGCCACCGGCTACGGCTGCGTGTACTTCGCCGAAGAAATGCTCAAGCGCCAGGACAAGCGTATCGATGGCTGCCGCGTGGCGATTTCCGGCTCGGGTAACGTGGCCCAGTATGCCGCGCGCAAGGTCATGGACCTGGGTGGCAAGGTGATTTCGCTGTCCGACTCCGAAGGCACCCTGTACGCCGAAGCCGGCCTGACCGATGCCCAGTGGGATGCGGTGATGGCGCTGAAGAACGTCAAGCGTGGCCGCATCAGCGAACTGGCCGCGCAGTTCGGCCTGGAGTTCCGCAAGGGCCAGACCCCGTGGAGCCTGCCGTGCGACATCGCCCTGCCGTGTGCCACGCAGAACGAACTAGGCGCCGAAGACGCCCGCACCTTGCTGCGTAATGGCTGCATCTGCGTGGCCGAAGGCGCCAACATGCCGACCACCCTGGAGGCTGTGGACATCTTCCTGGAAGCCGGCATCCTGTATGCCCCGGGCAAGGCCTCCAACGCCGGCGGCGTGGCCGTGTCGGGCCTGGAGATGTCGCAGAACGCCATGCGCCTGCTGTGGACTGCCGGTGAGGTGGACAGCAAGCTGCACCACATCATGCAGTCGATTCACCATGCTTGCGTGCATTACGGTGAAGAGGCGGATGGCAGCATCAACTACGTCAAAGGTGCGAACATTGCGGGCTTCGTGAAAGTGGCTGATGCGATGCTGGCTCAAGGCGTCGTTTGATCTGAGGCCGTTGGGGCCGCTTTGCGGCCCTTTCGCGACACAAGGCCGCTCCCACAGGGAATTGCGTACTCCTGTGGGAGCGGCCTTGTGTCGCGATGGGCTGCAAAGCAGCCCCCAGGTCCCTCAATCTTCACCAAAAACCTCAACCACTTCGATTACCTGCTCCCCCACCGGCCGCCGCCAGACCACCTCATCCCCAGGCCCCGCCCCGAGCAAAGCCCGCCCCAGCGGCGACCCCCAATTGATCAACCCCCGCCCGGCATCTGCCTCATCCTCGCCCACCAGCCGCACCACATGTTCCTGGTCCTGCGCATCGACAAACCGCACCCGGCTACCAATCTGCACCTTGCTGCGCGACGTCGCTGCCGGCACCACCTGGGCGCTCTGCACCCGCGCGCTGAAGTAACGCAGGTCCCGTTCGGTATCTGCCAGCCGTTGCTTGTCGCCACGTTCGCCCTGTGCCTGCAGTTCGCCGCGCAGGGCATTCAGCTCGGCCACGCGTGCCTGCAGCTGGCGCAGGCCACTGGCGGTGACGTAGTTGGGTTGTTCGCTGACCCGTCGCTCAACCGGCTGGTCAGCCTGGGCGGCGGCCTGGTCTTCGTTGACGAATGCTCGGCTCATGCGTGGCCTCCTTGTGCAGGAGACCATCATCGCAGGCCGCCAGTTTCAAGAGATGTCCGTTTACGACTCAGTTGTGACGATAGGCGCGTGCGGCGTCGCGGTCCTTTTCCTGCTCCCAGTCGCGCTCGCGCTGGTCCCAGAAGCGCTCGTGGTACTGGCGCTGTTCTTCGCTGTCCTGCATGGCGTGGCACTGGCGAAAGCCGTCGTCCCAGCCGCTTTCGTACTGACGCTCGTGCAGGTAGCGCGGCACGTCCTTGCGAAAGCCGCCAACCATCAGCCCGGCTGCCTGGCGGCCGCTGCTGCAGCCGTCCTGGAAGCCATCGGCGTAGGCAGGGGGATAACCCTGGTTGACCATTTGCTCGTGGGTGGTTTCGCAACCCGACAGCAACAACGCCATGCACACGCCGAACCAGTACCGCGACATAACCACAAAGCCCTCCGGTTGATACTGGAAAGTCTAGGTGGCGATTTGTCGGGGAGCCGTCAAAACAGTGTCAAAGAGTTGGTTGGTTCACATTGCTCTGCTGACCTCACTGGCCCATTCGCGGGCGCGCCCGCTCCCACAGGGTCACCACAGGATTCGAGGCCTGTGCAGTACCTGTGGGAGCGGGCATGCCCGCGAAAGGCCGCAAAGCGGCCTCAGTAGTGGTACCACTTCAACTCAAGCATCACCTCGTTCTGCGCCGTAGCCAGCTGGCTGAACTCCCGCGAAGCACTCAGCCGCACCCCCAGGTTCTGGCTGATCTCCCACTGCTGGTTCAAGCTCACACTGCGCCGCACTTCGCCATTGGTGAAATAATCGCCCTTGGCCTCCAGTGTCATGTTGCCCAGCCCGTTGCGCCACAGCAGCCCGCCATTGAAGCCTGCCGCCGGGGCAATGAACTGGGCAAAATCATTGTGGTGCTCGACCCGCACCGTGCCCAGGGCAAAGCCCAGCAACCCGTCAGCCAGTTGCCAGGTGCCGCCGGCCCCGCCGTTCACATGGCTCACCAGCACCTCGTCATCATGCTTGCCCGGCACCCGCTCCAGCCCGCCGGCCACCTGCCACGACCAGGGTTTGAGCAGTTCGTTGCGCGGCGTCAGCGAGCGGATGGTGGCCAGGTCCAGGCGTTGTACCTGCCAGTCGTTACCCTCGTACTGGCGCAGCTTCAGCTGCAGGATCTCGATCTGCGCCCCCAGCGGGAAGCCATAGGCGTTGTCATTCAGGTCGTGATAGGCCATGCGCAGGCCGTACTCGGCGTAGGCGCGGTCTTCGCGGGTGCCCATGCCCAGCTGCCAGGTGCGCGAGTCGTGGCCGTCCTCGGGCAGGCCCGGGCGCTCGATCTGCAGGGGCGGCGGTGGGTTGCTGTTGATCGCTCGCAGCAGTTCGAAGCTGCGCTTGGCCTGCCCAGGGTCGCGCGCCTGGCCATTGGCGCGGTAACGCTCCAGGCGGTACGCGGCATCCTGCACCAGCGCCTGGCGCTCGCGGGGGAGGGCCTTGAATTCAGGGCTCTGCAGTTGTGCGGTGTCGGCGCTTACCGCCAGCACCTGGCGCTTTTCGCCGTGATCGAGTGGCTCTGCCCGGGCCAGCAGTTCACGTTCGCGCGAGGGGCGGTACGTCTCGCTGGCGACCATGCCGGACTGTTTCACGGCCTTCACCGTGTCGGTCGGGATGGCGGTCAGCGGGAACTGCGAGGTCAGGTCCAGGCTCGGCCGGGCCACCTGCAGCAGCTCCAGCAGGCGATACGAGCAGTTTTCGTCGAAGAAGAAGTAGTCGAACTGGATCTGCTTCAACTCCCACACATGCTCGACCATGCGCCCGGTTTCTTCCGGGGTCAGGTCCAGCTGGTACTCCCACAGGTCGCGGTTTTCCAGGCTGCGGTATTCGGACAGTTTTTCCTGGTAGGGCATCAGCGCGAACAGGCCCGGGTAGCCACCCATCAGGCCCTTCCAGGCGTACAGGATGCTGTTGTCGCTGCCTTCGATATAGGCGCCGAAGTTGATCGCGTAGCTCAGCAACGTGGTGTCGTCGCTGCGGGTATTGGACTGGTCGATGCGCAGCAGGGTGTGGCCGAACATCGATGACGGGCTGTTCAGGTAGGCCGCCGGGAAGATCAGCGCCGCACTGTGCGGGTCGATCGACTGGTACCAGGTGGCGAACTCCTGGCAGTCCGGTTGCGGCAAATCGCGCAGGTCGAGCTGTTCGCGCAGCCAGCGGGTGCGCGCCGGGAACACGCACTGGGCGTGCTTGTCGCCGAGGTTGGCCGGGGCGTACAGCGCTTCGACCGTGGCTTGCAGCTCCTGGTCGGGGTGGTGCGCGCCGTCCTTGGCGAGGAAGAACGCATCATCGTCCACATAGCTGCGCCAGCCGCCCAGCTTGGCGGTTTCGTAATGGCCCAGGGCAATCCAGTAAGGGGTGTTGGCCAGTTGCTGGACACGGCCTTGGTCCAGCGCGGGCGCGGCATGAACAGGGGCGCAGGCACAAAGCGCCAGGGATATGAAGCGTTTGAGCATATCGGGCAACTACTTCTTGACGATGCCGAAAAAAAGGCGAAACCCGCCCCGGAGCCGGGGCGGGAGCAACCGCACTTAGGCCTCGGTAGCGTATTTGGCCAGGCGTGGGTCGTTCTTCAGAACGGCCAGGGTGTTGCTGTGGACCGTTTCGGCAGTGACGTCGGCACTGCTGAAGATCTGGTTGAAGTGCTGGTGGGTGACCGATGCGAAGTAGCCGCGGTCTTCCGGGGCCACGCCGAGAACCACGGCATAGGTGGTCAGTGCTTCGCCCTGGCCCATGGCCATGTCTTCGGACAGTTCATTCATCATGCCGTTCATGGCGAACCAGGACTTGCCGCCATAGGTCAGCGACGCCTTGGTCGAGCAGCCGTTGGTGCCCGAAGTCATGCCGAAGGTGGCGTTACCGGAGGTGCCGTTGGTGGTGGAAGCCAGGAAGTGTGCCGGCGTGCCGCGCTGGCCTTCGAACAGCATGTTGCCCCAGCCGCAGTTCGGGCCGCCTGGCGCTTCGGCCATTGCATTGAGTGAGGCCACGGTGAACAGAGTACCCAGAAGAATCCGTTTCATAGCATTTGTTCTCTATTTGACTTAACCAAGGGTCAGGGTTTCTGGCAACTCGGTTGCCAGGTCGGGAAAGCGTTTCACCCACCCGCGCAGCTTGGAGTTTAGGCACGATCTAAGAGTTGCGTTGTTGATTGCGAAAAATTTGCTGTTACATGTCCCGCTCAGGCTGCGACATAAAGTCTTGTGGAGCCTTGCAAGGCGCGCGCGGGCAGCGCCAGAATGCTGCGTATCTGCCCCGCCGAAGTAAGGAAACCCAATGCCCGATCCTGTCGCTGCGCGCCTGCGTCTCGCGCCTGAAGCCCTGACCCGGCGTTTCTCCCCCGAGCAGTTTGCTTTTACCCATACCGACGATCTGGAGCCGTTTCGCGGAGTCCTGGGCCAGGAGCGTGCTGTCGAGGCCCTGCAGTTTGGCGTGGCCATGCCGCGCCCCGGTTACAACGTGTACGTGATGGGCGAGCCTGGCACCGGCCGCTTCTCGTTCGTCAAGCGCTACCTCAAGGCCGAGGGCAAGCGCCAGCAGACCCCGGCCGACTGGCTCTACGTCAACCACTTCGATGACACCCGCGAGCCGCGCGCGCTGGAATTGCCGTCCGGCAGCGCCGGGGCGTTCATCGCCGACATGAACGGGCTGATCGACAACCTGTTGTCGACCTTCCCGGCGGTGTTCGAGCACCCGTCGTACCAGCAGAAAAAGGGCGCTATCGACCGCGCCTTCAACCAGCGTTACGACCGCGCCCTGGATGTGATCGAGCGCGCCTCGCTGGAAAAGGACGTGGCCCTGTACCGCGACGCCAGCAACGTCGCCTTCACCCCGATGGCCGACGGCAAGGCGCTGGATGAAGCCGAGTTCGCCCAGTTGCCGGAAGAGGTGCGCGAGCAGTTCCACGAGGATATCGCCCTGCTCGAGGAGCGCCTGAACGAAGAGCTGGCCAGCCTGCCGCAATGGAAACGCGAGTCGAACAACCAGCTGCGCCA
Organism: Pseudomonas sp. LS.1a; assembly: GCF_022533585.1. Taxonomy (NCBI): domain Bacteria; kingdom Pseudomonadati; phylum Pseudomonadota; class Gammaproteobacteria; order Pseudomonadales; family Pseudomonadaceae; genus Pseudomonas; species Pseudomonas sp. LS.1a. The sequence continues at coordinate 761,260 of NZ_CP092827.1, forward strand.
ACTCAACGAAGAAACCATCACCCTGGCCCTGCAGCCTTTGCTGGCGCCACTGTCGGAAAAGTACGCCGAGAACGCTGCGGTCTGTGCCTACCTGCAGTCGGTGCAGCTGAACCTGCTGCGTACCGTGGTCGAGCAACTGGTCGACGACAGCAAGACCGACGCCGCCGCGCGCAAGCTGCTGGAAGAGCAGTACGCCCCAAGCCTTGTGGTCGGCCACCACGCCGACGGCGGTGCGCCGGTGGTGTTCGAGCCGCACCCGACCTACGACAACCTGTTTGGCCGTATCGAATACAGCACCGACCAGGGCGCGCTGTACACCTCGTACCGCCAGCTGCGCCCGGGTGCGCTGCACCGGGCCAACGGCGGCTTCCTGATTCTGGAAGCCGAGAAGATGCTGGGCGAACCGTTCGTATGGGACGCGCTCAAGCGTGCGCTGCAGTCGCGCAAGTTGAAGATGGAATCGCCACTGGGCGAGCTGGGCCGGGTGGCCACCGTCAGCCTGACGCCGCAGATGATCCCGCTGAACATCAAGCTGGTCATCATCGGTTCGCGCCAGCTGTACTACGCGCTGCAGGACCACGACCCGGACTTCCAGGAGATGTTCCGGGTACTGGTGGACTTCGACGAAGACATGCCCATGGTCGACGAGAACCTGGAGCAGTTTGCCCAGCTGTTGCGCACCCGTACCAACGAAGAGGGCATGGCGCCACTGACCAGTGACGCGGTGGCGCGCCTGGCCACCTACAGCGCCCGTCTGGCAGAAAACCAGTCGCGTCTGTCGGCCCGTATCGGCGACCTGTTCCAACTGGTCAGCGAAGCCGATTTCATCCGCCAGCTGGCCAGTGACGAAATGACCGACGCCGGGCACATCGAGCGTGCGCTCAAGGCCAAGGCCACCCGCACCGGGCGTGTTTCGCAGCGGGTGCTGGACGACATGCTCGCCGGCATCATCCTGATCGACACCGAAGGCGCGGCCATCGGCAAGTGCAACGGCCTGACCGTGCTGGAAGTGGGGGATTCGGCGTTCGGCATGCCGGCGCGTATCTCCGCCACCGTGTACCCGGGCGGCAGCGGTATCGTCGACATCGAGCGTGAGGTCAACCTCGGCCAGCCGATCCACTCCAAGGGCGTGATGATCCTCACCGGTTACCTGGGCAGCCGCTATGCCCAGGAGTTCCCGCTGGCGATCTCGGCGAGCATCGCTCTGGAGCAATCCTACGGCTATGTGGACGGTGACAGCGCCTCGCTGGGCGAGGCCTGCACGCTGATCTCGGCCTTGTCGCGCACGCCGCTCAAGCAGTGCTTCGCCATTACCGGCTCGATCAACCAGTTTGGTGAAGTGCAGGCAGTGGGCGGGGTCAACGAGAAGATCGAGGGCTTCTTCCGTCTGTGCGAGGCGCGTGGCCTGACCGGTGAGCAGGGGGTGATCATCCCGCGTGCCAACGTTGCCACGCTGATGCTCGACGAGCGCGTGCTGCAGGCGGTGGAGAACGGCATGTTCCACGTGTATGCGGTCAGCCAGGCCGACGAGGCGTTGAGCCTGCTGGTGGGCGAGGAGGCCGGGGTGCTGGATGACAAGGGCCAGTTCACTGAAGGCAGCGTCAACGCTAGGGTGGTGGAGCGCCTGCGTGAGATCGCCGAGATGATCAGTGAGGAAGAAGTCGAGAAGGCGGAGAAGGAACGCCTGGAAGAGGTGATTGCCCAGGCCAAGCCGGCCTGAGTCAAGAAACCGGCGCTGGCGGCGATGTGCTACCGTTCAGCGCCGGTTTTCCATCTTTCGGTACTGTTCTTCTATGCTGGAACTTAAGGACGGTATTAGCGTTCAGGATGGAAACAGCCTGAGGTCCAGGCTGAACAAGGCTTATTGGAGGGGGCGCGGCCATGCGCAATCTCAGCCTCACACGCCAGTGCCTGGGCCTGGTGACCCGCATCGAATGCAGCATCCGTCCGCTGGCCGGGGACAACGGCATGTGGACGCTGCTGTTCGCCGCCGGCATGGCCGGTGAACAACCCTCCGCAATCAAGGCCCAAGGGCCGTTCCATGGGCCGCTGGTGGCCGAATCGGTGCTCAATGCCATTGTCGACAGCCTGACCTTGCATGGGTATCAGGTGGCCGAGGATCCGCAGATCTGGTGTTTGCATCTGCAGGCGCAGTTGCGGCGGATCAATGGCGAGCGGTGCCGGAACCTGGGGGATTACCAGTTTCATCCTGAGACTTGATTGAGGCCGGGGGCCGCTTTGCGGCCCATCGCGACACAAGGCCGCTCCCACAGGCACAGCATCGCCCTTGAGGACTGCGCTGTACTGGTGGGAGCGGCCTTGTGTCGCGATGGGCTGCATGGCAGCCCCCGGGCTTTTGCTGTAACAGGTGGCTGGCTATACTCGCCGTCGCTTTTTTAGTCACCTGATGAGTCCCAATCCTCCATGGAACGTATCCTCGAAAACGCGATGTATGCCTCTCGCTGGCTGCTCGCCCCCATCTACTTCGGCCTGTCCCTCGGCCTGCTGGCCCTGGCGCTCAAGTTCTTCCAGGAAGTGGTCCACGTCCTGCCCAACGTCTTCGCCCTGAGCGAAGCCGACCTGATCCTGGTGATCCTGTCGCTGATCGACATGTCGCTGGTGGGTGGCCTGCTGGTGATGGTGATGATCTCGGGCTACGAGAACTTCGTCTCGCAACTGGACATCGACGAAAGCAAGGAAAAGCTCAACTGGCTGGGCAAGATGGATTCTTCGTCGCTGAAGATGAAGGTTGCCGCGTCGATCGTGGCCATTTCGTCCATCCACCTGCTGCGGGTGTTCATGGACGCGCAGAACATCTCCACCGATTACCTGATGTGGTACGTGATCATCCACATGACCTTCGTGGTCTCGGCATTCTGCATGGGTTACCTGGACAAGCTGACCAAGCACTGAGCCTGACTGGCCTCTTCGCAATCCCTGTGGGAGCGGGCAAGCCCGCGAAGAGGCCAGCACGTTCCAACTGACGAGCGGCGTCAGTCATGCCTTGTGCATTCTCCCTTTCTGTAGAAAAAATGAGCTCTCATGCGTGGTTCCCATCGCGAGGTGCTCTCATGAACCTGCATCAGCTCAATACCGAGGCCAGGGCTGGCCATGTCGACGAACTGAACCTGATCGCCATCGAAGGCGGTGACTACCTGCTCGAGGCCCGGATCAAAGGCCACCCCCATCCCCTGTCAGACACCCGTGGTGAACGCTTGCGCGTGCATTCGGTGGAGGATGCGCGCAAGTTGCTGCAAACCATCCCCATGGTTTCGATGAACCTGGTGCACTGGTCGGTGCAGGACGAAATGTGCGGTATGGGCACGCACCCGGAAGAAGACTTGAAGGTGCCGATTTCCCAGCGCTCGGCCTGGTAGCTGCTCGCAGCGCCCCAGTGTGCTAGGCTGCTCGCCCTTTTCATCAAGGGCGCGGCTTCACTGCGCCCTGCAGTGGAGCACGACAATGTCCGAACTCAACCTGTCCACCGACGAAACTCGCGTCAGCTACGGCATCGGCCGTCAGCTGGGCGGCCAGCTGCGCGACAACCCGCCACCAGGCGTCAGCCTGGAAGCCATCCTGGCCGGCCTGACCGACGCCTTCAACGGCGCCGACAGCCGCGTCAGCGAAGCCGACCTGTCGGCCAGCTTCAAGGTCATCCGCGACGTGATGCAAGCCGAAGCGGCTGCCAAGGCTGAAGCAGCAGCTGCTGCTGGCAAGGCATTCCTGATCGAGAACGCCAAGCGTGACGGCATCACCACCCTGGCCTCGGGCCTGCAGTTCGAAGTGCTGACCGCCGGCGAAGGCGCCAAGCCGACCCGCGAAGACAACGTGCGCACGCACTACCACGGCACCCTGATCGATGGCACGGTGTTCGACAGCTCCTACGACCGTGGTCAGCCTGCTGAATTCCCGGTGGGTGGTGTGATCGCTGGCTGGACCGAAGCCCTGCAGCTGATGAACGCTGGCAGCAAGTGGCGCCTGTACGTGCCGAGCGAGCTGGCCTACGGCGCCCAAGGCGTTGGCAGCATCCCGCCGCACAGCGTGCTGGTATTCGACGTCGAGCTGCTCGACGTTCTGTAATACCCTCGGGGCCGCTTTGCGGCTCATTCGCGGGTGAACCCGCTCCCACAGGGACCTCACAATGCTTCAGAGCTGTGGGGCCCCTGTGGGTGCGGGTTCACCCGCGCAGAGGCCGACCCTGCCAGCCTCAGTTCCAGTCCGTTCCCCCGGGGCGCAAGGCCCGCGCATAGCAGAACAGAAACAGATTGCGCACCAGCTCCTTGAGCACCCCCGGCTCACTCGAATTCAGCCCGCTCATGTCCAGGTCGCCCTGGTCACGCAGCTCGTCGAGCGCGTCTTCTTCAAGCACCGCGCACACTTCGCCGGTTTCCCGATGAAGAATGCGCAGATAGGGGTGGGGGCGGTCCAGCCAGGCGTCGATCAGATAAGTCATGGCTATTCTCCTTGGATAGCGGTTCCAATGAGAATAATTCTTATTATCTAAATAGCAAGCGCCAATTGGCGGTATTCGCGTTATCAGACTTTACGCACGAACTCGGACTTCAGCTTCATGGCGCCGATGCCGTCGATCTTGCAGTCGATGTCGTGGTCGCCATCGCACAGGCGGATGTTCTTGACCTTGGTGCCGACCTTGACCACCAGGGAGGAGCCCTTGACCTTGAGGTCCTTGATCACGGTGACGGTGTCGCCGTCCTGCAGGATGTTGCCGACCGAGTCCTTCTTCACCACCTCGTCGCTGGCCGCTTCGGCGTCGCCGCTGGCCGACCACTCGTGGGCGCATTCAGGGCAGATCAGCTGAGTGCCATCCTCATAGGTGTATTCGGAGTTGCATTTTGGGCAGGGTGGCAGAGTGCTCACTTCGGTTCCTCAAACAAACAGACGGTTGAAAGCCCACATTGTAAGAGGTATTTCTGATGAAGTGATTATGTCCGGACAAATGCTTCGCGGGTAAACCCGCTCCCCCAGATACAACATAGGCCCGGAGGCCTGTGATATCCCTGTGGGAGCGGGTTTACCCGCGAATGAAGGCGACTCGATCTGTCAGTGAGTACGCGCGACAGCAAACTCGCTCAGCTCGACCAGTGCATCACGGTATTCGCTGGCCGGCAGCACTTCCAGGCACTGGATGGCACGCTTCACATAGTCACGCGCCAGCTCCGCCGTGTAGTTCAGCGCACCCGACTCTTCGACCGCCACGCGAATCTGCTCCAGGTCCTCCAGGCCACCCTTCTGGATCGCCTGGCGTACCAGTGCAGCCTGTTCGGCGGTGCCTTCGCGCATGGTGTAGATCAGCGGCAGGGTGGGTTTGCCTTCGGCCAGGTCGTCACCGACGTTCTTGCCCAGGGTCTGCGAGTCGCCCTTGTAGTCCAGCAGGTCGTCGACCAGCTGGAACGCCACGCCCAGGTGATCACCGAAGGTACGCAGGGCCTCGCGCTGTTCGTCGCTGGCTTCGGCCAGCGCGGCGGCGCTGTGGGTCGAGGCTTCGAACAGCATCGCGGTCTTGCCGCGAATGACCTCCATATAGACTTCCTCGGTGGTGCTGGCGTCGCGTACCCGCGACAGCTGCAGCACTTCACCTTCGGCAATCACGCGGGTGGCCTTGGACAGGATCTGCATGACCGGCATCGAGCCCAGTTCGACCATCATCTCGAACGAGCGCGAATAGAGGAAGTCGCCCACCAGCACGCTCGGCGCGTTGCCCCACAGGGCATTGGCGGTGGAGCGGCCGCGGCGCATGCCGGACATGTCGACCACGTCGTCGTGCAGCAGGGTGGCGGTGTGCAGGAATTCGATGGTGGCAGCCAGCAGGCGCAGGTCGTCGCCCTCGCGGCCCAGGGCCTTGCCACACAGCAGCACCAGCAGGGGGCGCAGGCGTTTGCCACCGGCGGACGTGATATAGTCGCCGATCTTCGATACCAGCGGCACGCGCGAGGTCAGCTGCTTCTTGATGATCTCGTCGACGGCGCTGAAATCATCAGCCACCGCACGGTAGAAGGTTTGGGGTTGCATCGGCTGCTCCAGTGAGGTTGCGCGGCATGCTAGGTCGCGGGTCCCGGTGTGTCAAGGCGCGGTACCCGTGCGCCGGGGGCGGTACTTGCAAGCAAAACCGCGGTTGCGTACAATCGCGCACCCTAACTTCCTGGGCAGCACCTGCCTTACGCAATTGCGCCGGGCCGTTCCAGCCCTGTGCAGCCATGCCAGCCAATACTCATCATATAAAGCGCTGGGTGAGCAGGATTATCGGAGAAATACCATGTCTTACGCAGTAATCGTTACCGGCGGCAAGCAGTACAAAGTCGCTGAAGGTGAATTCCTCAAGATCGAAAAACTGGAAGTCGCCACTGGCGAATCCGTGACCTTCGATCGCGTCCTGCTGGTCGCCAACGGTGAAGAAGTCACCATCGGTGCTCCAGTTGTTGCTGGCGCTAAAGTAGTGGCCGAAGTCGTTTCGCAAGGCCGCCACGACAAGGTTCGCATCATCAAGTTCCGTCGTCGTAAGCACCACATGAAGCGTATGGGCCACCGCCAGTGGTTCACCGAGATCAAAATCACCGGTATCCAGGCTTAATCCCCTAGATCCCCTGAATTTATTTGGAGAATTGAACCATGGCTCACAAGAAGGCTGGTGGTAGTACTCGTAACGGTCGCGACTCAGAATCGAAACGCCTTGGCGTGAAGATGTATGGCGGCCAGGCTATCAAGCCAGGCAACATCATCGTCCGTCAGCGCGGCACCGAATTCCACGCTGGCTACGGTGTTGGCATGGGCAAGGATCACACCTTGTTCGCCAAGATCGAAGGCGTGATCAAGTTCGAGAAAAAAGGCGAGTTCATGCGCCGTTACGTGAGCATCGTCGCCGCTTAATCGCGACGTCGCTCCAGAAGCCCCGTCATGCGACGGGGCTTTTTCGTTTGTGGTGAGCCTCTTGCAAAGCTGTTTGTATGGGCTGCCGGCGTGGGTTTCTACGGTCGTACGGGGCCGCCGCGCTCAGTTTTGCAAGAGCCTCAGGTTTTTCAGGTATTCAACTCGCCAGCAGGCGAGAGGCGGTTTTGAATGAAGTTTGTTGACGAAGTATCCATTCGGGTCAAGGCCGGTGATGGTGGCAACGGTTGCATGAGCTTCCGTCGCGAGAAGTTCATCGAGAACGGTGGCCCTAACGGTGGTGACGGTGGCGATGGTGGCTCGGTGTACATGGTCGCCGACGAAAACCTCAACACCCTGGTCGACTATCGCTACACCCGTCACCACGAGGCCCAGCGTGGCGCCAACGGTGGCAGCACCGACTGCACTGGCAAGAAAGGCGACGACCTGTTCCTGCGCGTGCCGGTCGGCACCACCGTGATCGACGCTTCCACCCAGGAAGTGATCGGTGACCTGGTCACCCCTGGCCAGAAGCTGATGGTCGCCCAGGGCGGCTGGCACGGCCTGGGCAACACCCGTTTCAAGTCCAGCACCAACCGTGCGCCGCGCCAGACCACCCCTGGCAAGCCGGGTGAGCAGCGCGACCTGAAGATGGAAATGAAAGTGCTGGCCGACGTCGGCCTGCTGGGCCTGCCGAATGCCGGCAAGAGCACCTTCATCCGCTCGGTTTCGGCCGCCAAGCCGAAAGTGGCCGACTACCCGTTCACCACCCTGGTGCCGAACCTGGGCGTGGTCAGCGTCGACCGCTGGAAGAGCTTCGTCATCGCCGACATCCCTGGCCTGATCGAAGGTGCTTCCGAAGGTGCCGGCCTGGGTATCCGCTTCCTCAAGCACCTGGCGCGCACCCGTGTGCTGCTGCATCTGGTGGACATGGCGCCGCTGGACGAAAGCAGCCCGGCCGATGCCGCCGAAGTCATCGTCAATGAGCTGACCCGCTTCAGCCCGTCGCTGGCCGAGCGTGAGCGCTGGCTGGTGCTGAACAAGGCCGACATGGTCATGGAAGACGAGCGCGACGAGCGGGTCAAGGAAGTGGTCGAGCGCCTGCAGTGGGAGGGCCCGGTGTACGTGATCTCGGCCATCTCCAAACAGGGTACCGAAAAGCTCAGCCACGACCTGATGCGCTACCTCGAAGACCGCGCCGACCGCCTGGCCAACGACCCGGCCTATGCCGAAGAGCTGGCTGACCTCGACCAGCGCATCGAAGACGAAGCCCGTGCCCAGCTGCAGGCCCTGGACGACGCCCGTACCCTGCGTCGCACCGGCGTCAAGAGCGTGCACGACATCGGCGATGATGACGGTTGGGACGATGATTTCGAGGACGACGAAGACGGCCCGGAAATCATTTACGTGCGCGACTGACCGGTTGCAGTACACTAAACGCCGCTCCTTGGAGCGGCGTTTTTGTATCCACGGTATCTACAGATTCGACATAGGTTGGAAGAAGATGCGAAGCAAGGTGACGGGCGCCAAGCGCTGGGTCGTGAAGATTGGCAGTGCTCTGCTGACCGCCGATGGCAAAGGCCTCGACCGCGGTGCCATGGCCGTTTGGGTCGAGCAGATGGTCGCGCTGCGTGAGGCAGGCGTGGAGTTGGTACTGGTCTCCTCCGGGGCCGTGGCTGCCGGTATGAGCCAGCTTGGCTGGACCTCGCGACCGAGTGCGATGAACGAGCTGCAGGCCGCTGCCTCGATCGGCCAGATGCGCCTGGTGCAGGCCTGGGAGTCGAGCTTCGGCGAGCACGGCAAGCACACCGCGCAGATCCTGCTGACCCATGACGACCTGTCCGACCGCAAGCGTTACCTGAACGCCCGCAGCACCCTGCGCACGCTGGTCGACCTGGGCGTGGTGCCGGTAATCAACGAGAACGATACCGTGGTCACCGACGAGATCCGCTTCGGCGACAACGACACCCTGGCGGCGCTGGTGGCCAACCTGGTCGAGGCTGACCTGTTGGTGATCCTCACCGACCGCGATGGCATGTTCGATGCCGACCCGCGCAACAACCCCGACGCCCAGCTGATCTACGAGGCCCGCGCCGACGACCCGGCACTGGACGCCGTGGCCGGCGGTACCGGTGGCGCCCTGGGTCGTGGCGGCATGCAGACCAAGCTGCGCGCCGCGCGCCTGGCCGCCCGTTCCGGTGCCCACACCATCATCATCGGTGGCCGCATCGAGCGCGTGCTGGATCGCCTCAAGGCCGGCGAACGCCTGGGGACCTTGTTGTCGCCCGAGCGCGGCATGCTTGCCGCGCGCAAGCAGTGGCTGGCTGGCCACCTGCAGACCCGTGGCACCCTGGTGCTGGATGCCGGTGCCGTGCAGGCGCTGCGCCAGGCCAACAAGAGCCTGTTGCCGGTTGGCGTGAAGACCGTACAGGGTAGCTTCCGTCGTGGCGAGATGGTGGTGTGCGTCGGCCCGGACGGTGTTGAGGTGGCTCGCGGCCTGGCCAACTACAGCGCGCTGGAAGCGCAAAAGATCATCGGCCAACCATCCGATGTCATCGAAAGCGTGCTGGGCTATATCGCCGAGCCGGAACTGGTGCACCGCGACAATCTGGTGTTGGTATGAGCCTGTTCAAGCGCGTGATCGGCGTGGCAGCGCTGGTGCTGCCAATGCTGGCCGGGGCTGAGGAAATCGGCCAGGTGTCCACCGTGTTCAAGTTCCTCGGGCCGAACGACCGTATTGTGGTCGAGGCGTTCGACGACCCCAAGGTCGAGGGCGTGACCTGCTACCTGTCGCGGGCCAAGACCGGCGGCGTGAAGGGTGGGTTGGGGCTGGCGGAGGACCGGGCGGAGGCATCGATTGCCTGTCGTCAGGTCGGGCCGATCAACTTCAAGGGTGAGCTGAAGGATGGCGAGGAAGTGTTCAAGGAACGCACCTCGCTGGTGTTCAAGACCATGCAGGTGGTGCGCTTCCTGGACAAGAAGCGCAATACGCTGGTGTACCTGGTGTACAGCGACCGCATGATCGAAGGCAGCCCGCAGAATGCGGTGACCGCGATTCCGATTCTGCCTTGGGCTCATTGATAGCCTGACAGATCCTGGGAGGCCTTCGGCCTCCTATCGCGACACAAGGCCGCTCCCACATTGATCGGCGTACACCGGACCTTTGTGGGAGCGACCCCAATTACCTCAGGCCAATTCCTCGGCCTGATGATCCTCACGCACAACCGCCTTCACCTCATCCCGACGGCTGATGAACTTCCAGTCCGCCTCGTCGATGTAGATGCCATTCGGCCCGCTACCACCTTCCAGGTCGATCGCCACCCGCGCCGACACCTGCGGCTTCACGCTCGCCAGGATCGGCACGAAGCCCAGCTGCAGGCTGGTTTCCAGCAGCGCAGCCTGGTTGCGTTCGTCGATGTCCGCCGCTTCGTCCAGGTAGTACGGCAGGCGGATGCGCCCGGCCAGGTCGCGGTCCATCAGGTGCAGCAACAGGTACATGTTGGTCAGCGCCTTGATGGTCATGGTGGTGCCGTTGGATGCCGCGCCGTCGATGTCGGCATGGATCACCGGCTGGCCGTTGACCTTGGTGATCTCGAACGCCAGCTCGAACAGGTCCTTCAGGCCCAGCTGGTTGTGGTTGGCCGCCACCAGCCGTGCCAGGTATTCCTTGGCCTCTTCGTTCTTGTTGTCCTGCTCGGCGCTCTGGGTCAGGTCGAATACCGACAGGGTTTCGCCTTCTTCGTACTGGCCGGCGCTGTGGATGATCTGGTCGATATGCTTGAGCGCTTCCTTGTTCGGCGCCAGCACCACGCGGAAGCTCTCCAGGTTGGATACCTGGCGCCTGTTGATCTCGCGGTTGAACAGGGCCAGCTGGTGCTCGAGGCTGTCATAGTCGCTGCGGATGTTGCGCAGGGTCCGGGCGATGTCGGTGACCGCGGCGCGGCGGGCCTTGGCCAAGGTCAGGGCTTCGTCGGTGCGGTGCGCATAGGCGTTCACCAGCAGCTGCAGGCGGCGTTCCATGTCGTCTTCGCTGTCGAACTTGGCCACGCCTTTCAGGCGCACCTGGGCGTACAGCGCCTCGATCTGGTTGTCCACCCGCTGCAGGCTCTGCCAGCTGTCCTGGTAGTCGTTGAGCAGTGGCAGCAGGTTGTCCATCGAGTCGTCGATGGCTTCCATGTACGGTGTGCCGTAGGGCAGGTCGGCCGGCAGCAGCTGGCGACGGCGCAGGGCGTCTTCCAGGGTGCGCTGCTTGGCCTCGAGGTCGCCGATCTGCCGGCCGACCAGCTGCAGCTTGGCCGACAGTTGCTGGACACGTTCGGTGAAGGCGTCGCTGGAGCGCTTGAGTTCGTCCTGGGCGGCTTCCAGCTGCGACAGCTGCTCCAGCTTCTCGGGCTCTTCGGCGGCCAGGGTTTCGCTGCGGCGGAAGTCTTCCAGCGCTTTCTGCGCGTCCAGAACTTCCTGGTACAGGGCTTCGGTCTGCGCCTTGGAGGCGGAGCGGTCGGCGGCCACGGCTTGCTGGGTCTTGAGCTGCTTCAGCTCTTTTTCCAGGCGCTCCTTCTGGTCGCGCAGGGCGGCACGGTCGGCCAAGGCCTGCAGCGCCGGTGGGTCGATGTGCGACAGGTCGATGGACAGGCCTGGGGCTTCGAAACGTTCGCCCTTGAAGCCGTCGAGCACCGCTTCCAGCGATTTTACCCACAGGTCGCTGTCGTCCAGTTCGATGCCACGGTCACCCAGCGGCAGGCTGAACAGCGCGCCGTTGAACAGGCGCATCAGGCGGTCGACGTCCTGCTGCGAGAACTCTTCGCGCAGGCGGGCATAGCTGTTGTTGTCGGCGTGGTCGAGCTGCTGCTTGACCTGCTTCAGGCGCTTTTCCAGGTCGCGCACGCGTTCGTCCAGGTCTTCGGCGCTGAACTGCCGCGACTGGGCCAGGGCACCGGCCAGTTCGTCGTGAGCGTCCTTGGCCGCCAGCAGTTGCTGCTCCAGCACCTTGACGTCATCGACCAGGGCAAAGCGGTGCTTGAGCACCGACAGCTCGCCCAGCCAGCGCTGGATACCGGTGATTTCACGCTCCAGGCGCATCAGCTCCTGGGTGCCGCCGCGCTGGTCGTTCTGCAGGCGGTCCTGCTCGCCACGGTAGTGCTCGGCCTGGATCACCAGCTCTTCCTTGCGCGCCATGGCGTATTCCTGCCAGGTGCCCAGCAGGGTGTCGAGCACTGGCGAAATGCGGTGCAGCTTGCCGCGCAGGATGTCGCGCTGGGCCACGCCACCGGCCAGGGCCTCGACCAGCGGGCCGGCGGCGACCAGGGCGTTGTAGTCCTGCTCCATGCGGCGCACGTCGCGGAAGGCTTCCTCGCAGGCGGCGATGTAGTCGACGCTGCCGGAGCGCAGGCTGTGCTCGAAGGCATCGAGGAACAGTTGCTTGAGCTTGGCGGCGGTGATTTCGCGCATGTGCAGCAGGTTGATGAACAGCGCGCGGAAGGTTTTCAGGCTTTGCTCGCTGGTCGAGCGCAGCGGGATCATGGTCAGGTCCAGCGGCACCGAGGTGTGGCCGCCGACCAGCAGACGACGCAGTTCATCCGGCTTCAGCTCGTAGGCCTTGATGCCGAGGCGCTCAAGGTTGGTGAACAGCTCTTTCTGGCGCAGGCAGGTGTCGTTCTTCTGGTAGTGGGCCAGGTCCAGTTCGCCCTTGTAGGCAAAGAACTGGTGGCCGAAACCGCCGCCCGGGCCGCGGCCAACCACGCCGATCACGTGCGGGCCGTGGGGCAGGCTCAGCTCGCAGAGAATGTACGAGGTGTCGCTGGCGAAGTAGAAGCGGCGCGACTGCTCGAGGCTGTACTTGCCGAAGCTCATGTCCGACATGCGCGCCAGGATAGGGAATTGCAGGGCGTTGATCGACGCCGATTTACCCAGGTTGTTGGCACCGTAGACCGACAGCGGGTGTTCCAGCGGGAACAGGCCAAGGCTGTAGCCGGCGGTGTTGAGCAGTGCGAAGCGGCGGATGCCGTAGCGTTCCTGGCTCATGCGTCAATCTCCTGTTGCTCTTCGCGGATGGCCCGGGCCAGGGCTTGCTCTTCGCTTTCCTCGCCCTCGAACGGGCTGAGGTCGAGCGGGTCGTCGGTGCGGTTGAGTTCTTCGGGGCTTTCTTCCTCGACCAGTACCGGGGTCGGCAGCGGCAGGTCGCTGTGCAGGGTGGCCGCCAGGTCGCGGTCCTGCTGCACGGCCAGGCACACGTCGAGGAAGCGGTGCATCGGTGGCAGGAAGCGGTAGATGCCGCCTTCCTCGAAGGCGAAGCCGAGTTGGGTCATGCGGCGCAGGATTTTTTCTTCCAGCTCGTCCACGGTCTGCACTTCGGCCTGCAGGAACAGGTCGCGGTACTTGTCCAGCAGCGAGGGCAGTTCGTCACGGCCGATGCTGCCGCCATCGAGCACGGCCATCGGGTCGCGGCCCTGGTCGGCCAGGTGTTCTACCAGGATGAAGGTGAACAGCGACAGGCGCTGCGCGGTCTTGTTGACCTGCGCGGCGGTCATGTCCGGCACGAAGTAGTAGAAACCACGGGTGTCGCACACCAGTTCGAAGCCCAAGGCCTTGAACAGGGTGCGGTACTGGTCCTGGAAGTTCGACAGCTGGGCGTACAGCTCGGGGTCGCGGCGGCTGACGTGGAAGCCTTTGAACAGCTCGCGGAAGATCGGCGCGAGCTGGGACAGTTCGGAAAGATCAAGATGCATGGGCTGGGCTCGCGTTGGATTCGGTAGGCGCGCTGGCGGCGTCTTCGCGGCTGGAGGTCAGGGCGAACGAGCGCAGGCTGACCAGGTGTTCCTGGGTGATGTACTCGCGGCGGTCGAGGCGTTCGCGCTTGAAGCGCTTTTCCCGCGACAGGCGCGAGAACCAGTACAGCAGCTCGTCGGTGGCGCCTTCGGGTTCCTGCTCCAGCAACCAGACCATCAGGTCGGGCAGCGGCAGGGCCTGTTCGCAGCGTTCGGCCATTTCCTTGACCGTGCGCGGTGCACGGGGCAGGGCGCCGGACTGGGTCTTGTGGGCCTTGGGGAAGCGCGCCGGCTTGGGCTCGAAGCGGGCCAGGGCGTAGACATAGGCCTCGACCTGGCTGGCGCTGCCGAGGAAGGTGCTTTGCGGGCGGGTGAACATCGGCATGGCCGCTTGCGGCACGGCGTCGATGCCCTTGCGCCGGATCACCGACAGGGCCAGTGCGGCGCCACGGGTCACGGCGTTGTGCCGGCGGGCCTCTTCGCGCAGCGGCAGCAGCAGTTCGCGGGCGTGGCGCAGGGTCAGCTGGGCGCTGGTCTGCATTTCCAGGATGCGCGCGTGGGTGCGCAGCAGCATGTCATCGTCGACCAGGTGGCCCAGGCGCGCCTGTTCACCCAGCAGCTTCAGCAGTACGGTCTCGACCTTGCGTACACCCTGTTCGAAGGCGCCGTCGGCGTTGACCAGCTGGATCATCGGCTCGACGTACTCGTCCCAGGTTGCCAGTACTTCGGCATAGCGCTGGCGCAGCGGGATCTGGCGGTTGCTGGTCTTGGCCCGCTCGGCCACGGCCACCAGTGCCTGCTCGTCGTTGTCGAGCTTCTTCAGTACATCGCGCACGCGCATGTCGAGCAGGCGCAGCTGGCGCGCCAGGTCGTCGCTGTCGCGGTTGTCGAAGGCGTCCTGGATATGCCCGGCCAGGCGTTCCAGGTGGCGCAGGTAGGCTTCGATCTCCAGGCACAGGCCCAGCCGGTGTTCGCGGCGCAGGTAGGCGAGGAAGTCGTGGATCTGCGCGTTGAGCTCGAAACGGTTCGGGCTTTTGGCCACCGGGACCAGGATATCCAGACGGATCCACACGTCGAGCAGCTGGGTGATGTCCTGCGGGGTGCTCTCGACCTGCTGGCGGGCCACATGCTGACGCAATTCGACCAGGCTCAGGGTGCCCTGGTCGAATCGCTCGCACAGCGGCTCGATCAGGGCCCAGTGTTCGGCTAGGGCGCGCAGGACGCGCTTGGGTTCGATCATTGGCTTCGACTCGTTGCCAAGAAAAAGGGGGCGATTGTACTGCATCCGGGGGGGAGGTTTTCACCCCTTGGTCTGTAATGAGAGATATCCATCATCCTTGTAGGGGATTCACTGGCCCTTTCGCGGGTGAACCCGCTCCCACAGGTACTGCACAAGGCCCTGTGGGAGCGGGTTCACCCGCGAAAGGGCCAGTACAGGCAACAAAAATCCGCCGACCAGTTGCGGCACTCGAATGCCAACGGCGTTAGAATGGCCAATTGTCTCCACCCCTCGGAAACCCGCCCCTTGCTCACCGAACCCCGTCGCCGCGCCTACCTTTCCGCCATGCAAGTGGTGCACTGGCTGCCGCGCGCCGAACTGCCGTTCGCTGCACCGTCGCGCCCCGAGCTGCTGCTGCCGGTGGCGCCGGTCGAGGCCCCCGATTTCGACGTCAGGCCGGTACCGGCTGCCAACGAGGCGCCCGCCGCCCCCCAGGCCCGTTCCGGCGAGCGGCCGAAAATCGAGATTCCGCGCCCGGGCAGTGCGCCCAAGCCTGCCGCAAAGCCCGCCGAGACCGAGGAGCAGGCCGCACCACCGCGCCCGGCCCCGGTGCCGCCCCCGCGCTTCTCGCTGCAGTTGCTGCGCGCTGGCAGTTGCTTGCTGCTGGTTGAACTGGCCACCGGCCAGCCGTTCCAGAGCCGCGATCCGTCCTATCTGCTGCTCAAGGACATGCTGCGCGCCGCCGGCCTGCCCGATGCCCCGCAGATCATCGGCGAGCCGGTGCGCTGGCCGCTGCTGGTGCGCGGCAACATGGACCAGGGCCCGGAGGCTGCGCGCGATTTCGTCCAGGGCTTTGTCCAGGCGCGCCTGGAGGACGCCCCGTGCACCTGCCTGTGGCTGATCGGCCTGCCGGCGCTGCGCTTTGCCGCCAATGCCGATGGCGATGCCTATTACCAAACCCTGAAGCTCGAAGGCCTGGGCGAAGCCTGGGCCTTGCCGGGCCTTGAACTGTTGATGGACGAGCCGCAGCGCAAGGCGGACGTCTGGAAAGCCATGCGCCAGCTGATGGCGCGCTGGAAGAGCGTTGAATGAGTGACTCGATCAGTTTCCGCCCGATGACCGAGGCGGATCTGGATGCCGTACTTAAGATCGAATATGCCGCGTTCAGTCATCCCTGGACCCGAGGGATCTTTCAGGATGCGCTCAAATCGTACGAAGTCTGGCTGATGTTCGACGGTCAGCAGCAAGTGGGCCATGGCGTGATCAACGTGATCATCGACGAGGCACATCTGCTCAACATTACCGTCAAACCGGAAAACCAGGGCCGCGGGCTGGGCCTGCGTCTGCTCGAACACCTGATGGCCCGGGCCTACCAGCTCAATGGCCGCGAATGCTTCCTGGAAGTGCGCGCCAGCAACCAGTCGGCCTACCGCTTGTACGAGCGCTACGGCTTCAACGAAATCGGCCGCCGCCGCGACTATTACCCGGTTGCCGGCGGCCGCGAGGATGCGCTGGTGATGGCCTGTACCCTGCTCGAAGACTGAGCAGGCCTGCACGGGCCCCTTCGCGGGCGTACCCGCGAAGAGACGGTATGCCGGTCACAGGTCCTGCGGCTGAGCCTCTATCGGCTTGGCCAGGTCGCGCAGGCTTCGGGTCACGCTGCCGGTATTGCATTTGGCTGCCGCCTGTTCTGGCGTGTACTTGCGCACGGTGCGGAAGAACAGCTCGCAGGTCTGTTTCTTCTGCGTCACCTGCCACTTGGTCGAGCAGGCGTCCAGCGTCAGCTTGGCATCGGCCCGTTGATTGCGCCCCATCCCCGCCTGCCAGCATGCCGCGGTCAGGTCCTGCCCCATCATTTTCAAGCCGGCGGCATTGGCTGCATCCTCGTTGCCACCGTGGCTGTCCTTGTTCGCCGCATACCAGATGGCGCTGGGGTGGTTGGCGCCCAGCACCGGCACCTTGGCCCCTGGCTGCGGGCTGATGCTGACCAGGCCCAGCACATCCACCTGCGGCCCGTACTGTTGCTGGATCCAGCTGCGTACCGGCGCGCCGAAGGCCACCATCGGCAGGGGCCTGGCGGGGTTCTGCAGGGTCATCTCGCTGACCATGCGCAGCTGGTAGTCCTTGAAGTAGCTGTAGGTGTCCTTCAGCGCTTCGCCCGCGCTGGCCGGTGCGGCGATGGGGGCGATATCGATGATGGTCTGGTAGGCCGGGGTCTGGCTGGCGTCGACGCCGTTGAATGTCAGCAGCTCGGCCCAGCGGTCGGTGGTGTTGGAGCGCAGGTAGTCCTGGGCCTGGGTCAGTGAGTAGTCCGGCGGGAAGTGCAGCAGTTCGATACTGCGGCGGTTCTGCAGGGCCATGCCCAGTGGCAGGAACAGGTACCAGTCGTAGGACCATTTGCCGTCCTTGTTCAGCCGGGTGGCCCCCTGATAGGCCAGTTCACCGCTGTCGAGCAGCTTGCGCAGCGGCTTGGCATAGCTGGCGGGTACACCACTGATGGTTGCGTGCAGGCGGTCATTGTCGCGGCTTACATGCACCTGGGCGGCGGCATGGCCGTCGCGGCGTACGCTCTGGGTCAGGTAGTGTTCGACGGTTTGCTCCAGGGTCCAGTCGCGATAACAGATCACGTGGCAGTTGTTGGGGAAGGCGAAGAGGCGGGTAACGCGCTGGGCGTCGCCCAGGTCGATGCGCGCGTCGGCGGCGGCAAGGCCGCTGAAGGCCAGGGCGGCGAGGCTCGGTAAGGCAATCTTGTGCATGCTTAACTCCTTGTTGGGCGCTGCCGTGTTCGGCAGTGTTGCACATACTGTGGCAGGGGGAGCAGGGATGAAAAGGGCTGGATGGCTGGCGCTGGCACTGGGCATGCTGTGTGCTGCAGCGCAGGCCGATGAGCGTGATCTGTGGTTGTTCGCGCAATGGGCCGGGGACCATCAGACCCGGCCGTTTCGCGAGATGCTGGTGGATGCGCGCCTGTATGGCGTGGTACCGATCCATCAGTTGCTGCGTTCGGCCTCGGACTGGAAGCTGTGCCACGCGTCACCCTTCGCCGTGCCACCTGCCAGCAACTGGCCGGCAGTGCGCTCGACGCTCTCGCTGATCAAGGCGCTCGACGACCAGGGCATCCTGCGCCAGTTCGAGGTGGTTTCGGCCTACCGCGACCCACGCCTGAACGTCTGCGCCGGCGGGGCAGCCAACAGCGCCCACACCCGTGCCTTCGCCGTCGATATCCTGCTACCCGCCTGGGCGGACCCCAACCCGCTGTGCCGTTTCTGGCAGCAGTATGGCCAGGCCTGGAACATGGGCCTGGGGCGCTATCCGTCCGGGCGTATTCATGTAGATACCGCGGGTTACCGCACCTGGGGTGGTGATGGCCGTTCGGGTTCGTCGTTCTGTATCAAGCCCAGATGAGCCAGGCAGCCCCGGCATTCGCCCATCACCCATGCGGCGAAGCGCTGGCGCCTGCCGCCGTCTTCCAAGGGCTGCGGGCTGAGCAGGTGGTAGGCCGAGCCGTCGCGTACAAAGCCGAATGGCGCCTGCAACTGCCCGCTGTCGAGTTCGTCACGCACCATCAGGGCTGAGGCCATGGCCAGGCCCAGGCCGGCGCTGGCAGCCTGAATCGACAGGTAGAAATGCTCGAAGTCGCTGCGCTCGGTGTGCCGAGCCTGCTGGCCGCTCAGGCGCAGCCAGGTGGGCCAGGCCCCGGGGCGGGTGGCGCTGTGCAGCAGGCGTTGGCCTTCAAGCTGGATGGGGGAGGTGGGGTGACACACCGGGCCGATCCATTCGTCGCAGATTTTCTGGTTGTACAGCTGCTTGTCCCAGTGGAAGTCGTCGCGGCGAATTGCCAGGTCGACACCGCTGCGGGCGAAGTCCAGGGGCCCGCCTGCGGCCACCAGGTGCAACTGCAGGTCGGGGTGGGCGGCATGGAAGCGGGGCAGGCGGGGGATCAGCCAGCGCATGGCAATGGTCGGTTCGCACGACAGCACCAGCACGTTGTCGCGGGCCTGTTGCTGCAAACGCTGCACGGCGCCTTCGAGCTGCTCGAAGATCGCCTGGGTGGTGCCCTGCAAGGCGCGACCGGCAGGGGTGAGGAAAATGGCCCGGTTGCGGCGCTCGAACAGCTCCACGCCAAGGCTTTCTTCAAGCAGGCGCACCTGGCGGCTGACCGCGCCGTGGGTGACGTGCAGGTGCTCGGCGGCGCGCACGAAACTCTCGGTTTTGGCGGCGATGTCGAAGTAGCGGAAGGCGTTGAGTGGGGGCAGTTTCATGGCATCCCTGGTTGCCTGTACCGGCCTCTTCGCGGGTAAACCCGCTCCCACAGGAACTTCTCCGAACCTGAGGGCGGCGCATCACCTGTGGGAGCGGGTTTACCCGCGAAGAGGCCGGCACAGGTTCTATATAACTGTGAGGAAAGCTATCAGATTTGCTTCACTATAAATCGATTTTTCCCGGCCTATAAGCTCTCGATAATTGCGTGGTCTGTGCATTTCCATCGCCTATCGAGAGCCACCAGCATGACCGAACTCATCGCCGTCGCCCTGTTCACCCTGCTCGCCGTCATCAGCCCTGGTGCCGACTTCGCCATGGTCACTCGCAGTAGTTATGCACAAGGCCGCAAGGCCGGGCTGGCTGCCGCCGTGGGCATTGCATTGGGGGTGCAGGTGCATGTCCTGTACACGGTGCTGGGCATCGCGGTGATCATCAGCCAGAGCCCGGCCTTGTTCCTGGGCATGAAAGTGCTAGGCGCGGGTTACCTGGTTTATCTGGGCTACCAGTCGCTCACCAACACCCGGCGCATCAGCCTCGTCGGGGGCGCCGCATCCGCCGCCAGCGTGACGCAGGCCCTGCGCACGGGCTTTCTGACCAACGCCTTCAACCCCAAGACCATGCTGTTCGTCATCAGCGCCTTCACCCAGGTGGTGAAGCCCGGTAGCCCGCTGGTGCTGGATTTTGCCTACGGCGCTTTCATGTCCGTTGCTCACTGGCTGTGGTTCAGCCTGGTGGCGGTGTTCTTCTCCAGCACGGCATTGCGCAAGGCGATGATCGAGCGGCAGATGCTGGTGGACCGGGTGATCGGTGTGGCGCTGATAGGGCTTGGCCTGGCCGTGGCTGTTACCGGCATGCGCTGAGGCGGGAGAAGGAGGGCAGGCCTGTGGTATTTTTCGCAGGCAAAGAAAAAGGGCCTACCTTGCGGTAAGCCCTTTGTCTTGTTTGGTGGCTACACAGGGACTTGAACCCCGGACCCCAGCATTATGAATGCTATGCTCTAACCAACTGAGCTATGTAGCCGATGGCGCGCATTATTCTCTTGAACGGCCCCCCTGTCAACACTCATTTCAAAAAAAATTTGCACGCTTTCAAAAACTTAGCGGCCAGGCCCGCTTTCTGCGTGGCCCAACGGCATGTCGCTGGCTTTCAGGTGCCCGTTGCGCCAGCTGCCGACGGCCTTGAGGTCGGCTTTGCGCACCGGGCCGATACGCGAGCCATCGAAGGTTACCCGCTCGCCCGCCGACACCAAGCGCTGTTCGCCGCCCTGGATAATCATTGCCTGGCCACTGAGCACCACCAGTTCGTCATGGCCTGCATGGCGGGCGACCTGCAGGCGGGTACCGAACACCTGAATGCGCGCATCGCCCACTGTCACCTCCATGGCCCGGCCGTCGAGCATCACTTCCAGGTACACCTGGCCCTGCACCAGTTGTAGTTCGCGTGTACTGCCGCGCAGGTCGGCGTTCATCGCGCTGGCGCTATCCAGGTGCAGAGTGGTGCCATCGGCCAGGCGCAGGCTGCGAAGTTCACCTGCATCGGTATGCAATTGGCTGCCCAGGCGCTGCATCAGCGGCCAGTACAGGTATGCGGCAGCGCCCAGCCCCAGCAGGAACAGCAGCGCCAGCCATTTGCCCAAGTGGCTGCGGCGCGCATTGATCTGTCGCGGGCGGGGGCGAGTGGTCGGCGGCTGCAATTGCCTGGCGGGCATCGGGCTCATGAATTCGGTCTGCTCGCGATAGGGGCCGTTTCGCCCAACGATGACAGGGGAATGGGCCGATGATGCTAATTATATTGAGAAGCATTTACAAGTGCGCTGCGACAGATGAATAAAAAAGGTAGCTAAGTATCTATTCGTTTCCCGATAATCGGATCCCAAACTACGGATGGAGAGTCGGCACATGGCTATCAGTAGCGCCTCCACGGCGCCCACCAGTGCGGCGTCGAGCCAAGCCACGCCGCTGGTGATGCGCATCATCGGTTTCTGCGCCCTGGCGCACCTGATCAATGACCTGATCCAGTCGGTGCTGCCGGCGATCTACCCGATGCTCAAGGCCAACTACGACCTGAGTTTCGCC
Source organism: Pseudomonas sp. LS.1a (assembly GCF_022533585.1). Lineage (NCBI taxonomy): Bacteria > Pseudomonadati > Pseudomonadota > Gammaproteobacteria > Pseudomonadales > Pseudomonadaceae > Pseudomonas > Pseudomonas sp. LS.1a. The sequence continues at coordinate 782,463 of NZ_CP092827.1, forward strand.
CAGATCGGCATGATCACCCTGACGTTCCAGATCACCGCCTCGCTACTGCAGCCTTGGGTCGGCTTCTTCACTGATCGCCGCCCGGCACCGAACCTGTTGCCGCTGGGCACCCTGTGCACCCTGGTGGGTATCGTGATGCTGGCCTTCGTCGGCAGCTTCCCGATGATTCTGCTGGCCTCGGCGCTGGTGGGTATCGGCTCGTCGACCTTCCACCCGGAGACCTCGCGTATCGCGCGCCTGGCCTCGGGTGGGCGCTTCGGCCTGGCCCAGTCGACCTTCCAGGTCGGCGGCAACACCGGCTCGGCCCTGGGCCCGTTGCTGGCGGCGGCCATTGTCATTCCGTTCGGCCAGAGCCACGTGGCCTGGTTCGGCCTGGCTGCGCTGTTCTTCCTCGGCGTCACCCTGATGCTGCGTGGCTGGTACAAGGAGCACCTCAACCAGGCCAAGGCGCGCAAGGCAGTGCAGGCGACCCACGGCATTTCCCGCGGGCGGGTGATCGCGGCGCTGATCGTGCTGGGCCTGCTGGTGTTCTCCAAGTACTTCTACATGGCCAGCTTCACCAGCTACTTCACTTTTTACCTGATCGAGAAGTTCGATGTGTCGGTGGCCAGTTCGCAGCTGCACCTGTTCCTGTTCCTCGGTGCGGTGGCGGCAGGTACCTTCTTCGGCGGACCGATCGGTGACCGGATCGGGCGCAAGGCGGTGATCTGGTTCTCGATCCTTGGCGTGGCGCCGTTCACCCTGGTGCTGCCGTATGCCGACCTGTTCTGGACCACGGTGTTGAGCGTGGTGATCGGCTTTATCCTGGCCTCGGCGTTTTCCGCGATCGTGGTGTATGCGCAGGAGCTGGTGCCGGGCAGCGTGGGCATGATTGCCGGGATCTTCTTCGGGCTGATGTTCGGTTTTGGCGGTATTGGCGCGGCGCTGCTGGGGTATGTGGCAGACCTGCGCGGTATCGAATATGTGTATGGGCTGTGCTCGTTCCTGCCGTTGTTCGGCGTGTTGGCGGTGTTCTTGCCGAGTACCGGTAAGCGCTGATATTGCCGGGGCTGCTTTGCAGCCCATCGCCGGCAAGCCAGCTCCCCACCTCGACCACATCGGCCTCAAGCCATGCGCAGTCCCTGTAGGAGTCTGGCTTGCCGGCGACGGGGCGCGCAGCGGCCCCCGACGATTGACGGCCTGACACCCTTGGCCTAGAGTGCCGCCTCTTTCCAGACCACCTGCGTAGTAGCCAAAGCAATGTGCCGTACCCAGTCCCTGCCAAACACCCGCCAGCCGGCCCTCCAGGCCCTGCGTCGTGCGTGGCCGAGCGACACGGTGCTCAAGCGTCGCCGCAGCGTGCTGTTTGCCTTCACCTTCTCGCCACACCTCGCCTGAACTGATCTGCGCTTACGCGTCGCTCGCCGCCCTGGCGTGCGCGCCTGTGTCTGCACGTCTTTTCGGTTTGCAAGGAGTGGTACATGAACATGCGTTTGCTGGCGGGCTTGTTGTTCGCCGTTTCGGTCGTGGGTTTCAGTTTGGGGGCCAGCCTGCCGCTGGTGTCGTTGCGCCTGCATGAGGCCGGTGCAAGTACCCTGGAAATCGGCATCATCTCGGCCATACCCGCCGCGGGCATGATGCTCTCGGCGTTCCTGGTCGACGCCTGCTGTCGCCACCTCACCCGGCGCACCATCTACCTGCTGTGCTTCAGCCTGTGCACGCTCAGCATTGCCTTGCTCGAGTCGGCGTTCGGCTCGCTGTGGCTGCTGGCGCTGTTGCGCCTGGGCCTGGGGCTGGGCATGGGGATCGCCATCATCCTCGGCGAGTCGTGGGTCAACGAGCTGTGCCCGGAGCACAACCGCGGCAAGATCATGGCCCTGTACGCCACCAGCTTTACCGGTTTCCAGGTGCTCGGCCCGGCCATGCTGGCGGTGCTGGGCGCCGACAGCCCATGGATCACCGCTGTGGTCACCGCCTGCTATGGCCTGGCGCTGCTGTGCATCGTGCTGACCGTGCCCAACGACCATGTGGAACATGAAGAGGGTGAAAAGAGCTTCGGCCTGGCCGGTTTCTTCCGCGTGGCGCCGGCGTTGTGCGTGGCGGTGCTGTTCTTCTCGTTCTTCGATGCCGTGGTGCTGTCGCTGCTGCCGGTGTATGCCACCAGTCATGGCTTTGCCGTGGGTGTGGCGGCGCTGATGGTGACCGTGGTGTTTGCCGGCGACATGGTGTTCCAGTTGCCGCTCGGCTGGTTGGCCGACCGGGTGGAGCGCACCGGGTTGCACCTGGTATGCGGGCTGCTGGCGATGGCGATCGGTATCGGCCTGCCCTGGCTGCTGAACATGACCTGGCTGCTGTGGCCGCTGCTGGTGCTGCTGGGCGCAGTGGCAGGGGGTATCTACACCCTGGCGCTGGTGCTGATCGGGCAGCGCTTCAAGGGCCAGGACCTGGTCACCGCCAATGCCAGCGTGGGGCTGCTGTGGGGCGTGGGTAGCCTGGTCGGGCCGCTGGTGAGCGGTGCGGCGATGGATGTGGCGCCGCATGGTCTGCCCATCGCACTGGCGCTGATGGCCGGGTTGTTCGTGTGCTTTGCCCGGCAGTCCTACCGGCGCGCGGGGCGGTTGCGGATGATTGCCGACTGACGGTCAGGAATTGGTTGCGCAAGAACCGGCGTTTGCCCGATGAGCGGCTGCGCTAAGCTGGACCTGCAATCGACTTGATGGAGGTTCCATGATCCTGGCCGACCTTTCGCCTGACGCCTACCGCGAGGCCACCGAATACCTGGCGGCGCTGGACCCGGACTGGGCACGGCATATCGCAGCGACCGGGCCTTGCCTGCACCAGGCCACGCCGGGGCGGGAGCCTTATGAGGTGTTGGTGCGGGCGATCGCCTACCAGCAACTGCATGCCCGTGCTGCCGAGGCAATTCTTGGGCGCTTGCTGGCGCTGTTCCCGGAGGCTGCGTTCCCAGGGCCAGAGCAATTGTTGGCGGTTACACCGGAAACCATGCGCGCTTGTGGTTTTTCCGCGAGCAAGCTGGCGACGATCCAGGGCATTGCCCAGGGCCGTCTGGAGGGTGTGGTGCCGACCCGGGAGGAGGCACTGGCCATGTCTGACGAGGCGTTGATCGAACGGCTGGTGACATTGCGCGGGGTAGGGCGGTGGACGGTGGAGATGTTGCTGATCTATAGCCTGGCGCGTTCGGACGTGCTGCCGGTGGACGATTTTGGCGTGCGCGAGGGGTATCGGCGGATGAAGGGGCTGGACACGGCGCCGACGCCGGCGCAGATGCGTTCGCTGGGCGGCGGTTGGCGGCCGTACCGCACCGTGGCGGCCTGGTACCTGTGGCGGGCCTGAGGTTTTGCACTGCCTGGGCCGGTCTCTTCGCGGGTAAACCCGCTCCCACAGGGATTTCCACAGCCTGGAATGTCTATGCAGTACCTGTGGGAGCGGGTTCACCCGCGAAAGGGCCGGCACAGGCGACAACCAATCTGGACATTTACTAATGAACCCCTACACCACCCCCGACCAACGCTGGCAAGCCGTAGAATCCCGCGAAACCGCCGCCACCGGCCACTTCGTCTACGCCGTGCGCACCACCGGGATCTACTGCCAGCCCGGCTGCAAATCACGCCTTGCCAAGCGAACCAACGTCGAGTTCTACGACACCCCAGCCGCCGCCGAAGCCGCCGGCTACCGCGCCTGCAAACGTTGCACCGCCACCAGCAACCCCAGCGCCACCCGCCACAGCCAGCTGGTCACCCGCGCCTGCCGCCTGATCGAAGCCAGCGACCCCGCCCCCGGCCTCGACCAACTCAGCGCCCAACTGGCTGTCAGCCCTTTCCACCTGCACCGCCTGTTCAAGGCCGAAACCGGGCTTACCCCCAAGGCCTACGCCACCGCCTTCCGCGCCCGGCGCCTGCGCGCGCACCTGGAAGATGGCCAGCGCTCGGTCACCGATGCCATCTACGATGCCGGCTACAACTCCAACAGCCGCTTCTACGAAAGCGCCGACCAGCGCCTGGGCATGCGTCCGCGGCAATACCGCGCCGGCGGCGCCGGGGCAACCATCCACTTCGCTCTCGGCCAGTGCTCTCTGGGTGCGATCCTGGTCGCCCAGAGCGAGAAGGGCATTTGCGCGATTCTGCTGGGCGACGACCCCGAGGCCCTGCTGCACGACCTGCAGGACCAGTTCCCCAAGGCCCGGCTGATCGGCGGCGACAGCGCCTACGAACGGCTGGTTGCCGAAGTGGTGGGCTTCGTCGAAGCGCCGGCACTGGGCCTGGCCCTGCCACTGGATGTGCAAGGCACGGCCTTCCAGGAACGGGTGTGGCAGGCCCTGCGCGAGGTGCCGGCCGGTAGCCGGGTCAGCTACACCGACATCGCCGAGCGCATCGGCGCACCCAAGGCGGTGCGCGCGGTGGCCATGGCCTGCGCGGCCAACCACATCGCCGTGGCCATCCCCTGTCATCGGGTAGTGCGTCGGGACGGCGACATCAGCGGCTACCGCTGGGGCGTCGAGCGCAAACAGCAACTGCTCAAGCGAGAAACGGCACTCTCCTGATCGCGTGAAGCCGAGTAGAATCCGCCGCCAAATCGAATTGTAAAGAGGAATATTCGATGAGGCGTGTCAGCCTTGCCCGTTATTGTCCAGGCCTTATGGTCCTGATGGCCCTGATGCTGGCGCTCGCCAGCCCGGCCTGGTCGGCCCCGGCCACACCCTTGTCCAACCTGGCGGTTGCCGAAGCGCCCGTGCTGGATGAGAACGCCAGCTTCGAGCAACTGAGCGAGCGGCTGGACCAGATCCGTCAGGGGGTCACCAACGAGGCCAACGACGATCTGCTGTCGCAACTGCGCCTGGGCGCCATGCAGGTTCAGCGCCAGGCCGATGCGTTGACTGCCCTGCGCACCACGGATGTGGAAAAAGTCGACGACCAGCTCAAGGTCATCGGCCCGGTCCAGCCGGACGAGGCCGCCACCCTGACCCAGCAGCGTAAAGCGTTGGAAGCCGAGAAGAAGGCCTTGGTAGCCCAGCAGGACCAGGCTGCCAAGCTGACCCAATCGGCCCGCGACCTGTCCACGCAAATCGTCAACCTGCGGCGCAGCCAGTTCAACTCGCAGATCACCAGTCGCGCGGCCTCACCGCTGAGCCCGGCATTCTGGCAGAGCATCATTCGTCCCACCCAGGACGATGTGGGGCGCCTGCGTGACCTGCGTGGCGAGACGGCCGATGCCATCGGCAGTGCCTTCAGCGCCGAACATCGCTGGCTGTTCATTACCAGCCTGGTGGCGGCAATCCTGGTCTGGACTTTGGTGCGCCGCGTGCTCGAGCGTTTGCTGGCCAACGCCATGGTCAGCTGGCTACCCGAAGGCCGCCTGCGCCGCAGTTCGTTGGCGCTGGGTGTGAGCCTGGCAACCCTGGGTACCATCGCCGGCTCGGTCTCGCTGCTGCGTTGGGGGCTGGAGAGCAGCGCCGAGCTGGGCTCCGATATCGCCAGCCTGGCCAACCATGTGCTCGCCCTGGTGGTGTTCAGCGCCTTCATCACTGGTCTGGGCCGCGCCATGCTGATGCTGCAACGCCCGTCCTGGCGCTTGCCGCCGATCCACGACGAAGTGGCCAGCGCGCTGGGCTGGTTCCCCAAGGTGCTGGCGTTGGCACTGATGGTCATGATGACCATGGAGCGCATCAACAGCGTGATTGGTGCCAGCCTGGCGCTGACCGTGGCGGTCAACGGCCTGACCGCGCTGGTGGTGGCGGTCACCTTCGCCTGTGCGCTGCTGCGATACCGCCGTACCCTGCGCAAGCATGACCTGGAACAGCCCACGGGCCTGGCCGGGTTGATCCCGTTCGTGATGGTGATCTGGCTGACGCTGATCCTGCTGGCCCTGCTCACCGGTTACCTGACACTCGCCTACTTCCTCACTGCCAAGCTGCTGTGGGTCAGCCTGGTGGTCACCTGTGCCTACCTGCTGACCACCTTCTTTGGCGACCTGTGCGAAACCCTGCTGTCGCCCCGCCAACCCGGTGGCCTGGCGCTGGCCTCGACCCTGGGTCTGGCGCCGCGTCACCAGGCCCAGGCCAGCACCATCCTGGCCGGCATCGGCCGCACCGTGGTGCTGTTCCTGGCACTGCTGCTGGCACTGATGCCATCGGGCACCAGCCCCAGCGAGCTGCTGCTGAGCCTGGGCGACTGGGACGAAACCGGCGGCAAGCTGCTCGGCAACATGAACATTGTCCCCCAGGACATCCTGTTGGCGGTGGTGATGTTCCTCGGCGGTCTGTTCGCCATCCGCGTGGTCAAGCGCTGGCTGAGCGATCGCCTGCTGCCGGAAACCGACATGGACGCCGGCATGCGTGCCTCGCTGGTGACCCTGGTGGGTTACCTGGGCTTCATCTTCCTGGCCATGCTGGTGATGTCGACCCTGCGCATCAACCTCACCAGCCTGACCTGGGTGGTCAGTGCCCTGTCGGTGGGTATCGGTTTCGGCTTGCAGCAGATCGTGCAGAACTTCATCTCTGGCCTGATCCTGCTGACCGAGCGCCCGGTGAAGGTGGGCGACTGGGTCAGCCTGGCGGGCGTCGAGGGCGACATTCGCCGTATCAACGTGCGTGCCACCGAGATCCAGATGTCCGACCGTTCGACGGTAATCGTGCCCAACTCGCAGTTCATTTCCCAGAACGTGCGCAACGTGACCATGGGCAATGCCTTGGGCGTGGTCGGCATTACGCTGACGCTGCCGCTGGAGACCGATGCCAACCGCGTGCGTGAACTGCTGCTGGCGGCTTACCAGGAGCACGAGGCGATTCTGGATGCGCCGGCCACCTCGGTGTCGTTCAAGGACCTGACCAGCAGCGGGATGGTGATTGGCGTGAGTGGTTACGTGGCGGGGCCACGGCAGGTGTCTGGTACCCGTAGCGACCTGCTGTTCACCATTCTTGGGCGCCTGCGTGATGAAGGCATTTCCTTGTCGTCGCCGCAGAGCATGGTGTTGGTGCAAGAGGGCAATCGCTCGGCTGACGAGTCGGTGTGAAGCCAATCGCCGGCAAGCCGGCTCTCACAAGGGCCGCGTCGTCTTCAAGCCATACGCAGTACCTGTGGGTTGCGGGGCGATAGCCTCGGCCAGCACCGGCTGCAGTGCAGGGCACCACCAGGGTCAGGGTGAAGAACTCGGTGTGCCGCTCCCACTTGAACGGATGCCCATCCAGGCGGGTGATGCCCTGGGCGGTTGCGGTGTCCAGGGCATCCGGGCAGCAGCGTCGCCGCCGAGCAAGGCCAGGTGGAAGACATGCGCCGGGCCGTCGAAATACAGCGACGGGCAGGCGTGCAGTTCATTGTGCAAGGCGGTGCATTGAGGGTGCATGGGTGGTCCGGCCTGGTGTTGTGATTTTGGGGGGACCAGGGAGTGGGACTTTGCCGGGGGCCGTGAAAGTTACCTGTTGGTGACACATTTCCAGTGACACATATTGTCGCAGCGCAGCCGGCAGCTACCGCGAGATTGCGCATACAGTAGCTATTCGACGAGCAGGGAGAACCGAATGCAACCCACACTGTATACGCCACGTTTGCAGCTTCGCCCCCTCGCCCAGCGCGATGCGTCTGCCATCGAGGGCTTGCTGCAGGACCGGGAAATCGCCCAGATGACCTCGCTCATTCCCTTTCCTTACCCGCCAGGCCTGGCGAGTGCCTGGATTGGCCGGCACCCACAGCTCTGGGCGGCCAGGGAAGGGGTGGTATGGGGGATCTGCTGCCGTGATGAGGGAACGCTGATGGGGGTGATTTCGTTGCGGGAGCTGGGCGGTGCAGCACCGGTGCTGGGGTATTGGCTGGGCAAGGCGTTCTGGGGCAATGGCCATGCCACCCAGGCTGCCAGCCGGGTTTGCCGGTATGCCACTGATGAGCTGGGGATCCCTACCCTGGCGGCCAGTTGCCTGAAGCGGAACATTGCGTCCGCCAAGGTGTTGAGCCGGGTGGGGTTCAAGGTCGTCGGGCTAGGGTTCGAGTTGCTCGACAACAAGCCGGGCCATGAAGCGGTTGTGTATCACCGCCTGGGGTAGGGGCTTGCCGGCGAATGGGCCGCATGGCATGTGTTGCCTGCACCGGCCTCTTCGCGAGTAAACCCCCTCCCACAGGTACGGCGCTGCCCTTCAGGCCTGCGCTATCCCTGTGGGAGCGGCCGCAGAAATCTCAGCCCAGACACCGCGTCACATGCTTGACCGACTGGTAGGCCGACAACCCCCACGGCCCCAGCTCACGCCCGATCCCGCTGCCCTTGGTACCACCCCATGAGGTCTCGACGAACACCGCCTGTACCGAGTTGATCCACACATGGCCAACCTCCAGCGCATCGGCCACTCGCTCGGCGCGCTCCAGGTCGGCGGAGCACACCGTCGCCACCAGCCCGAAACGGCTGTCGTTGGCCTCGGCAATCGCCTGTTCCTCGGTAGCAAAGCGCCGTGCGCACAGTACCGGGCCAAAGATTTCCTCGGTCCACAGGCGGCTGTCTTTCGGCACATCGGCATACAGCGTCGGGCTGACGAACCAGCCATCCCGGTCCAGCGCCTTGCCACCGGCCAGGCACTGCAGGCCTTCTTCCCGCGCCGTGGCAAAGTAGCTGGCCACCTTCAACCACTGGGCCTGACTGGTCAGTGGCCCCATATCGACCTCTTCGGTCAACGGATTACCGACCCGCAGGTTTTCCAGTGCAGCCTGCAAGCGCGTTAGCAGCGCATCGGCAATGCCGTCCTGCACCAGCAGCCGCGAAGTGGCCGAGCACATTTGCCCGGCATTCCAGGTGATGCCGGCGACGATCCATTCCACAGCCTGGTCGACATCGCAATCATCGAACACCACGATCGCCGACTTGCCACCCAGTTCCAGCGTCACCGGCCGGCACTGCGCCGACGCGCTGCGCATCACCTGGCTGCCGACGCTGTTGCTGCCGGTGAACGACAGTTTGTCCAGGCCGTTGTGGTTGCTCAGTGCGGCGCCAGTCTCGGCCTTGCCGTTGACGATGTTCAACACCCCGGCCGGCAGCCCCAGGGCATCGGCGATCTGGCCGTAGGCCTGTTCGATCAGCGGGGTGACTTCCGAGGGCTTGAGCACCACGGTGCAACCGGCAGCCAGGGCCGGGGCGAGCTTCCAGGCGCTGGTCACCAGCGGGAAGTTCCACGGCACGATCAGGCCGACCACGCCCACCGGCTCCAGGCGAGTGCGCGCAGTGAAACCCGGTGCAACCAAGGGTACGTCACGGTTCTTCGATGGCAGTTGCTCGGCCAGTTCGGCGTAGTAGCTGAAGGTGGCGATGGCGTCGTCCAGGTCGATTTCCGCTTCGTGACGTGGTTTGCCGTTGTTGCGCATCTGCAAAGTGATCAGCGCTTCGCGGCGTTGGCCGAGTTGCTCGGCAAAACCGCGCAGGTAGGTGGCGCGTTCGCTGGCGCTGGTGTTTTTCCAGGCGGGCAGGGCGCCACGGGCAGCGGTCACGGCCTGGTCTACCTGGGCGACGCTGGCGGCCATCAGTTCGGCGAACGGTTGCCCCAGCGCAGGGTCATTGACGCTGATGCAGTCGCTGCCCTGGCCTTCGACCCAGCGGCCGGCGATGTAGTGGGAAGTGGTCATGGTCGGTTTCCAGTCAGGCCATTTCGGCAGTGGTTACCGGCGTGTGCGCGGTGCTTTTGCAACGCACCCAACGCGGGCCCAGGGGGCCATACACGCCAGCAGGTTCGGGGAACAGGTTGAGCAGCAGCAGGTACAGCACGCCGGCCAGCCCCAGGGTGACCGGCAGGCTCAGGTCGATGCCACCGGCCAGGTCGCCCAGCGGGCCGACGAACTGCCCTGGCAGGTTGACGAAGCACAGGCCGACCGCCGCGCTGGGGATCCACGCCCCCATGCCGCGCCAGTTCCAGCCATGCAGGAACCAGTAGTGGCCGCCACGCTGGCCGCGGGTGAACACCTGCAGGTCGTCGGCATGGTAGAAGCCGCGGCGAGTGATCAGGCCGAGGATCATGATCACCATCCACGGGCTGGTGCAGGTGATGATCAGCACGGCGAAGGTCGACACGCTCTGCACCAGGTTGAAGGTGAAGCGGCCGATGAAGATGAAGCCGATCGCCAGCACACCGATCAGCAGTGTGGCGCCGGCACGGCTGAGCAGGCGTGGGAACACGCTGGACATGTCCAGGCCAGTGCCGTACAGCGCCGTGGTGCCGGTGGACATGCCACCGATTACCGCAATCAGGCACACCGGCAGGAAGAACCAGCTTGGCGCCACCGCCAGCAGGCCACCGACGTAGTTGTTGGCGGCGATGTAGTCCGGTGCCTGGGTGGCCACCAGGGTGGCGGTGCACAGGCCGAACAGGAACGGGATCAGGGTCGCGCCCTGGGCCGCGATCACCGCCAGCATGATGCGCGCCTTGGGCGTTTCACGCGGGATGTAGCGTGACCAGTCGCCGAGGAACGCACCGAACGACACCGGGTTGCTCATGGCCAGGATCGCCGCGCCGACAAAGGCCGCCCAGAAGCCCGCCTGGCCGAGGTTGACGCTGCCCGCGTAGCCGGCATCGAACGGCCCGGCAAAGGCAACGATGCCCAGCAGGAACAGCAGGCTCGAGGCCCACACGGCAACTTTGTTGACCCACAGCATGAAGCGGAAGCCGAAGATGCACACCACCAGCACCAGCACCGCGAACAGGCCGTAGGCCAGGCCCAGGGTCAGGTCGGTTTCCGGCAGGCCAGCCAGGCGCTTGGCGCCGCCGACCAGGGCGTCGCCCGAGCTCCACACCGACAGCGAAAAGAACGCCACTGCGGTGAGCAGCGACAGGAACGAGCCGACGATGCGCCCGTGCACGCCAAAGTGCGCGCCCGACGACACCGCGTTGTTGGTGCCGTTGAGCGCACCGAACAGGCCCATGGGCGCGAGGATCAGCGCGCCCACGCCGACGCCGAGCAGGATCGCCCACACGCCGGCCTGGAACGACAGCCCGAACAGCACCGGGAAACTGCCCAGCACGGCGGTGGCGAAGGTATTGGCGCCGCCGAAGATCAGGCGGAACAGGTCCAGCGGGGAGGCGTCGCGTTGATCGTCGGGGATCTGTTCGACGCCGTTGGTCTCGATACCGGTCGAGTGGCTCATGGTGATGCTCCAGCGCGGTTGTTGTGGGCCGGCGCAGTGCGCGGGCCTTCTTGTGGGTGCGATGGCAGGGCGGCAGGGCCGCGTAAAAAAGCAGATCAGGCCGGCGATACGACCGACAGGTGCTCGTGGCAGGCCAGCCACTGTTCGCCGTGGCGGCGGAAGACGATGGTCTCGCGCTCGCTCAACTGGTGTTCTTCGCCGGCGATGCGGATGTGCGTGGCCACATCGTGCATGAAGATCGCCACGTCACCTTGCAGGCTCACCTGGGCATTGCCTGATTCGCAGGCGAGCACGGCGAAACCGTCGGCCTGCCACTGGGCCCAGAGTTGCTCGTAGGCACGGCGCGACAGCAGCGGTTGCGGCAGGGTGTGGAAAAGGAAGCTGGCGTCTTCGCTGAAGCAGGCGAAATAGCGGGCGGTGTCGTTGCTGGCGAACGCGGCAACGAGGTCGGCGGCGGCTTGCCGTACCTGGAGTGTCTGGTCCACGGGAGTGGCCTCACGGTTCTTGTGATTGTGGTGAAGCGATTCTGGTGGCGGTCGGCGAGGGGAAAAATCGCTGCGGGCAAATAATCAGTTCAGGAATTTGTGAAGTGACGGCTGTGCTTTCCTTACTGTGGGAGCGGACCGCTACAGCCAACAATGAGCCAACCGACTGACGGTCCCCCCCAGCTCTCATCCTTGCCTACGCTGATACACCCAACCCGCTGAAGCAAGGAGAACTGTCATGGCCTTCCAATACAAGCGTCTGGACAAGAACAACGCTGCTGTGCTGCTGGTTGACCACCAGACTGGTCTGCTCTCGCTGGTAAGGGACATAGACCCAGACCGCTTCAAGAACAACGTCCTGGCCCTGTCGGACCTGGCCAAGTACTTCAAGCTGCCGACCATCCTCACCACCAGTTTCGAGACCGGCCCCAACGGCCCGCTGGTGCCCGAACTGAAAGAGCAGTTCCCCGACGCCCCGTACATCGCACGCCCTGGCAACATCAACGCCTGGGACAACGAGGACTTCGTCAAGGCCGTCAAAGCCACCGGCAAGAAGCAACTGCTGATCGCCGGGGTGGTGACTGAAGTGTGCGTGGCCTTCCCGGCACTGTCGGCGCTGGAGGAGGGCTTTGAGGTATTTGTCGTCACCGACGCCTCCGGCACCTTCAACGAACTGACCCGGGACTCGGCCTGGCGGCGCATGGAGGCGGCCGGGGCGCAGTTGATGACCTGGTTCGGCGTGGCCTGCGAGCTGCACCGGGACTGGCGCAATGACATCGAAGGGCTGGGGACCCTGTTCTCCAACCATATTCCGGACTACCGCAACCTGATGACCAGCTACAACAAGCTGGCCAGGTAATCCGGCCTTGAAGGCACCGCATACCCTGTGGGAGCGGGTTTACCCGCGAAGACGTCGGTAGATCCACTGACGCATTCGCGGGTAAACCCGCTCCCACACCCTCCCCGGAACACCCACCAGCACCCGCAGAATCAATGAGATAGAACCAGGCCTGCGAAATCTGCAAGCGAAGCGGCAAAGCGCCATGGATCGACCATACTGACTCTTCATCCGCCCTCAGGAGAGTGCCATGTCGAAGTCGTCCAGGAAGAAAGATCCCAGGAACCAGCCGAAAAAACTGGGCGGCAAGGCCTATGAGAAGGAACTCAAGCAGCTGCATGTGGAACTGGTGAAACTGCAGGAGTGGGTGGTCGCCAAGGGCCTGAAGGTGTGCATTGTCTTCGAGGGCCGCGACGGTGCTGGCAAGGGCGGCACCATCAAGGCCATTACCGAGCGTGTCAGCCCGCGAGTATTCCGCGTGGTGGCGCTGCCGGCACCGACCGAGCGGGAAAAGACCCAGATGTACGTACAACGCTACCTGGGGCACTTGCCCGCTGCAGGCGAGGTAGTGATCTTCGACCGCAGCTGGTACAACCGCGCCGGTGTCGAGCGGGTGATGGGCTTCTGCAGCGAAGAGCAGAGCAGCAAGTTTCTCACCGTGGTGCCGCTGTTCGAAAAGATGATGGTCGAGTCGGGGATCATCCTCATCAAGTACTGGCTGGAAGTCAGTGCCGAAGAGCAGACCCGCCGCCTGCAAGACCGCATCAACGATGGCCGCAAGCTGTGGAAGCTGTCGCCGATGGACCTCAAGTCGTACACCCGCTGGGATGAGTACACCCGGGCCCGCGACGACATGTTCGCCGCCTCCGATTCGTCCTGGGCACCTTGGTTCATGGCCCATTCCAACGACAAGCGCCGTGCCCGGCTGAACATCATCAGCCATCTGCTGACGCGCATTCCCTACAAGGACATTACCCGCGACGAGGTAGTGAAGTTGCCCAGGCGCGGCAAGATCGGCAAATACAAGGCCGTGAACTATCCGTTCAAAGTCGTCGAAGAGCGTTTCTGATCCTTCCCTGCGGGGAGCAGCGGAGAGAGCGAGCCTATGCCACATGACGGCAGCCTGTTGCAGGCGACGGTGGTGTTCCTGCTGGCCGTGGTGCTTCTGGTGCCGCTGGCGCAGCGTTTGAAAATGGGGGCAGTGCCCGGCTATCTGCTGGCGGGCATCCTGATAGGGCCGTCGGTGTTTGGCCTGCTGAACAACCCGGATAACGTGGCGCGCCTGTCGGAGATGGGTGTGGTGATGCTGCTGTTCGTCATCGGCCTGGAGCTTTCGCCGAGGCGTTTGTGGACCATGCGCCGGGCGCTGTTCGGCATCGGCTCGCTACAAGTGGGCCTGAGCGCCATAGTGCTTGGCCTGCTGGCGTACTGGCTGTTCGGCCAGTCGAAGCAGGCAGCCATCGTGCTGGGCTTGGGGCTGGCGCTGTCGTCCACCGCGTTTGGCCTGCAAGTGCTGGCCGAGCGCAAGGACCTGGGCAAGCCGCATGGTCGCCTGGCCGTGGCGATCCTGTTGTTCCAGGACATTGCCGCGATCCCGCTGATTGCCGTGGTGCCGTTGCTCGGAGGTGACGTCAGTACCGCCGACGAAGGCGCCTGGCCGGTGCTGGCGGTGGTGGCTGGTATAGGTGTGGTGATTATCTTTGGCCGCTACCTGCTGACCCCTGTCTTCAAATGGACAGTCGGTTCGGGCCTGCCCGAGCTGTCGACCGCTACCGCCTTGCTGGTGGTGCTGGGCACTGCCTGGGTGATGGAGCACGTGGGCGTGTCCATGGCGCTGGGGGCATTCCTGGCGGGCGTCTTGATGGCTGAGTCGCCTTTCCGCCATGAACTGGAAACCCAGATCGAACCCATCAAGGGGCTGCTGCTGGGGCTGTTCTTCGTTGGCGTGGGGATGAGTGCCGACCTGCGCCTGCTGTTCGGCATGCCATTGCTGGTACTGGCGCTGACCCTGCTGCTGGTGGTCATCAAGCTGCCGCTGCTGTATGGCCTGGGGCGCATGGCCGGTGGGCTCAACCAGCCCCAGGCGCTGTGCCTGGGCGTAGTGCTGGCGTCTGGCGGCGAGTTTGCCTTCGTGGTGTTCAAGCTGGCACTCGACCATCAGGTGCTGGCGCAGCAGGTGCATGACCTGCTGGTGCTGGCCATCACCTTGTCGATGGCGGTGGTGCCCTTGGTAATGATGGCCCTGGCGCGGCAGTTGCGTGACGACAGCCCAGCCCAGGCAAGCCCTGAAACGGGCCACTGAATCGCGCCACATGGCGCACCTGAGTTCGGAGGTGAAGCATGCAACCGGGTCTCAAGCTGGACAGCCGCCTGTCGCGGGGCTTGCTCGATGTGCTCATCAAGGCCGGCCTGGTGGCGGCGCTGGTGATGTTCGCCTTCCAGACGTTCCAGCCGTTCCTGGAGCTGATGCTGTGGTCGGTGATCCTGGCGGTGACCTTGTATCCGCTGTATTGCCGCATCCAGCGCCGCACAGGGCTCAAGGACGGGCTTTCAGCGACGCTGGTGGTGCTACTGGTACTGGTCGTGCTGCTGGTGCCGATCTACCTGGTGGTGATGTCCATCGGCGAATCGGTGGACAGCCTGGTGACGCTGCTCAAGAGCGGTGCCTGGAGCGTGCCGGCACCGCCTGATTCGGTGGCGGCCTGGCCATTGATCGGGCCGAAGGTGCATGCCCTGTGGCTGGCCGCTTCGGAAAACATGGCCGGTGTGCTGAACCAGTGGATGCCCCAGCTCAAGGGCGCCGGGCGCACGGTGCTGGGTGCAGCAGCCAGCGCAGGGGGGGCGTTCCTGTTGTTCATCGCGGCGATCATCGTCTCGGGCATCATCATGGCGTTTGGTGACCGCGGTGAAATCGCGGCGCAGCGCATTGCCATGCGGGTGTCGGGCGAGGAGCGTGGCAAGCCACTGGCCAAGCTGTGCACCGCCACCATTCGCGCGGTGGCCCAGGGCGTGATCGGCATTGCCTTCATCCAGATGCTGCTGATCGGTGTCGGCTTCGTCATCAAAGGGGTACCGGGGGCGGGGATGCTGGCCATCGTCATCCTCATGCTGGGGATTGCCCAGGCGCCGGCCACGTTGATCACGGTGCCGGTGATCATCTACGTATTCAACGTCGAAGGCTTTACCGTGGCGACCATCATCTTCGCCATCTACAGCTTTGTCGCCGGGCTTGCCGACAACGTGCTCAAGCCGCTGCTGCTGGGGCGCGGGGTGGACGTGCCGATGCCGGTGGTGTTGATCGGGGCGCTGGGCGGCATGGTGGTCAAAGGCATCATCGGCCTGTTCATCGGCCCGGTGATCCTTGGCGTCACCTACGTGCTGTTCTGGCAGTGGGTGGCGCTGCAGGTGCCGGAAAACCCCGTCGAGCCATCGGCGTAAGCCAAGGCCCGCCATGCCCGGACGCTTCCATGGTTGTGCACTGAGCCTGGCTGCCATGTTGGTGGGCTGTACCCAGGTCGGCCCGGATTTCCGGCCGCCGCAGGACCCGTGGCTGGGCACCTGGAACACCCCGCTGCTGGAACAGGCAGGGCGGCAGGCCGCAGCGCCCGACCTGCGCCAGTGGTGGGCCGTGTTCGCCGACCCGGCCCTGGATGCCTTGATCGCCGAGGCCGATGCCAACAACAGCAACCTGCGCGTGGCTGGCTTGCGTATTGCCGAAGCCCGTGCCCAGCTGGCCATCGTGCAGACCGGGCGTTATCCACAGCTGCAGCAACTGCGCGCCCAGAGCCTGTACCTGAAACAGGACCAGTCCGGCACCGCCACCGCTCGCGACTCGGTGTTCTGGCAATCCAGTGCGGGCTTCGACATCGGCTGGGAAATCGACTTCTGGGGGCGCTTCAGCCGCGCCATCGAAAGCGCCGACGCCGTCTACTTTGCCTCCCAGGCCAACTACGCCGATGTCATGCTGCTGTTGCGTGCGCAGGTGGCCGACACCTACTTTGCCCTGCGCACCGCCGAAGCGCGGCTGGATATCGCCGAGGAAAACGCCCGCCGTCAGGCGCGCAGCCTGGAGATAACCGAGCGGCTGTTCCGGCATGGCGAAAACGACGAACTCGACTGGCAACAGGCGCGCACCCAGTACCTGGCTACCCAGGCCACCATCCCCGAGTTCCAGAACCAGCTCAATGCCCTGCGCAACGTGCTGTGCTCGCTGCTCGGCAGGCCGCCCGGGCCGCTGCCGCAGCTCGATGCAGGCCACGGCCAGCTGCCGTTGCCGGACCGTGCCGTGCTGCAGGACGTGCCTGCCAGCCTGCTGCAGCGCCGCCCGGACATCCGCGCCGCCGAACAGGCGGTGGCGGCACAGTCGGCGCTGGTCGGGGTGGCCGAGGCCGATCTTTATCCACAGCTGAGCCTGCTGGGCAGCATTGGCTGGAGCTTCGTCTCGGCCAATCACCTGCCCGATACCTTCGACATCGCCGCCGGGCCCAGCCTGATCTGGAACCCGTTCGACTATGGCCGGCGCAAGAACGCCGTGCGCGTGGAAGATGCCCGCTTGCAGCAACTGATCGAGCTGTATCACCAGGGCGTGCGCGAAGCCGCGCGCGAGGCCGACGATGCCGCCAGCGGACTGGTGCGCTCGCTGCAGAGTGCAAGTATCCGCGAGCAGGCCTCGCAGGCCGCGCAGCGCTCGCTGAACCTGGCCAGCTCGCAGTACCGCGAAGGCTTTGCCGACTTCCAGCGCGTGCTCGACGCCCAGCAACTGCTGCTGCAGCAACAGGACGGTTACCTGGTCAGCCGCGGCAATGCCGTCAGCAGCCTGGTGACGCTGTACAAGGCCCTGGGCGGCGGTTGGGACGCCAGCCGCGCACCGATCGACCCGGCCACGCGCCAACAGATGCAGCAACGCACCGACTGGGGCGAGCTGCTCGACGAGCCAGCCCCCAGCGCACATGCACAAGGTGAACCGAAATGAGCGACGCCACGCCAACGCCAACCCCGCCAGCCCCCGATCGCGGCATGCGCTGGGTGCTGCTGCTGATTGCCGTGAGCCTGCTGTGGTACCTGCTGGCCGACCGTTTCACGCCCTACACCCAGCAGGCCCGCCTGCAGGCCTACGTGGTGCCGGTGAGTGCCGAGGTGGCCGGGCAGGTGAAGCGTGTGGCGGTGGGCAACAACCAGGAAGTGCGCAAGGGCGATGTGCTGTTCGAGCTGGACCAGGAGCAGTACCGCATCGCCCTGGCCCGCGCCGAAGCCGACCTGGACACGGTACGCCGGCAGATCGGCGCCCACACCGCCGGCATCGACTCGGCCCAGGCGGCACTGGTGGCGGCCCAGGCCAACGAGCGCAAGGCGCGGCAGGACGCCGAGCGGCTCAAGCGCCTGATCGATGAAGACCCCGGCACGGTGTCGGTACGCCGCCTGGAAGGCGCCCAGGCCACCCGTGACCAGGCCATCAGCCAGGTGGCGGCAGCCCGTGCCGAAGTGGAGCGGGCCCGTGAGCAGCAGGGCGGGGCGCAGGACGACAACGCCCAGCTGCGCAGCGCGGCGGCCAATGTGGAAAAAGCCCGCCTGGACCTGGCGCGCACCGTGGTACGCGCCGACGCGAACGGGCTGATCACCGACCTGCGTACCGACGTTGGCCACTATGTCGGCGCCGGCAGCCCGATGATGACTCTGATCGCCATCCATGACGTGTGGATAAGTGCCGACATGACCGAGAACAACCTCGGTCGGCTGCGCCCTGAAACCCCGGTGCTGGTAGTGCTCGATGCGCTGCCCGGCACGGTGTTGAAGGGGCGTATTCGCAGCATTGGCTACGGCGTGAGCGTGGGCCAGAGTACCCCGCCGGGTACGTTGCCGACCGTGCAGAACAGCCGCGAGTGGCTGCGCTCGGCCCAGCGCTTCCCGGTGATCGTTGAACTGGAGCGTGACCAGTTGCAGGACAAGACTGGTTTGCGGGTCGGCGGCCAGGCCGAAGTCATGGCGCTGCCCAGCGAGGGCAACCCATTGAACCTGCTGGGCCGGTTGTTCATGTGGCTGATGAGCTGGCTGTCTTATGCCTATTGAGCTGCGCCGCCTGCGCGCCCTGCGCCTGGCCTGGGGCGTGGCGCTGTGCCTGGCGGTGAGTTTTGGCATCGGCCTGCCGGTGCCGATCCTGGCGCCGGTGTTCGCGGTGCTGTTGCTGGCCATGCGCAGCCAGCCCTTGCCCCTGCGTGCGGCACCGGCCCTGGCGGTGCTGGTGCTGCTCAGTTGCGGCAGCGGGCTGCTGCTGATTCCGCTGTTGCGCCATGCCCCGGTGAGTGGGGTTTTGCTGGTGGGGGTGGGGGTTTTTCTGACTTTGCGTTATGCGCTGAAAGGCGGCAACGGCCTGCTAGCCAATTTGCTGGTCATCGGCCTGACCATGATCGCTGCTGCTGGCACCAGCGACTTCACCTTGGCGCTATCGGTGGTCGAAGCGCTGGCCAAAGGCATGCTGCTGGCGGTGCTGGGCACGGCGGCGGCGCATGTGCTGTTTCCCGAGCCGGCCAATGCGCCGGCGCCACCGGCACCACCGTTGCTCGACAGTGACCAGGTGAGCTGGGTCGCTTTGCGTGCCACGCTGATCGTGATGCCGGCCTTTTTGCTGGCGCTGATTGCCCCGGACCAGTACATGCCGCTGATCATGAAGGCAGTGAGTCTGGGGCAGCAGGCCGGTGAGACCCGCGCGCGACATGCCAGCCGCGAGCTGATCGGCTCGACCTTGCTTGCCGGGTTGCTGGCGATACTGATGTGGGGCGCGTTGAGCCTGTTCGTGCACCTGTGGATGTTTTTCCTGTGGGTGCTGCTGTTCGTCCTTTGGCAGGGGCGCAGGCTCTACCGTGCGGTAGATACCAGGCAAAGCCCGGCGTACTGGGTGAGTTGCCTGACGACCATGCTGATTTTGCTGGGGCAGTCGGTGCAGGACAGCGCGGGCGGGCAGGATGTGTACCGCGCCTTTGCCGTGCGCATGGCGCTGTTTCTGGTGGTGTCGGTGTACGCTAGCGCCATGCTCATATGGATTGATCGGCGTCGGGTTCGGACTGTTTAGCTCTTCTGTACTGGCCTCTTCGCGGGCACGCCCGCTCCCACAGGGATCGCACAAACTTCAAGGTTGTCGTTGTACCTGTGGGAGCGGGTTTACCCGCGAAGAGGCCAGCACAGGAAACCCTAGGGCCTCCAGTCAACCCCACTCTCTTCCAGATAGGCATCCACCGCTGCACCTACAGTGGGATGGAATGCCGACTCCCCCATATGCTCGAACAACTCGAACTGCCGCATCTTGTCCTTTACCGGGTCCTTCATCTCGGCAAACTGCAATTCCACCCCCTGCGCCTCCAGCGCCCGGTCCAGCTCGGCCAGCATGTCCGCCGAGGTGATATCGATGCTGGTCACCGGCTCCGCCGCAATCACCAGCCGTTGGACCGGGGTAGGCGACGCATCCACCGCAGCCATCACCGTGTTCTGGAACTGCTCGGCATTGGCAAAGAACAGCGGCGCATCCCAACGCAGCAGCACCAGCCCCGGAATGCGTCGGGCCTGTGGATAACGCAGCACGTCATGGTAGCCACGGGTGCCATCCACCCGGCCCAGCACCGCATGATGCGGCCGCCAGCCGTCCCACAGGAATTCGATCACCGACACCGCCACGGCAATGCCGATACCGGGAATGGCCCCGAATACCGCCACGCCGACGAAGCAGGTGAATGACAGCCAGAACTCCCATTGCTGCATGCGGAAGATGCGCTTGAGGTCGGCAAACTCGAACAGGCCCAACGCTGCGGCAATCACCACCGCCGCCAGGGCGCTGTTGGGCAGGTGTTGCATCAGGTTGGGCGCCACCAGCAGCAACAAGGTTACCGCCAGCGCACCGATGATGCCGGTGAGCTGGGTCTGCGAGCCGGCCGCTTCGGCCACGGGGGTACGTGACGAGCTGCTGCTGATGGGGATGCCCTGGAACAGCCCGGAGGCCAGGTTGGCCACACCCAGGCCGAACATTTCCTGGTTCGGGTTGACCGGCATCTTCATGCGCGCGGCATAGGAGCGCGACAGCACACTGGTATCGGCGAATGACACCAGCGCCACGGCAATCCCGCCCAGTACCACCTCGACCAGGTCGATGTCGGTGACCCAGGGAAACACGAAGCTTGGCAGGCCTTGGGGCAACTGGCCGAGCACTTTCACACCTTGCTGGTCGAGCCCTAGCAGGCTCACCGCCAGCGTGGCCAGTACCACCGCAATGAGAATGCCCGGCAAGCGCTTGAACGGCTTGAGCAGCAGGATCAGCGCCAGGCTGCCGCCGCCGACCACGAAGCTTGGCCAGTGCCCTTGGCCGGCAAGCAGTGCTTCGGCCAATTGCCAAAGGTCGCGCAAGGGGCCTTGGCTATCGACTTTGATACCGAATAGCTTGGGCAACTGGCTGATCAGCACCGTGAGGGCGATGCCGTTCATGTAGCCATAGCGGATCGGCTTGGACAGCAACTCGGTGATGAAGCCCAGGCGCAGCAGCCCGGCGATCACGCAGAACGCCCCGGCAACCAGGGCCATCAGGCTGGCGATGGCGATAGCCCGCTGCGGGTCGCTGGCGGCGTACTGCACCACTACCGCCAGGATCGGTGCGGCCAGCGCCGAGTCCGGGCCCAGCACCAGGATGCGGCTGGGGCCGAACAGGGCATAGGCCAGCAGCGGGATGATGGTGGCGTACAGGCCGTAGATGCCGGGTACGCCAGATGCCTCGGCATAGGCGATGCCCACCGGCACCAGCATGGTGGTGAGCACCAGGCCGGCGGCGATGTCCCTGGGCAGCCAGGCGGGTTGGTAGTGGAGCAGGGTGACCAGGCCGGGGAGCCAGCGTTGCCAGTCGAGGCGGGGTTTTTCGGGCATGGGGCGTGCGTCCAGGGGAGGGTGCTGAATCACAGCTTAGATGCTGAATTTCGGCGCCGCTCTGCGGCCCTATCGCGACACAAGGTGATCTGGTCAAGTAATTTTGGACACCGGTTAAGGTTCATGCCGCTGCGTTGAGCTTTTTTCATGGCCGTTGTAGCTGTGGAGGCGCTTGAGGTTGTAGCGCATCAGGCAAGCCTGGATATCTATTCGTGCCTGCGCTTCGGTCTCATAACCTCCTGCCGGGACCTATTCTGATTTCAATGCCCCGAAAAATCGTACTCCCCCCTCAGATGAAGCCCCAGCGTGATGCTGGGGTTTCGGTTTTCAAACGGTCTGAATCGATGCTGTTCGGGCCTCGCGTTTGAGGATCAGGTCGAGCAGCAGAGCCAGAATCAAGGCACCTGCAGCGACGCTGAACAGCACGCCATGATGACCGTTGCTGCTTGCGAACAGCGCTGAGTATCCATATCCCGCAATGGCTTGGAAGCTTGCGAAAGCTACTGTAGCGCGGCTCCAAGTCGCGTTCTGCTGCGTGTGCCCCTCTACCAGATTGTGCACCCGAGCAAGGACCAAAGGAACGATACCTGGTGGGAATGAGCCTATGAGCAATGCCGCTGCTCCAAGCAGGCGCAGATCATGGGTCTCAATCAGTACACCTACTGCGATAAGTTGGGCAATCAGGACAATCCGAATGCCTGTCCGAGCGCCCAGATGATCCGCCAACAGCCCGTAAAGCACCGGACCTGCAATGGCACCGATACCGTACAGGCCCCACATCAACGCTCCTGCATGGGTTCCTGCACCAAGGCCGCGGCTAACGTAGTCCACCAGGAACATCATGGGTGCAACCAGCGCAGTCGCCATCAAAGCGTACTGGCCGAACAAAACCATTACGGCGGATGAGGTTGCAGCTTCAGGTGTAGTCGGTGTCGCTTGATGGTGAGGATGATCGGCCGGCCACCCCGCCCAGCTGCTGACAGTGAGCGCGAATGAGAGTGCCGCTAAACCAAGCCAGGTTTGCTGAAGCCCTTTGGCCAACAGCCAGGGAACCAGGCTTGCAGCTCCTGCGATTCCCAATCCGATACCAAGGAAAATCGCGCCACTTGCGAGGCCCCTTCGGTTGGCAGATACATGTGGCAGGATAGCAGTTGCTGCCAGCACCATGATCACGCCACCGGCGATGCCTGAAAGCAGACGCCAGAAGAAGAACCAGCTCACCGACAGCGGCCAGGCGCAGCCAAGGAATGCCAAGCTGACCATGACCATCATGAAACGCAGCACGGTTGCGCTTGACCATCTGGCGGCCATTGGCCGGCCAATCAAAGCTCCAATCAGGTAGCCGGCCAGGTTTGCCGCGCCAAGGAAAACGACTGCAGAGCTGGCAAACCAATGGGCTTCAATAAGTGCCGGGATGAGTGGTGTATAAGCGAATCGTGCCAATCCGATGCCGACGAGGCTGGCACAGAGACCAGCCCAAATCGGTAGCCAGGGGGCACGTTGTGTGGATGTAGTCATGACTTCCCCCTGCGCCGTTCGCGGCGTGAAAGGTTAGACGGGATTGAGTTGGGCTTTCGCAGTCCGAGCTTTGATGTTGGCCACCAGCGCATCGAGGCTCAGCGCACCGCCGCCAAAGGCTGCGATCTGCAACAAACCGCCGGCAATGGAAATGTTCTTGAAGAAGTTAATGAACTGACCTTGATCAGCCAGATTGTTATGGAAAGCAAACGCTGCCATTACCGTGAATAGAGCCATGACCACAGCGACAATGCGCGTTTGAAAACCAATGATCAACAGTGTGGCGAGACCAAGTTCCACACCAAGTGCGGCCAAGTAGCTCAGCAATGGGAACGGCAAACCACTTGACTCGATATAAGCAATGGTTCCCTCTGGTGAGGCCAGCTTGCTGAAGCCGCTAAGCAAGAAAAGAACAGCCAACAATACGCGGCCGGTTACTGCAGTGGTATTTTTTAGTGAGTTCATTTGATTGCTCCTGATTTTAAAGTTTGCCGAAGTGGCTTTCGATGGAGAAATCATAAATTCAGGCCAACTTGGCAACAATATGAACACTTTCGATTTGACTGTTTCAAAATCAGGGACAATTGGCACCGTACAGAACTGGCTGGGGCATCCAGCCAGTCTGTCGATCAAGTTACGGGTGTACGGGGTAGTCGATGTAGCCGCGTTCGTTGCCACCGAAGAAGGTGGTCGGATCAGGTGTATTGAGTTCCAATCCATCTCGAATCCGGCGTGGTAGATCCGGGTTGGCCAGGAACGGCCGACCGAAAGCCACAACGTCCGCGCGTCCTTCCCGAATCGCTTTCTCCGCAGAGGCCGCGTCATAACCGCCTGCGATGATCAACACACCGTTCCAAGCGTCACGCAGCTTCAAGATGATCTCGTCCCAGCGCGGGTCGAAGTTTTCGTCCTTCACCGTACCGACAACGGCAGGCTCTACGAGGTGGAGATACGCCAGCCCATAGCGGTTCAACGACTCCACGATGTAGGTGAAGGTCTCGATGGGGGTGTCGTCTCCCATGCCCATGAAACGTCCCATCGGGGTAAGACGCACACCGACGCGGTCTGCACCGATCTCTTGCGCAACTGCCTGAACGATCGCCAGGAGCAGGCGCGCCCGATTCTGATAAGTACCACCGTATGGGTCATTGCGCTTGTTGCTGTTGCTGTTGATGAATTGGTCGAGCAGATAGCCGTTGCCCGCATGGATTTCCACGCCGTCCATACCGGCCTCGATGGCGTTAAGCGCGGCGATGCGGTAGTCATCAATGATTGCGGCGATTTCTTCGGTTTCTAGCGCGCGCGGTACCGGCACATCCCCCCACACCCCGTTACCATCTTCGTCGACAATGAAGGTCTTGCCAGGCGCTGCGATGGCACTCGGTGCCACAGGCAGAGCGTTATCCGGCTGGAAGCTGGGATGCGAAACGCGGCCAACGTGCCAAAGTTGCATGAAGATGCGTCCATCGAGTTCGTGCACCTCATCGCTTACACGTTTCCAGGCCTGAATCTGTTCAGGGGTATAGATACCTGGAGTCCATGCGTAACCTTGCCCCTGTTGAGAGATTTGCGTGGCCTCGGTAATGATTAGAGCCGCGCTTGCCCGCTGGCCATAATACTCCGCAGCCATTGATGTCGGGACATCCCCAGGTTGACCAGCGCGAGACCGGGTCAATGGAGCCATCGCAATGCGATGAGGAAGTTCTAAGGCGCCCACACGAATGGGATTGAACAGATGGCTGGTCATTACTCAGTTCCTTTTGAAGTAAATTCAATAAATTCAAGAGATGAAACATCGTCGCTTCTGTTTGATGAAGTTAGGTTAATACCCAGACCGAAAATTGATAATCCGCAAAACCGGAGCAAGTGCATTGCGCAACTCGCAAAACCTGGGATCTCTGCCCTAAAGCGCAGTACGAGCTTTACCTCTGTAAACCCGCAGCACGTCAGCCATGACCGACAAGGCGATCTCGGCCGGGGTCCTGGAACCGATATCCAGGCCTATGGGCATGTGCAAGCGGTCTACGTCGGTAGACGACAGGCCGCCGATTCGCCGCAACCTCTCTGCTCGCTTTTCCGAAGTGCGCTTGGAGCCCATTGCACCGATATAGAAGGCAGGGGTGTGCACAGCTTCCATCAAGGCGAGGTCATCGATTTTCGGGTCATGGGTGAGCGCAACGACGGCTGTCGCTTCGTGGCAACCTCCATTGGCGATGTACAGCGAGGGCAACAGCGGAATCAGAGGCACCCCTTCGATTGGCATTTCGGCCGCTTCTTCCCGCGGATCGCAGGCAATCACTTCGAACCCGAGGGCTTTGGCGAACTGACCACAGGCCTGGGCGACGGGTGACATGCCGGCAAGTAGCAGGCGAAGTGCAGGACCTAGGTTAATTTCCAGACGGCTACCACGGCGAGTCACGGTGTCGGCTCCGTCTGCGTAACGCCGGGAGCTGAACAGGTCGCTTTCAAGTTCGATTATCCGCGTCAGCCGGTGCTGGCCACGCATTGCGTCGAGCAACTGGCTCAGGTGAGCCTTCCATTCCACGGTTGGTTCTCGATGCTCGACCAACACATCCAAGCTGCCGCCACAGGGAAGTTGCAGGCGGCTTCGCTCTTCAGCGGTACGTCCGTAACTGACAACCTGGGCGGGGGCCGCGTGCTCGCCACGGCCCAGCGCTTGGAGGAATTCTTCTTCGACGCAGCCACCCGACAACGAGCCGCAGTGCGCGCCGGACTGCGTGGCCACCAGCATTGCACCAGGCGATCTCGGCGCCGAACCGAAGGTGGAGAGCACGGTGCACAACCACATGCTTTGCCCTTCGTCGGCCCAGGCCAGTGCTTGCTCGAGTACCTTCACATCAAGATGCTGCATCTGCCGTTACCTTTCCAAGCACTTGACCGAACGTCGGCGACCTGCTCATTGCTCAGGCCTTGCGGGTAAGTGGTAACGCAAGCCGGCGGTGGCCGGTGGCATCGGCCACGGCGTTACCCAGCGCCGCCGCCATCGGGCCTTGGACGATTTCGGCAGCGCCAAGGAACGGCTGGCCAGGCTGATCGATCATGTGTACTTCCACGTGCTTGGGAAGCTGCGGGAAACGCAGGATCGGGTAGCCGCTCCAGTCGTAGCTGCGCACCCCGCCGGCGTCATAACTGACCGCCTCGTAAAGCGTCCAACTGCTCGACTGGACGATACCGCCTTCGACCTGATTGCGAAGGCCATCGGGGTTGACGATCTGACCCACGTCCACTGCGGTGACCACCCGCTGGATCTCGATGTCGCCAGTTTGCGGATGCACCTGGATTTCCACGGCCACCGCACAGTAACCCATGATGTTCTTGTAACGGGCGAAGCCCAGGCCGATGCCGCTTCCCGGAGCCGGTGAGCGGCGTGGCCAACCGAACTCGTCCCGGGCCCGCTCAATGACTGCTCGGGCCCTTGGGTCGGTGAGGTGCTCAAGACGGAATTCGACGGCATCCACACCCGCCTGATCCGCCAACTCGTCCAGGCAGGCCTCGATGGCGAAGACATTTATGTGCGCGCCCAGCGAGCGCATCGCCGAGGTCCGGAACGGCATCTGGGTGATGAAGTTCATGTCGATGCTAGCCGCACCGGTTTCGTACAGCGGGATCGCGTTGCGGTCGCCATCCCCCTCGGGCTGGGCAATCGGAACGGAGGGCATCGAGGTGAACGGGCGGGCGATCATCCGCGCCGGCACCAGGCGTCCGGCGTTGGTGATGCGCTCGTTGTGCGGGGTGGTCCACAGCTCGTACTTCCAGTCGTTGATCCGCCCGTCACTGCCCAGGCTGGCTTGCAGCTCGGTAAGCATGGCCGAGCTGTAGGGTTCCCAGAGGTTTTCCTGTTCGCGCATCCATTGAACTCGCACGGGTACACCTGGCAGGCGCACGGCGATCAGGGCAGCATCGGCCGCGGCGTCATCGGCGCCATTGTGTCCGTAGCATCCCGAGCCTTCGGCGTGGATGCAGCGTACGGCGGCTGGCGGCAGGCCGACCATTTCGGCGATGCCGGCACGCAGCGGGAACACTCCCTGGGTGTGGGTCCAGACCGTCAGCATGCCGTCTTTGAACCAAGCTATCGAACAGGATGGGCCGATGGAACCGTGCATCAGGTACTGCTTGGTGACCCGCGCCCGGTACGTCTTGCCGCTCGAAGGCGCTGGGGTCCCCTCATGCTTGATGGGATAGCGCTTGGACTGCAACTTGGGCAGCAACTGGTGAATCACGGCTTGGTCCGGGATCACGTCGCCACCGGCCCACGTCGCGGCCTCGTAGCCGGCGCGCATGGCTTTGACCGCTTGCCACTCATCTTTGGCTACCACCGCGAGGTAATTGCCGTCCCGGATCACCTTGACCACACCCGGCAGGCGTTCGATGGCGGGCATATCAAAGCCGGTGAGCTGGCTGCCCGGGCGCGGCGGTCTGATCACGCGGGCATGGAGCATGCCCGGCAAGCGCATGTCCTGTACGAACGCTGCGGCGCCAGTGACCTTTGCAGGGATGTCGAGCCGCTGCACCGCATGGCCGATAAGCTTGAACTGTTCAGGTGAAATGTCAGGTGACTTGGCCTGGGCGTACTGATGGAGGTCCACCCCAGCCACGGCGTCGGCATATCTCATGCGCGCCCCGGACGGTGCGGTAATCATCGCATCACCAGTTTTCAGCGAGGCGACGTCCAAGCCCCAGTGTCGAGCGGCAGACTCCATGAGCATTTGGCGAACCTGCGCAGCCGCGTTGAATAGCGCCGTGCCGCTGTCGAAAATCGTATGGCTGCCAGCCGTGTAGCCTTCGTTAGGGGTCAGGGCGGTATCCGCCGTGAGGAAGTTGACCGCAGCCGGCGCAACGTCCAGCCGCTCCGCTGCGATCTGCAGCAGCGCAGTCTTCACCCCGGTACCCAGCTCCACCTTGCCGGTGTACACCGTGATGCCTTCAGCCCCTACCTTGATCCAGGCGTCGAGATAGGGGTTGGTGCGCAGGCTGCCCGGCAGGTCGGGGGCGAGCACGACGGTACCGAGCGTGTCCACCTCGGTATCGGCCAGCGCCTTGCGGGCTACCGGCATCAGTGTGAAGGCCATCAGCAGGCTGCTGCCTTGAAGGAAGGCGCGACGACTGAATTCGCTGTTAGCCATGGAGACCACCGTTTTCAATGACGCGTGTAATGGCTTCGATAATCCGCAGGTGGGTACCGCAGCGGCACAGATTCGTCGCCATGTGGGTGCGAAGCGTAGCCTGGTCGGGCCGAGGGTTTTTCTCCAGCAAGGCCTGGGCGCGCATGATCATCCCGGCGATGCAGTAACCGCACTGGGCAGCCTGGGTATCAATGAACGCCTGCTGCAAGGGGCCGGGGTGCTCGGCCGTGCCCAAGCTCTCGACCGTGCGCACCTTGCGACCTTCCAGCCCCGCGCAAGGGGTCACGCAGGAAAACACCGGCTTGTCGTCGACGATGACGGTGCAGGCGCCGCACTGGCCCAGTCCGCAACCGTACTTGGCGCCGTTGAGCTCCAGCTGGTTCCGCAGGGCATAGAGCAACGGCATGTCCGGGTCGATATCCAGGCTGTGTACCTGGCCGTTTACGTTGAGATTCACCTTGCTCATGGGGTCTCCTGGCGCAGTGCCTGAATGGTTGCATCAACATCAGGCCACGGTTTGTCCGGGCTCGCCTGATGGCGGATGAACTCGGCCAGGGCGGTGAGCTGCTGGTCGTTCAGGCTCGCGGCGAACGGCGGCATGGCTGGGCCCGGTTCGCCGGGCGTGGGCGCGATGCCTTCCAGCACTGTCTTGATGAAGTTGCGTGGTTTATCGGCCTGGACTGCTGACGTGGTGGTCAGTGCCGGTCTGCCGTCGATGGCGCGCATGGGCGCCGCGCCGCCGTGGCAACCGGCACAGGCGCCTTGGAACAGATCATGGCCCAGACGGGCCGACTCAGCGGTTAGCGCGGTGCTGGCGCCGATAGGGCTCGGCTTGGCATCGCTCGCGGGCAGGCTCAGCAAGTATTCCGCGATGGCATCGACATCGGTCTGTGGCAGGCGGGCGAGCTCCTGACTGACCGGGCGCATTGGACCGGCCGGCGTGCCATGGTTGTCTACAACCTTGGCCTGCAGGTACTCCACCAGTTGTGTTTGCGACCAAGGCTTCTCGCGACTCGCCAGACCCAGCAAGGAGGGTGCTTCCCACCCATCGACCACGCCACCGGAAAGTGCTTTGGTGTCTTTTTCAGCGCCGAGGAAGTTCAGGGGTGTATGGCAACCCCCGCAGTGGCCTGCGCCTTCGACCAGGTACCGTCCACGGTTCCACTGTTGCGATTGCTGCGCTGCCGGCTCGAACGGCGCCGTGTGCAGGAACATCAAGTTCCAGCCCGCGACCAGCGGGCGAATGTTCATGGGGAACTTCATGCGATTGGGTGTCGCCGGCTCGTATACAGGCGGGCCACTCATCAGATACGCATAGGCATCGGCCAGGTCGTCGTCGCTGAGCAGGCGGTAGTGCTTGTACGGGAAGGCCGGGTAGAGAAAATGACCGTCTCTGGAGATGCCCTCGCGCATGGCACGTACAAATGCTTCGAACGGCCACTGGCCAATGCCGGTCGTGGCGTCCGGGGTGATGTTGGTGCTGTAGAGCGTGCCGAACGGCGTCACCAGTGGCAGGCCACCTGCGAGGTACTTGCCACCCGGGCGCGTATGACACACAGCACAATCGCCGGCTGTCACCACGTCGGCGCCTCGAGCGATTTGGGCCGTATCGAATTCCACAGGCTTATCGATCGGGTCGATCGCAGGTCGCCACATCAGCCCGAACGCTACAGCAAGTCCTCCTGCGCCGAGCGCAACAGCTGCAGATACCCAAAGCTTTTTACGTGACATCAATACCCACCTGGCTCTTGGCTAAGAGCGCCGACTGACGCCCTAAGCTACAGGGGCTTGAGATGGCGGACGCCAATCGAGCCGAACTCATCGAAGATCTCCTCATCTTCAACCTCGGCTTATTGGGTGCCGATTAGTTGAAGGCGTGAGCCTAAAGGAGCACGACTTACAGGGGTATAGGTACCTCACGCAACGAAGCTTTGCTCATCACGCAACGCTGCCAGTTTTGCGCAACTTGCATAACTTCGTTGCTGGAAGTTCGTATTCTCATGACTGTCCCTCACGCATAGGCTTGCTCCTGAACTTTCTCAACCCATTCGGAGATGTCGCCATGTCAGCGAGCAGCCCTGATGTAATTGCTTCACCGTCGGTGCATGCCGATACAGTCCCGACACTATCTAAAGCGTTGGTCATCTTTCTCGCGTTTTGCTGTGGCGCCGTAGTCGCCAACCTCTACTACGCACAGCCCATCGTTGAGCTTATTGCCCCAAGCATTGGCCTTTCGCCTGAACATGCCAGCCTGATCGTTTCGCTGACCCAGTTCGGCTATGCCGCTGGACTGCTGTTCTTGGTTCCACTGGCCGACCTGATGGAAAACAAGCGTCTGGTGATCGGCTTCACCCTGGTGGTAGGCGCATTCCTCGCAGCAGCAGGTTTCGCTGATTCGCCGTCGCTGTTCCTGATTGCCTCTCTGATGATCGGGCTTACTTCTGTCGCTGTGCAGATCCTGGTGCCGCTGGCCGCCCACATGGCGCCTGAGAGCAGTCGAGGCCGCGTGGTGGGCAACATCATGAGTGGTCTGTTGCTCGGAATCCTGCTGGCTCGCCCTGTTTCAAGCCTGGTGTCGGAGTATGTGGGCTGGAGGGGCGTGTTCTTCAGTGCCGCCGTGCTGATGGTCGTTATCGCGGCCCTGGTAGCGGCACTACTGCCTAAGCGCGTTCCGAATCATCACACTACCTACGCCCGCTTGATTGGTTCCGTCTTCGGCCTGGCTAAGCAATATGCTGTGCTTCGTGAGCGTTCTCTGTATCAGGGGTTACTGTTTGCAAGCTTCAGCTTCTTCTGGACTGTCGTACCGATCGAGTTGATCCGTCACTACGGCTTTACCCAGAACGGTGTAGCGCTCTTCGCTCTTGTGGGGGCCGTGGGCGCCATTGCAGCCCCGATCGCAGGCCGTCTGGCTGATGCAGGTCATGGTCACGCGAGTACACTGGTAGCCTTGGTTATGGCACCGGCTGCGTTGCTCATCGCCGGGATCCCTGGGCTGGGTTACCTAGGGTTGGTCGCTGCGGCGATCGCTCTGGATTTCGCCGTGCAAATGAACATGGTCCTTGGCCAGCGTGAAGTCTACGCCCTGGACCCCAACAGCCGTGCACGGCTGAACGCAGTGTTCATGACCAGCATCTTTGTCGGTGGTGCGTTGGGTTCGATGGTCGCGAGCCCACTCTACGAGAGCTTTGGCTGGGCGATTACCGCTTACGCTGCCGCAGCGATCCCCGCCTTGGCACTGGTGATTTTCTTCGCGAAGCACGTCGGTAAGCGTTGATCCGAACACATAGCTGCAAAAAAAACCGCGATCACCTGGAGCATCAATGCACTAGGTGTCGCGGCCCAAAGGGAGGACGTATCGGATTGACCAGGCGGACCTTAAATTGGGGAAGAATCTGCCCAGTCAGGCTTGGAGCCCAGGATTCATCACTATCGATTCGAAACCGTGGGAGGGTCGACAAAGGATAGCGAAGAGAGATCACACCTCTGTCCTCCAAGTGCAACAAAAAGCCTTAAGTTGCCTCAACAATGCTAATGGCATCTGCAACACGATTCTTGAATTTAGGTGCTCCTGCGACAGCACGCCTGTCATATCTCGAAGCCAGGCAAGTGGCTATGATCCAGATTGCCTGCCCCGTTGACCGGTGGCGACAATGGCTTCCCCTCATGGATCATCAGCTGAGTCGAATACATGGATAAGTTTCTCGCGTTGAGCATGTTCGTAGAGACCGTGCGTTGTGGAGGATACTCTGCAGCAGCGCGAAAGCTAGGCGTGGCAACATCGTCTGTAGCACGGCAGGTCGCTGCTCTGGAGGCGGATCTTGGCACTACACTCATTACACGTAGCACACGCCAGAACAGCCCGACCGATCTCGGCCAGGCCTATTTCGATCACGCCATCACCATCCTCGACGCTCTCGCTGCAGCAGATAGCATGGTTACCGACAGGGGAAGTGAAGCGAAAGGCAAGCTGCGGATTAGCGTTCCAGTGGAATTTGGTCGGCGCCTGATTTCGCCGCACCTTGGGCGGTTTCTTGCTGCCCATCCTGAACTGGAAGTGAGCCTGAACCTTAGCGATGAAATGGTCGATCTGTACAAGGATCGGATAGATTTAACGGTCCGACTCGGCTCAACCGTTTCCAGCGAAGAGGTGATCTGCACTACGGTTGGTCATTTTCAGCGTTGGTTAGTGGCTAGCCCTGCCTACTTGGAACAGCATGGCGCCCCAACGCAACCTGGTGATTTATTGGATCACTCGTGCATGCGCTTCGATTACGGAGGCCCCATGAGGGACTGGCATTTTGAAGTCGAAGACGAGACGGTATCCGTGGCGGTACAAGGCCGAATGCAAAGCAATAATGCCGACATCCTCAGGCATGCGGCAGTCGCTGGGCAGGGCGTGGCGCTGTTAGCTGATTGGTTGGTTGCAGAGGATGTGCAGCATGGACGGCTCACCCGCTTGATGCCTGAGTATGAGGTGAATCCAACGTCCGTGAATTCCTCTATCAATATTATTTACCTGCCTATAAATCGCGAGTCCACCCGCATTCGGGTCTTCGCGCAATTCATGAAAGAGTTACTGAATATTGCATAGCAGCTTACGCAATGCTCTATTGCGTGACGCGGGACTTCTGCTGTCTTGAGTAACTCCTTACCCTTAAGGTGAATAAATCCTTCAGGGTATCGAGCATGAATACTTCACCAATATTAGCGTTTGACTTTCTCGATCCCTGGGGTTGGATTGGGGTGCGTCGGCTTGCAATGGCGATGAATCAGGCCGGAAAGGCTTTCGACGTTACTTTCCAACCGTGTCGGTCTTCGCTGAGCCGGATAGCAGCAGGGATGTCATACGCTGAATTCTTGGAGCGCCGCTTCGGCACACAAGCTCTGATTCATCAGTCTCTCGTGACGACCGAGATGCAAAAGCTGGGCATGGAGCCTGCTTTTAGCCAAATCCGCAGCGTTCCTGATACCCGTCCCGCCCTTGCTGCTGTGCTGTGGCTGCAGCGAAATGAGAGATCTGCCGAGGCATTCGTGCAACGAGTGTACGAGGCTTTGTATTGCTACGGTGAGAACATCGGTGATGATGCCGTTCTGGAAAAGCTACTGAGCCAGGAGGCAGTGGCTTTTAGCGACATTAAGTCCTTCCTGCTTAGTGACTTGTTTAGTAGAGAGCTTCAGGAAACCGAAACCTCAGTCGCAGGTTGGGCCGGGCGTGTGATTCCTTCCTTTCGCATTAACGGCACTGTTGTCTTCGGCGCGCAGACTCCAGGTGTTCTGGCACCTATGTTTGCCTAGCGAATCACTGGTTCCATTTTGGAAACAGAGAAATCGAAATTGCTGTAATTGTGCACTTGGTTAGGTCGAAACAGAATGGCACCCATACCGCAGACAACGCCACCGGCATAGCGCGGTGACCCATTTAAAACCCATGGCTTTCAACCATTCTGAAGAGATCACGACCATGTCCAAACGCGAACTGCTGAACCCAACCAACTCCGCTCTGATCCTGATCGACCACCAGCCGCAGATGGCTTTCGGTGTCCAGTCGATCGACCGTCAGACCCTGAAGAACAACACCGTTGGCCTGGCCAAGGCCGCCAGGATCTTCAACGTGCCGACCATCTACACCTCGGTCGAAACCGAAAGCTTCAGCGGTTATATCTGGCCCGAACTGCTGGCAGTGAACCCGGGCGCCAAGCCGATCGAGCGCACCTCGATGAACAGCTGGGAAGACGCCAAGCTGGTTGAAGCCGTGAAGGCCACCGGCCGCAAGAAGCTGGTCATGGCCGCGCTGTGGACCGAGGTCTGCCTGACCTTCCCGGCTCTGGAAGCCATGGAAGCCGGCTACGAGGTGTACATCGTCACCGACGCCTCGGGTGGCACCACTCAGGAAGCACACGACATGTCGGTGCAGCGCATGATTCAGGCCGGTGCGATTCCGGTGACCTGGCAGCAGGTTCTGCTGGAATACCAGCGTGACTGGGCACACAAGGACACCTACCAGGCGGTCATGGACCTGGTCGTGGAACACAGCGGTGCCTACGGCATGGGCGTTGATTACGCCTACACCATGGTGCACAAGGCGCCACAGCGAACTCTGGGCTGAGCCCTTTAATGAAAGGAACCCGCACACTGCGGGTTCTTTTCATTGTGATCCAAACTGCAGTCGATACTGGCTTGGGGTCACTCCGATACGCTCGCAGAACACCTTGTGCATGTAGCGAGCACTGCAAAAACCGCATCGCGAGGCGATGGTTTTGAGTGGCCAACGACCAGCAGCACCTTCGCCACTTCCAGGGCTAATTCTTTGCCGTGATCCTCTGCAACGATCGCTAGCGCCATGTCGATTTCAGCGGTGATACCGCTGCTGGTCACAAGATTGCGATCCATCACAAAGATCTGCTCTGCTTCGACCTTAGGATCAGGAACTGCATGAATAGATATCCTGAGTGCAAAGCACTCAGTCCTGATCCGTCGGATGCAATCGTCATATGCATTGTCGATGACGATTCATCTGTGCGAAAGAGCCTCTCGAACCTATTGCGCTCAGCAGGATTTGATACCCTGGCATTCGCGTCAGGGGAGGACTTCCTTGCCTCGCCACCTGCTTTGAAGGCCGGTTGTGCCTTGCTCGACCTCAAAATGAAAGGCCTGTCGGGTGCGGATGTGCAGAAAGAGCTGTGCCGGCTGCAAAGCCGCTTGCCGGTTATCTGCATGTCAGCTCATTGGGACGATAGTGCTCTATCAGGGGCGATGTACCATGGTGCGATTGCATGCCTTTCAAAACCGTTCACGGAAGAAGCCTTGCTCGAAGCGGTCGACGAGGCGACTCAAGGTTCTGATCAGTGAGTACCAAACTCCTTTGAGCGCGGCTTCGGAGCACAGTTTTTCAAGAGTTCTGGCAGCTGGCTAAATACTCTCTAGGCTCACCCTTTCTCTGAGAGCCTGAAATGTCTAGCCTCCGAATCCTTCTCGTTTCTGCTGCGCTATTGAGCGCGAATGTCTCGTGGGCACAGCCGCCTGCGCCCATTCATACCCAAGTGCCAGGTTACTTCCGCCTAGCAGTGGGTGATTACGAGGTCACCGCACTCTTCGACGGATACAACGATCTGGGGCCGAGCCTGTTGGAAGGACTTGCCCCTGAAAAAATCCGTCAGCAACTGGTAGAGAATGCCGTTGACCCCGAGCGTATGCAGACCTCGTTCAACGCCTTTGTCGTGAATACCGGTAAGCACCTTGTGCTGGTAGATAGCGGTGCTGGGCATTGCCTACCTCAGACGGCCGGATCGCTGGAGTCGAACCTTCGCACCTCTGGTTACAAGCCAGAGCAAATCGATACCGTCCTCCTCACCCACATGCATTTGGATCACGTCTGCGGTTTGGTGACCGAATCGGGTAAAGCCCTGTTCCCGAATGCCCAGGTCTACGCCACCAAAGCTGAGGCGGATTATTGGTTGAGCCCGCAAGAGAAAGCCAAAGCGCCGGCAGGTGGCAAAGAGTACTTTGACATCGCAGTCAATTCGCTCAAGCCATACCGTGACGCTGGCCGCTTCAAGACATTCACCCCGCCTCAGCCGCCTATTCGTGAGGTGGAAGTCATAGCCAGAGCTGGCCATACACCCGGCAGCGTGACTTACCGGTTCGAATCGGGTGGCAAAGCCATCGTTTTCATTGGTGACCTGATCCACAGTGCTGCGGTGCAGTTCGATCATCCCGAAGTTTCTATTCACTTCGACACAAAACCTGAACAAGCGATTGCTTCCCGCAAAGAGGAATTCAACGATCTGGCCAAGCGGGGCGAATGGCTTGCAGCAGCGCATCTGCCGTTTCCAGGCATCGGCCATTTGACTATGAATGGCCAAGCATATCGTTGGGTACCTGCTTTGTTTGGACCTTATCAACGTGCCGCTGAAGTCCCGCTGCTCAAGTAGTCCAGATCGGCTGATGCCTGTCGGCCAGGGCACATCTCGCAAGTGAGTCGGGCAGTTTTGTGTCGCCGCATGTCTCCACGCGCGAAAAGCCCGTGCATCACTGCACGGGCTCGGATGGGGATATTGTCGGATGAATCAGGACAGGATGGTTGAAAGCTATGGGTTTTAAACGGATCACCGTGCTGTGCCGGTGGCGTTGTCTGCGGTATGGATGCCATTCTGAAGTGCATATCGGATAGGGGCAATCAGGCAAAAGCAAGAACTTTTGGTTTAAAAAAAGGGACAATCAAGTGGACCGATTTGAATGCATGCGGACCTTCATAGCCACCGTTGACGCCAGCGGATTCACGGCGGCGGCGAGGATTCTGCATGTACCGCGCTCTAAGGTGAGTAAACAAATCCAGGCGCTGGAAGAAGCGCTTGGAGTACAGCTGCTGCATCGCACGACCCGCAGCCTGCACCTGACAGAAGCAGGCTGCGAATACTACGAAGCGTGTCGAGAAGTGGTGGCTTCGTTGGATGAGGCGGAGCAACGAGCACGGAGTGGATTGGCGCAAGTCCAAGGCGTATTACGAGTAAACGCTCCGATGTCCTTCGGTCTATGCCGTCTGGGTCCGCTGCTCCCTCAATTTCATGCGCTGTATCCGAAAGTAGAACTGCAGCTTGTTCTGAGTGATCAGCAGGTCGATCCTATCAAGGGCGGCTTCGACGTCACGATCCGCATCGCGAGTCTTGCTGACTCCTCGCTAGTAGCCAAGCATCTCTCTCCCGCACCGAGGGTCCTGGTTGCTTCTCCAGGTTATTTGGCTCAGCACGGCTTTCCTGAAACGCCTAAGGACCTGGCCTGTCACAAATGCCTCAATTATGGGTATCTGCAGAGCGGCGCTAGCTTGCAACTGAGCAACGGAAAAGAAATCCAGCGTGTTCACGTGACCGGACCGCTGCACGCCAACAATGGCGATTTGCTTGCGCAGGGTGCAGAGGCGGACATGGGTATTGCCTTGTTGCCATTGTTTATCGTGGACAAGGCGTTGGCCGAGGGGAGGTTGGTTCAGGTGCTGAAAGATTGGGAGGCCCCGCCCATTTCAATTCATGCGGTTTATCCCACAGCTCGAAGGGTCCCGCTCAAGACACGGGCCTTCCTGGACTTTCTCGCCGCTGAGCTCCGGATTCCGGAGACTGCAGCGGTATCTTAGGTATGATTCTTGTGACGCAAAGAGGGTTGCACCTGAGGGTCACACAACCTTGGCTTTCTGAGTAAAGGCCGGTGCCTTGAAAACCCAGGCACCTGGCCCGGTGATAGCCAAACCGGCAAACAATACAGCGAACAACCAGGCGAATTGTGCTTCCTCCAACGTCCATTCCGGATGCACTACTAATAGGGCAACACCGAGGACGGCCAAGACCGGGAGGCAAGCAAGGCGTGCAAATATGCCGAGTATGAGCAAGATGGGGCAGAGAACTTCAGCGAAGACTGCCATGGCCAACGTCAACGTCGGACCTAGGCCAAACGGATCCTCGATACGCTGTAGCTCTGTGCTCCAGTTCAGCAGCTTGGGCAACCCGTGGATCTGCAGAAGCAAAAGCGCGGCAGAGACGCGAAAAAAAAGTAGTCCCAGTGGCACCGAGATACCTGCGAGGGGGCTCTCTTTCTGCGGGAATTCAGACTTAGACATTGAGAATAAACCTCCTATCGTGACGATGACGCCTTGGATCACCGTTAAAAATTGTGCGATTGCCGCGAGCTATTTCGTAACCGGGCTTCGCATCGCATGTTTCAAAGCAGAAAGTGCTGCTCTGAAGACCATGAGGGTGAGCCCACCAATTCCCACTGCGGCCAGACCCAACAGCAGGTAGTCTTTTAAGCTGTCAAAGGCATACAAGATTGGCCGACCAAAGCCTGCGCCGAGGGCCAGAGCGCTACAGCACCAAAGGAGCGAGCCGAGAATGCTGTAGGCGACGAAGTGCGATTTGGGCATAGCCATTTGGCCGGCCAACAACGTTGAGACGGCGCCTGCGCCAGGTACGAATTTGGCGAAGACTAAGACTACCGGTCCATACCTCAGGTAAGCCTTCCTGCCTTGAGCGAAGGCCGCCCCCATCTTGGGAGAACCCCGACAGATTCGTCTGGTGAGGACTTCGCCGAAACGGCTGCCCATCCAGTACCAGATACTGTCCGCCACCAAGCACACAACCACAGCCATGGCGATGACCAAGGCAGGATCGGGCGCGCCGTGCTCGCTAGCGAAGGCGCCTGCAAGCACGAGTGAAGGGTAGGACGGGATTGGTAATCCAATCTGGTCGCCAAACACATTCAATGCGAGCAGCGACAATGGGTGATTGACTGCGAAGCTCTCAATTGGACTCATGGCGGCACCTCTTCTGGGCTCGACTACCGTCGGATCGCTGAACGCAGGGTGCGACGAGTCAGCGCGAAACCAGCCGCTTGAGATATAGCCTCAAGCGGCTGGTTTCACGGCTAACGGTCAGGACACCTTACGTTGGGGGGCTTTGTGCACCATGGTGTAGGCGTAATCAACGCCCATGCCGTAGGCACCGCTGTGTTCCACGACCAGGTCCATGACCGCCTGGTAGGTGTCCTCGTGTGCCCAGTCACGCTGGTATTCCAGCAGAACCTGCTGCCAGGTCACCGGAATCGCACCGGCCTGAATCATGCGCTGCACCGACATGTCGTGTGCTTCCTGAGTGGTGCCACCCGAGGCGTCGGTGACGATGTACACCTCGTAGCCGGCTTCCATGGCTTCCAGAGCCGGGAAGGTCAGGCAGACCTCGGTCCACAGCGCGGCCATGACCAGCTTCTTGCGGCCGGTGGCCTTCACGGCTTCAACCAGCTTGGCGTCTTCCCAGCTGTTCATCGAGGTGCGCTCGATCGGCTTGGCGCCCGGGTTCACTGCCAGCAGTTCGGGCCAGATATAACCGCTGAAGCTTTCGGTTTCGACCGAGGTGTAGATGGTCGGCACGTTGAAGATCCTGGCGGCCTTGGCCAGGCCAACGGTGTTGTTCTTCAGGGTCTGACGGTCGATCGACTGGACACCGAAAGCCATCTGCGGCTGGTGGTCGATCAGGATCAGAGTGGAGTTGGTTGGGTTCAGCAGTTCGCGTTTGGACATGGTCGTGATCTCTTCAGAATGGTTGAAAGCCATGGGTTTTAAATGGGTCACCGCGCTGTGCCGGTGGCGTTGTCTGCGGTATGGATGCCATTCTGACGAAGGGTCTATTTCAAGACAATTAGGCTTAAACGGGAATGATTGTTCCTTTTTTGGGGACAATTAAGCTGCTCGCTTACGCAGACACTATCCATCCGGATAGTGCCTTTTAATGCTTCTAATGAACGGACGGGTGAATCTGGCACGCTGACTCAGCCCACCTCCACCCGTGGTCCCGACTCGATGCAAACATCCGAAATTCATTACATCCGCACTCTGTCAGGGTTGGTCCTGAGCGAGGCGGAGTGTTCGAGTTTCCGATTTGCCAGGCATTACCACTTGGATCACCACATTGGGCTGGTTACCGACGGCATTTTCCGCCAATGTCTGCAAGGCCTTTCATGCACGCAACAAGCTCGCCTCGATACTTATAGACCGATCTGTTTGAGATTCGAACTGGAAAATGGCGCCAGTCTAAGCCTGAACTTTCCAGGTGAGAGGCATAGGCGTGAAGGTGTTTAAGGAGAGCGTTTACCGTTTCAACATCTCGATGCTGAGTCTGGATTTTGTCTAACGCCCACAGATTCACCTCTGACCAGCTCGCACCCGTATCCCAGAAAATTTGCGGAAGGTGTTTGATGTCAGGTAGGCGTAGATGGGGGGGTAAAGGTGGAGGGACCACAGGAGGTGGTGGAGGAGACAGGAGAAAGGTGAACGTATTCCAGACAAGCCATATGAGCCTCCTCTAAAGAGCTGCCCGAGATGAGCTCGAGCTAGCACTTTACAGATTGACAGCCAACCATCGTGTCCATAGGTTGGCACATGATGGTTGGCTGCCAATGAGCACTCACTATACGTTGAAGCGGAAGTGCATCACATCGCCGTCTTTGACGATGTAATCCTTTCCTTCCAAGCGCCATTTACCGGCTTCCTTGGCACCGCTCTCACCCTTGAACTGGATGAAGTCGTCATAGGCCACCACTTCAGCGCGGATGAAGCCTTTTTCGAAGTCGGTGTGGATCACGCCAGCGGCTTGTGGTGCGGTGGCACCGACGCGTACGGTCCAGGCACGTACTTCCTGCACGCCGGCAGTGAAGTAGGTTTGCAGGTTCAGCAGTTCGTAACCGGCGCGGATCACGCGGTTCAGGCCAGGCTCTTCCAGGCCCAGGGCCTCGAGGAACATGTCCTTCTCTTCACCGTCTTCCAGCTCGGCGATTTCCGCTTCGATCTTGTTGCACACCGGCACCACCACCGCGCCTTCTTCCTCGGCAATGGCCTTGACCACGTCCAGGTGCGGGTTGTTGTCGAAGCCGTCTTCGGCCACGTTGGCGATATACATCACCGGCTTGCTGGTCAGCAGGTGGAAGCCGCGGATGACCGCCTTGTCTTCGGCGCTCATGTTCTTCATCAGGCTGCGTGCAGGCTTGCCTTCGGTGAAGTGCGGGATCAGCTGCTCGAGGATGGCCTTCTGCGCCAGGGCGTCCTTGTCGCCGCCCTTGGCGTTGCGGGCAACCTTCTGCAACTGCTTCTCGCAGCTGTCGAGGTCGGCGAAGATCAGTTCGAGGTCGATGATCTCGATGTCACGCTTGGGGTCGACGCTGTTGGAAACGTGGATCACGTTCTCGTCTTCGAAGCAGCGCACCACGTGGGCAATGGCGTCGGTCTCGCGGATGTTGGCGAGGAACTTGTTGCCCAGGCCTTCGCCTTTCGAAGCACCAGCCACCAGGCCGGCGATGTCGACGAATTCCATGGTGGTCGGCAGGATGCGGTTTGGCTTGACGATTTCAGCCAGCGCATTCAGGCGCGCATCGGGCATTGGCACGATGCCGCTGTTTGGCTCGATGGTGCAGAAAGGGAAGTTCTCCGCCGCGATGCCAGACTTGGTCAGGGCGTTGAACAGGGTGGACTTGCCGACGTTGGGCAGGCCGACGATGCCGCAATTGAAACCCATGGGTATTCCCCTCTCTAAGGAAATCAGGCCTTCTGGCTGTGCAGCTCGCGCATCGCTTTGGCGAAGTCGCCGGCAAGCACGTCCGGCAGCACGCCGAGGGCAAAATCGATGCTGGCGTCGAGCTTCTCCTGCTCGGCGCGCGGCGCGCGGCCCAGGACGAAGTTGGAGACCAGTTTGGCGTCGCCCGGGTGGCCGATGCCAAGCCGCAGGCGGTGGAAGTCGTTCTGGTTGCCGAGCTGCGCGATGATGTCGCGCAGGCCGTTGTGCCCACCATGGCCACCGCCGCGCTTGAGCTTGGCGACGCCCGGGGGCAGGTCGAGTTCGTCATGCGCCACCAGGATCGCTTCCGGCTTGATGCGGAAGAAATTGGCCAAGGCCGCCACGGACTGGCCGCTACGGTTCATGTAGGTGGTGGGGATGAGCAGACGAACGTCGTTGCCCTGATGGCTGAATTTAGCCGTCAGGCCGAAATATTTGCGGTCAGCGGTCAACGAGACGCGCTGGGCGCTGGCAATGCGTTCAACGAAAAGAGCCCCTGCGTTATGCCGGGTCTGTTCGTATTCGGGGCCGGGGTTACCCAGGCCGACGATCAACTGGATGGCGGTCACGTCAGGGGCTCTTCCTTGGAGTTGGTGGGTTACAGGGCGCGCGGCACTGTAACCCGATCAACGCCGGCGCGCGAGTGGATTACTCGGCAGCGCCTTCTGCTTCTGGAGCAACGCGTGGAGCGTGAACGTTGGCAACAGCTTTGTCATCACCGTGGGCCAGAGCTACGAACTCTACGCCTTTCGGAGCTTTCAGGTCCGACAGGTGGATGATGGTGCCGATTTCAGCGTTGGCCAGGTCAACTTCGATGAACTCAGGCAGGTCTTTGGCTTCGCAGGAAACTTCGATCTCGGCTTCTACGTGGGAGATCTCGCCGCCTTTCTTGACCGGGGCTTCTTCGTTGACGAAGTGAACCGGTACCTTGGCGGTCAGTTTCTGGCCAGCAACGACGCGAACGAAGTCGGCGTGCATGATGAAGCCTTTGGCCGGGTGACGCTGCAGGGCCTTGACCACGACGTTTTGCTTGGCGCCGTCGACGTTCAGTTCCAGAACGTGGCTGAAGGCAGCCTCGTTTTCGAACAGCTTGGTGATTTCCTTGGCCAGGATGGTCAGGGACTGGGCGTCCTGGTTACCACCGTAGACAACGGCTGGGATGTTGGCGGAGTGACGCAGGCGGCGGCTCGCACCTTTCCCCAGGTCAGTACGCGCTTGGGCGTTCAGAGTGAATTCGGTCATTTTGTTTCTCCAAAATAGCCCCCCGAGGGCGTTTGCGACCAGCGCCAACGGGGATGGCAAAAAAGCCCCGCCCCAACAACCAGTGTTGGGGCGGGGCGCTTTTCGTCAGCGTGTGTTCCGCTTAGCGGAACATCGCGCTGATCGATTCTTCGTTGCTGATGCGGCGGACCGCTTCAGCGACAACCGGTGCGATATCCAGCTGACGGATACGGTCACAGGCTTGAGCAGCGGCGGACAGCGGAACGGTGTTGGTCACCACCAGCTCGTCCAGTACCGACTTCTCGATGTTCTCGATCGCGCGGCCCGACAGGACAGGGTGCGTGCAGTAGGCGTAAACCTTGGCAGCGCCGTGTTCTT
The DNA here is from genome assembly GCF_022533585.1 of Pseudomonas sp. LS.1a. Classification (NCBI taxonomy): domain Bacteria; kingdom Pseudomonadati; phylum Pseudomonadota; class Gammaproteobacteria; order Pseudomonadales; family Pseudomonadaceae; genus Pseudomonas; species Pseudomonas sp. LS.1a. The sequence continues at coordinate 825,142 of NZ_CP092827.1, forward strand.
TCAGGGCTTTGGCCGCGTGGCACAGGGTGCCGGCGGTGTCGACCATGTCGTCTACCAGGATGCAGGTGCGCCCTTCGACGTCGCCGATGATGTGCATGACCTCGGAGTGGTTAGCCTTCTCGCGGCGCTTGTCGATGATACCCAGGTCGACGCCCAGGGACTTGGCGACGGCACGTGCGCGCACGACACCACCGATGTCCGGGGAGACGATCATCAGGTTCTCGAAACGCTGGTCTTCGATATCGTCGACCAGTACGGGCGAGCCGTAGATGTTGTCGACCGGGATATCGAAGAAACCCTGGATCTGGTCAGCGTGCAGGTCGACGGTGAGTACACGGTCGATACCGACGACAGTGAGCATGTCAGCGACGACTTTGGCGCTGATGGCTACACGTGCCGAACGCGGACGGCGGTCCTGGCGGGCGTATCCGAAGTAAGGAATCACGGCGGTGATTCGGGATGCTGAGGAGCGGCGGAAGGCGTCGGCCATCACTACCAGTTCCATCAGGTTATCGTTGGTCGGGGCACAGGTCGGCTGAATAATGAAGACGTCTTTACCACGAACGTTTTCATTGATCTCGGCACTGATCTCGCCGTCGGAGAACTTACCGACAGAGACATCACCGAGAGGGATATGCAGCTGACGTACTACACGCCGAGCCAGATCGGGGTTGGCATTCCCCGTAAAGACCATCATCTTGGACACGCGCAGTACCTGAAGGCTGAGGGTAACCTGGATGAGTATAAGGAAAATGGCAGGGGCGGCTGGATTCGAACCAACGCATGGCAGGATCAAAACCTGCTGCCTTACCGCTTGGCGACGCCCCTGTATCTGTTGCTGCGAACGCTTATGCGCTCGACTTCTTGACCAGACTTTGCAGCTTGCGATGCAACATCGAAACGTTGCTTCCTTTCGCCACAAACCCTGTTTGGGTCGCTGAAAGAAGGGCCAGAACTTTATCAGCTTCGGCTTTGCTTGGGAAGGCCCCAAACACACAACTTCCAGTACCGGTTAATCGAGCCTCAGTGAATTTGCCCAGTGAATTCAACGCATTGCGAACTTCCGGGTAACTCTGCTCTACCACCGGTTGGCAGTCATTTCGACTGTTTCCCTCGGGAACGGGGCGCATCTTAAGGGGGAGTGAATCACGTGTCAACTGTGGATGTGAAAAAATTTCTACTGTGCTGACAGACACTTGCGGCACCAGCACGACATACCACGGCTCCTCCGGGTCGACCGGGGTCAGTTGTTCACCCACGCCCTGGGCGAATGCCGCGTGGCCGCGCACGAATACCGGTACGTCGGCGCCCAGGCTCAGGCCCAGTGCGGCCAGGCGGTCTTCGTTCCAGTCCAGTTGCCACAGGTGGGTGAGGGCCAACAGGGTAGTGGCGGCATCCGAGCTGCCGCCGCCGATGCCACCGCCCATGGGCAGCACCTTGCTCAACCAGATGTCGGCGCCCAACGTCGTGCCGGATTGCTCCTGCAGCTTGCGCGCGGCACGCACGATCAGGTTGCTGTCGTGCGGTACCGCCTCGATCTCGGTATGCAGGCGGATCACGCCGTCGTCACGCAAGGCAAAGTGCAGTTCGTCGCCGTGATCGAGAAACTGGAACACGGTTTCCAGCTCGTGATAGCCGTCGGCGCGGCGGCCGATGATGTGCAGCCACAGGTTGAGCTTGGCCGGGGCGGGCAGGGTAAGGGTTTGCATGTATCAGTGTCCCAGCTGGCGCGGCTGCCAGTCCTTGACCACCAGGGTCACGTCGATGTCCTTGCCGTGCAGCTTGAGGCGCTCGGGCAGCCAGTAGCCGTTCTGTTCGGTGTAGCTCAGGTACTGCACCTGCCAGCCATCCTGGTCGAGGCTGGCCAGGCGGCTGTCGCTGTCCAGGGTCAGCTTGCTCTTGCTGTCGGGGGCGGGCAGGCCGCGTACCCACCAGACCAGGTGCGAGACCGGCAGCTGCCAGCCCAGCTGTTCTTCCAGCAAGGCTTCGGGGCTGGGGGCCTCGTAGCGGCCCTGGTTGGCCACTTCCAGCACCACGCCGCCGGGGCGCCCGGTCAGACGTGCGGCGCCACGGCCCAGCGGGCCGGCCAGGCGAATGTCGTAGTAGTCCTGGCGTTGCAGCCAGAACAGCGTGCCGCTGCCGGAGTCGCGTGGGGCACGGATGCCGACCTTGCCGTTGATCTGCCAGCCATCGAGGCTGCTCAGCTGCTCTTTATGGGCGCGCCACTGCTGCGGGTTGCCGTGGCCCTGCAGGGCCTCGCGGCTACCGAAGCCGGCACAGCCTGCCAGCAGGGCGATCAGGGTGAAGGTAATGCAATGGCGCAGGAACATGGCGTTAGAGAGTCTCGGATCCGGTCAGGCGCAGGAGGGTCTTGCGCAGGATGGGGCTGTCGGCCTGGGCTTCGAAGCCCTTGGCCCAGACCTGGCGGGCTTCGCGGCGCTTGCCGTTGGCCCATAGCACTTCGCCCAGGTGGGCGGCCACTTCGTGGTCGGGGAAGCTGGCAAAGGCCTTGCGCAAGTAGGTTTCAGCCTCGTCGAGGTTGCCCAGGCGGTAGTTGACCCAGCCCAGGCTGTCGAGCACCGCCGGGTCGTCCGGGGTCAGCTGATGGGCCTTGTCGATCAGCGCCTTGGCTTCGCTGTAGCGGGTGGTGCGGTCGGCCAGGGTGTAGCCGAGGGCGTTCAGGGCCATGGCATTTTCCGGCTCGCGGGCGATGATGGCGCGCAGGTCTTTTTCCATCTGCGGCAGGTCGTCACGCTTTTCGGCCAGCATGGCGCGGGTGTACAGCAGGTTGAGGTCGTCCGGGTAGCGCTGGATGGCTTGCTGCAGCACCTGGCTGGCCTGGGCGTCCTTGTTGTTGTTGCTGTAGCTTTCCGATTCGATCAGGAACAGCTGGATGGCGTAATCCGGCTGGGCTTCGCGGGCGTCGGCGAGCAGGCGGGAGGCCTCGGTACCACGGCCGTTGGCGATCAGGATGTCGGCCTGGCGCAATTGCGCCGGCAGGTAGTCGGGGCCCGGACCGACCAGGGCGTATTCACGCAGGGCGCCAGCGGGGTCGTGGCGCTCCTCGCGGATGCGGCCCAGGTTCAGGTGCGCGGCGTCGACGTTGCTGTCGCGCTCGATCAGCTCCTGCAGGTAGCCCTCGGCTTCATCCCAGTCCTTGTTTTCCAGGCACACCAGGGCCAGCGAATAGCGCAGTTCGTCGTCGTCGGGGTATTGCTGGACCAGGCTGAGGAACTCGCCCTTGGCATCGGCGATGCGGTCCTGTTCGACCAGGGTGCGTGCATAGGTCAGGCGCAGGCGCTTGTCGTCCGGGTTGTCGCGAATCGCGCCGCGCAGCAGTGGCAGGGCCTCCGGGCCGCGGTTCAGGGCTTGCAGCAGGCGCGCGCGCAGCAGGATCGGGGCGACTTCGTCGTTTTGCGGCGGGTGCGACTCGAGCAGCTCCAGAGCTTCTTCGGCCTTGCCGTCCTGGTTCAGCAGCAGGGCCTTGCCGAACACCAGCTGGCTGTTGTCCGGGTACTTCACCAGCAGGCGCTCGAAGCTTTGCAGCAGGCCGTCGCGGGTGCCCTGGTCGGTTTCGGCGGCGGACAGGGCGAGGAAGTCGAAATGGGTGTCGCCTTGGCCCTGCAGCACCTTTTCCATGTACGCCATGGAGTCGTCATAGCGGCCGGCGCGGGCCAGCTGGATGGCGGCGGCGCGCTGGGCGTCGAGGTTCTGCGGGTCGTTGCGGGCCCAGACCAGGGCGTTGTCCAGCGCCGGTTCGTCGGCGCCGAGGTATTCGGCAATGCGGTAGGCGCGCTCGGAAACCCCCGGGTCCTGGGTTTTCGCGGCCTGGTCGGTGTAGTTGGCCAGGGCGATGTCGAAGCGGTTGCGTTGGCCGGCCAGCTCCGCCACCAGCAGGCTATAGAGCGTGTCCTGCTTGAACGAGCCATACACCACGGGCTTTTCCGCCTCGGGTTTGCCGGCCTCGGCGACGGGAGGCTCGGCCTTTTGCGGGGCCAGGCTCTGGCAGCCCTGGAGCAGGGCGAAGGCAAGCAGCAATGCGTATGGTTTGTTCATAGAAGGCTTATTGGAGGACTCACCGGCGGTCGGAGCATGATGACACAAGCGCGGGGGCAAACCCACCTGTGCTGTGGCTGGTTAACTGCGACCTTTGAGGGGGGGGAAGGGTTCCGGACAGGTTGGTTGTGCCGGGTGTATGGCTTGATTGGTGTGGTGGTGCGGAGATCGAGCGCCGCCCGCGCGGCGCTTCGCGGGACAAGCCCGCTCCCACATTTGTTGCAACGTGGCCATGTCTGTTGGAGAGGCGTTGCCAGCCTTGGTGCATGTCTTCAGACAAGTGGGGCTGCGGATGTGTCCACCTCGAAATAGAGTCGAGCCAACAAGGCGTGCAACCATGGCCTGACAGGTTCGGCACGTTGCAACAAATGTGGGAGCGGGCTTGTCCCGCGAAGCGCCGCGCGGGCGGCGCTCGATTTTACAGGCGCAGAAAGTGTCAAGGCGAACACCAACGGTGGTTGTCCTGAAACCTGCGAAAGAGGACAATTATCGGCTTCTCGTCACAACCAGCGACCTTGCATGGCCTTTCTTGCACTTGGTATCAACCATAAGACTGCCTCGGTAGACGTACGCGAGCGCGTGGCGTTTACCCCAGAGCAGCTGGTAGACGCCCTGCAGCAGCTCTGCCGACTGACATCCAGCCGCGAAGCGGCGATCCTGTCGACCTGCAACCGTAGCGAGCTCTATATAGAGCAGGACCACCTGTCCGCCGATGCGGTGCTGCAATGGCTGGCCGACTATCACCGCCTCAGCCTGGACGAGCTGCGCGCCAGCGCCTACGTGCACGAAGAGCACGAGGCGGTGAAGCACATGATGCGGGTGGCCTCCGGCCTGGACTCGCTGGTGCTCGGCGAGCCGCAGATCCTCGGCCAGATGAAGTCCGCCTACGCCGTGGCGCGTGAGGCCGGCACCGTCGGCCCGCTGCTCGGGCGCCTGTTCCAGGCCACCTTCAGCGCCGCCAAGCAGGTGCGCACCGACACCGCCATCGGCGAAAACCCGGTGTCGGTGGCGTTTGCCGCAGTCAGCCTGGCCAAGCAGATCTTTAGCGACCTGGGCCGTAGCCAGGCCCTGCTGATCGGCGCCGGCGAAACCATCACCCTGGTCGCCCGCCATCTGCATGAGCAGGGCGTGCGCCGCATCGTCGTGGCCAACCGTACCCTGGAGCGGGCCAGCATCCTGGCCGAGCAGTTCGGTGCGCACGCGGTACTGCTGGCCGACATCCCCCAGGAACTGGCCAACAGCGACATCGTCATCAGCTCCACCGCCAGCCAGTTGCCAATCCTCGGCAAGGGCGCGGTCGAGAGCGCGCTGAAGCAGCGCCGGCACAAGCCGATCTTCATGGTCGACATCGCCGTACCGCGCGATATCGAAACCGAAGTCGGCGAACTGGACGACGTCTACCTGTACACTGTCGATGACCTGCACGACGTGGTGGCGGAAAACCTCAAGAGCCGCCAGGGCGCGGCCCAGGCCGCCGAGGAACTGGTGTCGGTGGGGGCCGAAGATTTCATGCTGCGCCTGCGCGAGCTGGCCGCGGTGGACGTGCTCAAGGCCTATCGCCAGCAAAGCGAGCGCCTGCGCGACGAAGAACTGCAAAAGGCCCAGCGCCTGCTGGCCAACGGCGGCAACCCCGAAGACGTATTGGCCCAACTGGCCCGGGGGCTGACCAACAAACTCCTGCATGCGCCAAGCGTGCAACTGAAAAGGCTCTCGGCCGAGGGCCGCCTCGATGCGCTGGCCATGGCCCAGGAACTCTTTGCCCTCAACGAGGGCTCGACGGACAAATCCCCGCAATGAAAGCGTCGCTGCTGAACAAACTGGAAATCCTCCAGGACCGCTTCGAAGAACTCACCGCACTGCTCGGTGATGCCGAGGTCATTTCCGACCAGACGCGCTTTCGCGCCTATTCCCGTGAGTACGCCGAAGTCGAGCCGGTCTACGCTGCTTATAAAGAGTGGCGCAAAGTCCAGGACGACCTCGAAGGTGCCCAGGCGCTGCTCAAGGACAGTGACCCGGACCTGCGCGAAATGGCCGTGGAAGAAGTGCGTGAAGCCAAGGAACAACTGCTGACGCTGGAGTCGCAGCTGCAACGCATGCTGTTGCCCAAGGACCCCAACGACGGCCGCAACGTGTTCCTCGAAATCCGTGCCGGCACCGGTGGCGACGAGGCAGCGATCTTCTCCGGCGACCTGTTCCGCATGTATTCGCGCTACGCCGAAAAGCGTGGCTGGCGCCTGGAAATCCTCTCCGAGAACGAAGGCGAACACGGCGGCTACAAGGAAATCATCGCTCGCGTCGAGGGGGAGAGCGTGTACGGCAAGCTCAAGTTCGAGTCCGGCGCGCACCGCGTACAGCGCGTGCCCGAGACCGAATCCCAGGGCCGTATCCACACCTCCGCGTGCACCGTGGCGGTACTGCCCGAGCCGGACGAACAGGCGGCCATCGAGATCAACCCGGCCGACCTGCGCGTGGACACCTACCGCGCATCCGGTGCCGGTGGCCAGCACGTCAACAAGACCGACTCGGCGATCCGTATCACCCACTTGCCAACCGGTATCGTGGTCGAGTGCCAGGAAGAGCGTTCGCAGCACAAGAACCGTGCCCGCGCCATGTCCTGGCTGTCGGCCAAGCTCAACGACATGCAGACCAGCGCGGCGCAGAACGCCATCGCCACCGAGCGCAAGCTGCTGGTCGGCTCTGGCGACCGTTCCGAGCGCATTCGCACGTACAATTATCCGCAGGGCCGGGTGACCGACCACCGTATCAACCTGACCCTGTACTCGCTGGACGACATCCTCGCCGGCGGCGTGGAGGCGGTGATCGAACCGCTGCTGGCCGAGTACCAGGCCGATCAACTGGCCGCCCTGGGGGACTGATGACCATCATCGCCAGCCTGCTGCGCAACGCGCAGTTGCCAGAATCGCCCACCGAGCGGCTGGATGCCGAGCTGCTGTTGGCTGCGGCCATCGGCAAGTCGCGCAGCTACCTGCATACCTGGCCCGAGCGAATCGTCAGCAGCGAAGACGCCGAGACCTATGCCGGTTACCTGCAGCGCCGCCGTGGCGGCGAGCCGGTCGCCTACATTCTCGGGCTGCAGGGCTTCTGGAAGATCGACCTGGAAGTGGCGCCGCATACCCTGATCCCGCGGCCGGATACCGAGCTGCTGGTCGAAGCCGCCCTTGAGCTGCAACCTGCCACGCCGGCCAAGGTCCTTGACCTGGGCACCGGCACCGGCGCGATTGCCCTGGCCCTGGCCAGTGATCGCCCGGCCTGGCAGGTAACCGCAGTGGACCGAGTGGAGGAGGCCGTCGCCCTGGCCGAGCGCAACCGCCAGCGCCTGGGCCTGGAAAACGTCCAGGTACGGCTCAGTCACTGGTTCGACAGCCTGGCCGGCGAGCGTTTCGACCTGATTGTCAGCAACCCGCCCTACATCGCCGCCGCAGACCCGCACCTGGTTGCCGGTGATGTGCGCTTCGAGCCCAGCAGCGCGCTGGTGGCCGGGGCCGATGGCCTGGACGACCTGCGGGTAATCGCCGCCCAGGCCCCCGCGCACCTGTTGCCGGGTGGCTGGTTGTTGCTGGAACACGGCTACGATCAGGCAGCGGCGGTGCGCGCCCTGCTGGCTGAACAAGGTTTCATCGAGGTCGCCAGCCGCATGGATCTGGGCGGTCATGAACGCATTACCCTGGGGCGCCTGCCATGTTGAGTGATCAGGAACTGCTGCGTTACAGCCGGCAGGTATTGCTGGCCCAGATCGATATTGACGGCCAGTTGCGGCTCAAGCAGAGCAAGGCGCTGATCGTCGGGCTCGGTGGCCTTGGCTCGCCAGTTGCCCTGTACCTGGCCGCCGCCGGGGTGGGGGAGCTGCACCTGGCCGACTTCGACACCGTCGACCTGACCAACCTGCAACGCCAGGTCATCCACGACAGTGCCAGCGTCGGCATGAGCAAGGTCGATTCGGCCTTGCAGCGCTTGCAGGCGATCAACCCGGAAATCAGCCTGGTCGCCCATCGCCAGGCGCTGGACGAGGATTCGCTGGCGGCCGCCGTGGCGGCGGTCGACCTGGTGCTGGACTGCTCCGACAACTTCGGTACCCGTGAGGCGGTCAACGCCGCCTGTGTCGCGGCTGGCAAGCCGCTGGTCAGCGGTGCGGCGATCCGCCTGGAAGGGCAGTTGTCGGTGTTCGACCCACGGCGTGACTACAGCCCTTGCTACCACTGCCTGTACGGCCATGGCAGCGAAGCCGAACTGACCTGCAGCGAAGCCGGCGTGATCGGCCCGCTGGTGGGCCTGGTAGGCAGCCTGCAGGCGCTGGAGGCGATGAAGCTGCTGGCCGGGTTCGGCGAGCCGCTGGTCGGCCGCCTGCTGTTGATCGATGCGCTCGGCACTCGTATCCGCGAATTGCGGGTCAAGCGCGACCCGGCTTGTGCGGTCTGCGGCAAGCGCGATGGCTGAGCGTTCGGCGCCGGTCGGCGTGATGGACTCCGGGGTTGGCGGCTTGTCGGTACTCGCCGAGATCCAGCGCCTGCTGCCCAACGAGACGCTGCTGTACGTGGGCGATTGCGGCCACATACCCTACGGCGAGAAGTCGCCGGACTATATCCGTGAGCGTCTCCGGCGCATTGCTGCGTTCTTCCATGAACAGGGCGCCAAGGCCATGGTACTGGCCTGCAACACCGCCACGGTGGCGGCGGTGGCCGACCTGCGCGAGTTGTACCCGAACTGGCCGCTGGTGGGCATGGAGCCGGCGGTGAAGCCCGCTGCCGCCGCTACGCGCTCTGGCGTGGTCGGTGTGCTGGCCACCACCGGTACCCTGCAGAGCGCCAAGTTCGCCGCCTTGCTCGACCGTTTTGCCAATGACGTACAGGTCATCACCCAACCTTGCCCGGGGCTGGTCGAGTTGATCGAGGCCGGCGACCTGGCGAGCCCGGCGCTGCGCCAGTTGCTGCAAGGTTATGTTCAGCCGTTGCTGGCCGCTGGCTGCGACACGCTGATCCTCGGCTGCACCCATTACCCCTTCTTGCGCCCGTTGCTGGCCGGCATGGTGCCAGCCGACGTGGCCATCATCGACACTGGCGCCGCGGTGGCGCGCCAACTGCAGAGGCTGCTGGGCGCGGATGACCTGTTGGCTGAAGGACCGGCTCGGGATACCCGTTTCTGGACCAGTGCTGATCCGCAATCTCTCAGGAAAATCCTACCTTTGCTGTGGCATAAGTCTGGCAGTGTGCAAAGCTTTTCATTGTAAAAAAAACGTGAAAAGCAACTGAACTACCGTACCGCTGCCGTTTTCTACCGCCTTGCCTGATATGAGGCGGACACTAATAACAGCAAAGAAGGATGTTGCTCATGAAGAAGCTGCTCGGCTTGGCGGCGGCTGCCGTCTTCACCCTGGGGCATTCATTGTCGGCGCAGGCTGCCGATGTTTCGTTTTCGGTGGGGCAGACCGGTGACTCGACCATGGTCTACCGGTTGGGGCTGCAATCGAATTGGGAGGCGAGCTGGTGGCAGACCAGCGTGGGGCGCCTTACGGGGTACTGGGATGGGGCCTACACCTATTGGGATGGCGACAAGACCGCGAGCAACCACAGCCTGTCGTTCGCGCCGGTGTTCGTTTATGAGTTTGCCGGGGAGTCGGTGAAGCCTTACATCGAGGCGGGGATCGGTGTGGCGGCATTCTCCAGCACCGAACTGGAAGACAACGAACTGGGCTCGGCGTTCCAGTTCGAGGACCGCATCGGCTTTGGTTTGCGCTTTGCCGGTGGGCATGAGATTGGCGTGCGGGCGATTCACTATTCCAACGCGGGCATCAAACAGCCCAACGATGGCGTGGAGAGCTACAGCCTGCATTACCGCATGGCGCTCTGAGCGCTCCTGTGCCGGCCTCTTCGCGGGTAAACCCGCTCCCACAGGGTGGACTGTATCTTGAGTGCAGTGGTGTACCTGTGGGAGCGGGTTTACCCGCGAAGAAGGCAGTGCCGATGCCAGACTCTACCGCGTCAACGGCCACAGGCCATTGAGGTCCAAAGCCTCCAGCACAAGCTCAGGTTCCCTCTGTGGCCAGCGCCGCAGCAGTTCTTCTGCCGCATTCTGCGGCGTCCACACCTCTGGTATTGCCTGCGCCGGGGTTACAGGTGTCTTCAACGACTGCGGCCCAACCACTGTTAGCTCAACCCCCAGAGCCTTCAACGCCTGACGCTGCTCGCGCACCCACTGCGGCAAGTTGTTCCAGCCCGCAGTCACCTGCGTCGGCGCATATAACTGCAAGGCCGAATACCGGTTGAACACCGCCATCACCTGCGGCGAGTCACCCTTCGCCAGCAAGGGCAGCGCATTGGCCAGGCAATGCTCGCTGGCCAACTGGTTGCCAGTGACGAGCGCCTCGAACAACTCGCTGTCCGCCACATCGTCCACCAGGTAATCGCTGGTACCGGCGTTGATGATCAAGCCATCCAGCGAGCACCAGGCATGGCAGATCTGTTGGCTGGCCTGGGCCGCCTGCTGTTCTTCATGCAACTGCCAGGGCAAGCGCAACAATTGGCTGCCATAACGCGCCGCCAAGGCATCCAGTGCCTCGCTGTCCTTGCCGCTGGCGGCTACCCGGTGTCCTTCAGCGAGCAACTCTTCCACCAGCGCCAGGCCTAGTCCATTGCCGGCGCCCGTTACCCAGATACTGCGTGCATTGTTCAAGATAGCGCCCTCTGATCCTGCCGGCGCGGGAGGCCCTTGAACGCCTCCAGCGCGCGCTGGCGACTGCTGTCAAGATCGACGATTGGACTGTAGTAGGATTGTCTGGCAAAAAGATCGGCTGATCTTACGGGAAGATGAATGGTTTTTTCATCCAGCCCCTGCAATTCCGGCAGCCAGTGCCGAATGAAACGCCCCTGCGGGTCGAAACGCTGCGACTGTGAAACCGGGTTGAAGATGCGGAAATAGGGCACTGCGTCGGTGCCGGTGGACGCGCTCCACTGCCAGCCGCCGTTGTTGGCGGCCAGGTCGCCGTCTATCAGGTGGCGCATGAAATGCCGCTCGCCCTTGCGCCAGTCGATCAGCAGGTTCTTGCTGAGGAACATGGCCACGATCATGCGCAGGCGGTTGTGCATCCACCCAGTGTGCAGCAGTTGGCGCATGGCGGCGTCGATGATCGGGAAGCCGGTACGCCCCTGTTCCCAGGCTTCAAGGTCGGCCGGTGCGTCGCGCCAGGGCAGGGCTTCGGTCTGGGCGCGGAAGGCGCGGTGACGCGAGACCTGTGGATAACCGGTCAGGATGTGTTTGTAGAATTCGCGCCAGAGCAGCTCGTTGATCCAGGTTTGCACGCCGCTGCTACCGCTGTCGAACTCGCCGCGGTTGCTGGCCAGGGCGCCGTGCAGGCACTGGCGCGGCGAGATCACGCCAGCGGCCAGGTAGGCGGAGAGCTGGCTGGTGCCGGGCCTGGCAGGCAAGTCGCGCAGTTGTTGGTAGTCGTCGATGGTCTCGTCGAGAAAGCGGGTCAGCCGCGCTTGTGCCTCGGCTTCACCGGCCGGCCAGTGGTCGCGCAGGGCCTGAGCGGGTTTTTCGAAGCCGTCCACGTGCTGGGGGATCGGGTCGCTGCTGATCTGCAGCGGTGCCTGGCGTTTGACTCGGTGGGCCAGGGCGGGGAGGCCGCGGTGCAAGTGCTCCAGGCAGCTCTTCTTGAACTGGCTGAACACCTGGAAGTAGTCGCCGCTGCGGGTAAGGATGGTGCCCGGGCGGAACAACAGCTGGTCGAGGTGGCTGTGGGCCTGGATGGCCGACTTTTCCAGCAGCGCCCGGGTGGCGGTGTCGCGACGTTGTTCGTTGATGCCGTACTCCTCGTTCCAGTGCACGCTTTGCACCTGGTGTTGGCGGCAGACATCGAGCACCGCCTGTGGCGCCTGGTCCCAGGTGTCGATCTTGCGGATCAGCAGGGGAATGTTCAGGCGTCCCAGCGACTGGCGCAGGTCGCGCAGGTTGCGCAGCCAGAAGTCGACTTTGCAGGTAGCGTCGTCGTGGGCCTGCCATTGCCCGGGGCTGACCAGCCACAGGGCGAGGGTCGTGCCGCGTTCGCTGGCGGCGCTGAGCGCGGTGTTGTCATCGATGCGCAGGTCACTGCGCAGCCAGGTCAGGTGCATGGTGCGGTCATCTCTACGGGCTGGCGGTCATGGGCTTGCAGCAAACGCAATGCCGCCTGTGGGGTATCGAACAGGGCGAGGTTGGGCAGCCGGAGGGCTCGCAGCCGGGCTTCGTGCAGCGCCAGCGTTGGCCCACCGAGCAAGGTCGGTACGGGCAGGTTGGGCAGGGTGCGTTGCAGCGCCTTTTCATCGATGCGTGGCCCCAGGTGCAGGAGCACGGCGCGCGGTTTGAGCATGGTGACGGCGCATTGCAGGTGCGCGCCGGCAATGGCGTGCTCCAGCACTTCGACTGGCAGGCCGTTGCTGGTGAACAGCCAGGCGCACAACCACAAATCGGGGTTGAAGGTGCGTTCGCTGTCTTCAGCCAGCAAGATGGCAGGGCCTTGCAGCAACTGGTTGTCGTGGTAGACCCGGGCGCCCAGCTTGCTGCGCAGCCAGCTGTGGAAAAACACCTGCTCCAGCCGTGCATTGAAGTAGTTGCGCCAGCGCAGCTCCAGGAGGTCGAGCAGCGGCAACAGCAACTGCTCGCACAGGGTGACGGCCGGGTACAAGGCCATCGCCTGGTTGAGCTGCTGGTCGAGGGCGCGCTGCGACAGCGTGGCAATGGCCTCGATCAGCTGGAACTGCCGGGCTTGCCAGTCGCCTTTCGGCGCCGTGCTGGCCGGTTTGTCGAGCAGCTCACGTACCTGGCTGACGGAGGCACCGCGCTGCAGCCAGGCGAGGATCGCCTCGACGCGTGCGACCTGCTCCAGCGGATACAGGCGATGGCCCTTGGCAGTGCGCTGGGGCTTGAGCAGGCCGTAGCGGCGCTCCCAGGCGCGCAGGGTGACGGGGTTGACGCCCGTGCGGCGAGCCAGTTCGCCGATGGGCAACAGGATTTCAGACGGCATTGCGCAGGCCCAGGCGCTCTGGGTGCGGCTGCAGGTAGGCCTGTTGCTGCAGATACGGGTCGGGGTGCTTGCGCAAGTGGTGCTTGAGCAGGGTCAGCGGCACCACCAGCGGCACAACGCCTTGCTGGTATTGGCCGATGACGGTCTGCAGCTCGGCTTTGTCCTGCTGAGTGAGCGCGTCCTTGAAGTAGCCGCTCAGATGCTGCAGCACGTTGCCATGGGTACCACGGCTGGCGCAGCGGCGCAGGGCCTGCATCAGCTGGCTGAAGTAGCGCGGGCCGATGCTTTGCGGGTCGTCTTCCTTGCTCATGCTGCCGAGCAGGCGCCCCAGGCTGCGGTAGGCTTGGGGGTTGTTGGCCATCAGCAGGTACTTGTAGCGTGAGTGGAAGCGCACCAGGGCGCCCCGGCTCAGGCCTTCGGCCAGCAGGCGCTGCCAGTCGGCGTAGGCGTACACGCGGCTGATGAAATTCTCGCGCAGCACCGGGTCGTGCAGGCGGCCTTCTTCTTCCACCGGCAGGTCTGGGCGCCTTGCGCAGAACGCCTGGGCATACACGCCCCGCCCGCTGTTGAAGGCCGGATGGCCATTGTCCTGGTACACCTTGACCCGCTCCAGGCCACAGGAGGGCGATTTCTGCATGAAAATGTAGCCGCAGATATCGTCGAGTTCGGCGGCCATTTGCTCGCCGTAGCTGCGCAGCGGGCCGGTCAGGTCCATCCCGGGGTTGCGGGTTCCGACCACTTCCGGTTGCTCGGGGTCGCCGACCAGGCGGATCGGGTCGCGCGGTACGCCCAGGCCGATGGCCACCTCCGGGCACACCGGCAACCAGTCGAAGTGTTCCTCGAGCTGCGTGCGGCACAGGTCGGAGGCCTTGTGGCCGCCGTTATAGCGCACGCTGTGCCCGGTCAGACAGGCGCTGATGGCGATACGCGGCTTGCTGTGGGCGGATGAGTCGTGCATGGGCTGTCTCCAGATAACCTGTACGAAACCAAAAACTTGTACAGGTTTATTCCAGCACAGCCCTGAAGTTATGCAAACCAGTTTTTTTGTATAGCTCTACATCATTCGAGGTGTTCGAGCAGCCGGCGCGCAGCTTCCTGGCCGCTGAGCCAGGCGCCCTCGACCCGCCCGGACAGGCACCAGTCGCCGCAGGCGTACAAGCCTTGGTCTGCATCGGCCAGCGCGCCCCATTCATGGTTGCTGCTCGGGCGGGCATACAGCCAGCGGTGGGCCAAGGCAAAAGTAGGTGGCGGCACCACGCAGCCGACCAGTTCGGCGAACTCGCCCCTCAGCTGTTCGATCACCTCTTCCTTGGGCAGGTCGATGTGTTGCCGGCTCCAGTTCGAGGTAGCGTGCAGTACCCAGGTGTCGAACTTCTCGTCACGCCCGGGTTTGCTACGGTTGCGCGCCAGCCACTCGAGCGGGTTGTCCTGCACGAAGCAGCCTTGCATCGGCGTGTCCAGCGGGGTCTGGAAGGCCAGGGCGACGGCCCAGGTGGGCTCCATCTGCACGCCGGCGGCCACGGCGGCGAGCTTGGGGGTGGAGGCCAGCAGCGGGGTGGCCTGCGGTGCCGGCACGGCGATCACCACGCGGCTGTAGGGGCCGTGGCTGCAGCCTTCGGTGTCCTGCAGGTGCCAGTATTGCTTGCCGCGGAACACCTCGGCGATGCGGCAGCCGAAGTTGACCGTCACGTCCTTGAGCAGGCCGCGGGTGATTGCACTCATGCGCGGCACACCCACCCAGCGCGTCTGCTCGTCGGGGGAGGGGGTGAGCTCACCATCGCGGTAGTTGTACAGCTGCGGTTTCCATTGTTCGGCCCAACCGGCGGCGACCCACTGCTGCACCTGCTCGACGAAGCGCCGGTCACGGGCGGTGAAGTACTGGGCACCCAGGTCCAGCGCGCCGACTTCGCTGCGCTTGCTGGCCATGCGCCCGCCACTGCCGTGGCCCTTGTCGAACAAATGCACGGATTGCCCGGCCTTTTGCAAGGCCTGGGCGGCTGACAAGCCGGCTATACCGGCCCCGATGATGGCGATAGGTACTGTCATGATGGCCTCTTCAAACCTTGCTGTAAGCAGACTACGCTGTCAGGTAAACCTGTACAATGCACAAAATTTGTATAAGGTTATTCCGCGTTGGCAGACAGGTTGACCTATGTTTATCCGAGAGCGTCGGGTCAAAAAAGTGCCTTGATGTTAAAAATAGACCACCGCCGCATTCTGCGAGGACACAGCCATGCATATATTGCTGACAGGTGGCACCGGGTTGATTGGCAAGCACCTGTGCCAGTACTGGCTCGGCCAGGGTCATCGCCTGACGGTGTGGAGCCGGCGACCTGAGCAGGTGCCGAAAATTTGTGGCACCGGCGTGCGTGGCATCGCCCGCCTGGAGCAACTGGAGGCGGATGATCAGTTGGACGCGGTGATCAACCTGGCCGGCGCGCCGATTGCCGACCGGCCCTGGACAGCCGCCCGGCGCAACCTGCTGTGGGCCAGCCGCGTCAGCCTCACCGAGCAGTTGCTGGCCTGGCTGGGCACCCGTGAACAGCGCCCGCAAGTGCTGATCTCCGGCTCTGCGGTGGGCTGGTACGGAGACGGTGGCGAACGCGAGCTGACCGAGGCTTCACCGCCGGTGCGCGAAGATTTCGCCAGCCAGCTGTGCATTGCCTGGGAAGAGACGGCCCTGCGTTCCCAGGCCCAGGGTATTCGCGTGGTGCTGGTGCGTACCGGGTTGGTGCTGGCCAGTGATGGCGGCTTTTTGTCGCGCCTGCGCGTGCCCTTCAAACTGGGGCTGGGCGGGCCTTTGGGCGACGGGCGGCAGTGGATGCCCTGGATCCATATAGACGACCAGGTCGCCCTGATTGATTTTCTCTTGCAGCACAAGGATGCCAGCGGTCCTTATAATGCCTGCGCCCCGGAGCCGGTGCGCAACCGCGAGTTTGCCAGGCGCCTGGGGCGCACCCTGCACCGGCCGGCCTTGCTGCCGGTGCCGGCACTGCTGCTCAAGGCCGGCCTGGGTGAGCTGTCGACGCTGCTGCTCGGCGGCCAGCGCGCGCGCCCGGTACGTTTGCTGGCGGCAGGCTTCACCTTCCGCTTCAACGATTTGCAATCGGCCCTGGACAACCTGTCCAGCCGCCTCTGACATAGGACGCTGCATGACCGATCACGCTCTGCTGCTGGTCAACCTGGGTTCCCCGGCCTCCACCTCGGTGGCCGATGTGCGCCGCTACCTCAACCAGTTCCTCATGGACCCTTACGTGATCGACCTGCCTTGGCCGGTACGGCGCCTGCTGGTGTCGCTGATCCTGGTCAAGCGCCCGGAGCAGTCGGCACACGCCTATGGCTCGATCTGGTGGGACGAGGGCTCGCCACTGGTGGTGCTGACCCGTCGCCTGCAGGCGGCGATGGTCGAGCACTGGCCCCATGGCCCGGTGGAGATTGCCATGCGCTATGGCCAGCCAGCCTTGCCCGAGGTACTTGAGCGCCTGGTGGCCCAGGGTGTGCGCAAGGTGACCCTGGCGCCGCTGTACCCACAGTTCGCCGATAGCACGGTAACCACTGTAGTAGAGCTGGCCAGGCAGACGGTCAGTGAACGCCAGTTGCCGTTGCAGATGCGCGTGCTGCAGCCGTTCTACGAGCACCCGGACTACATCGAGGCACTGGGCGCCAGCGCCAGGCCTTACCTGGAGCAGGATTACGATCACCTGTTGCTGAGCTTCCACGGCTTGCCGGAACGGCATCTGAAAAAGCTGGACCCGACTGGCAAACATGACTTCCAGGCGGCCGATTGCTGCAAGGATGCCAGTGCCGATATGCGTGCGGTGTGTTACCGCGGGCAGTGCCTGGCCACGGCCAGGGCCTTTGCGCAGAAAATGGGCATACCCGATGGCAAATGGTCGGTGTCTTTCCAGTCGCGGCTGGGGCGGGCCAAGTGGATCGAACCCTATACCGAGGCGCGGTTGGACGAACTGGCCAAGGCCGGGGTGAAGAAGCTGCTGGTGATGTGCCCGGCGTTCGTGGCCGATTGCATCGAGACGCTGGAGGAGATCGGCATGCGCGGCAGCGAGCAGTTTGTCGAGGCCGGCGGGCAGGAGCTGGTGCTGGTGCCGTGCCTGAATGATCACCCGGAGTGGGTGAAGGTGCTGGCGGGAATGTGCGAAAAAGCCTGAGTCCAAGGTTGCCTGTTCTGGCCTCTTCGCGGGTAAACCCGCTCCCACAGGTTTTGCACAAGGCCTGAGGGCAGCGGGGTACCTGTGGGAGCGGGTTTACCCGCGAAGTGGCCGGGTCAGGCTAAAGCCGAATCAAGGCAACTGATCATCCAGTTTCTTGTGCTTCCAGCCATCATTGCCCGGCAGGATCAGGTTCAGGGCGATAGCCACGATGGCGCACAGGGCGATGCCCTTCAGGCCCCAGTCATCCGGGCCGTCACCGCTGCCGATCAGCACGCCGCCGATACCGAACACCAGGGTCACCGACACGATTACCAGGTTGCGCGCTTCGGCCAGGTCGATCTTGTGGCGGATCATGGTGTTCATGCCCACCGCCGCGATCGAGCCGAACAGCAGGCACAGGATGCCGCCCATCACCGGTACCGGGATGCTCTGCAGCAGCGCGCCGAACTTGCCGATGAAGGCCAGGGTGATGGCGAAGACCGCCGCCCAGGTCATGATCTTCGGGTTGTAGTTCTTGGTCAGCATCACCGCGCCGGTCACTTCGGCATAGGTGGTGTTGGGCGGGCCGCCGAACAGGCCGGCTGCGGTGGTGGCCAGGCCGTCACCCAGCAGGGTGCGGTGCAGGCCAGGCTTCTTCAGGTAGTCACGGCCGGTCACGCTGCCGACCGCGATCACCCCGCCGATGTGTTCGATCGCCGGTGCCAGGGCAACCGGGACGATGAACAGGATGGCCTGCCAGTTGAACGCTGGCGCGGTGAAGTTGGGCAGCTCCAGCCACGGTGCGGCGGCGATCCTGGCAGTGTCGACCACGCCAAAGGCGAAGGACAGGGCAAAGCCTACCAGCACGCCGGCAATGATCGGCACCAGACGGAAGATGCCCTTGCCGAACACGGCGACGATCAGCGTGGTCAGCAGGGCCGGCATCGAGATCATCATGGCGGTCTTGTACGGCAGCAGCACGCTGCCGTCACCGGCCTTGCCCATCGCCATGTTGGCGGCGATCGGCGCCATGGCCAGGCCGATGGAGATGATCACCGGGCCGATCACCACCGGTGGCAGCATGCGGTCGATGAAACCGGTGCCTTTGATTTTCACCATCAGGCCCATGAAGGTGTACACGAAGCCTGCGGCCATCACGCCGCCCATGGTCTCGGCCAGGCCGAACTGGCCCTTGGCGAGGATGATCGGGGTGATGAAGGCAAAGCTCGAGGCCAGGAACACCGGTACCTGGCGGCCGGTGACCAGCTGGAACAGCAGGGTGCCGATGCCGGCGGTGAACAGCGCGACGTTCGGGTCGAGGCCGGTGATCAGTGGCATCAGCACCAGCGCGCCGAATGCCACGAAGAGCATCTGCGCGCCCGAAACGACCTGGCGCCAGAGCGGGTCGTTGAAGCCGTCCTGCATGGTCAGGCGTCCTTTTGCTTGGTGCCGAAGATCTTGTCACCGGCGTCGCCCAGGCCCGGCACGATGTAGCCGTGTTCGTTCAGGCGCTGGTCGATCGAAGCGGTGTAGATCTGCACGTCCGGGTGGGCTTTTTCCACCGCTTCGATGCCTTCAGGCGCGGCGACCAGGACCATGGCGCGGATCTCCTTGCAGCCGGCCTTCTTCAGCAGGTCGATGGTGGCGACCATCGAACCGCCGGTGGCCAGCATCGGGTCGATGATCAGGGCCAGGCGCTGGTTGATGTCCGGCGCGAGCTTTTCCAGGTAGGTGTGGGCTTCGAGGGTTTCCTCGTTGCGGGCAACGCCGACGGCGCTGACCTTGGCACCCGGGATCAGGCTGAGCACGCCATCGAGCATGCCGATACCGGCGCGCAGGATCGGCACCACGGTAATCTTCTTGCCGGCGATTTTTTCAACCTGCACCTTGCCGCACCAGCCGTCGATCTCGTAGGTTTCGAGCGGCAGGTCCTGGGTGGCTTCGTAGGTCAGGAGCGCGCCGACTTCCTGGGCAAGTTCGCGAAAATTCTTGGTGCTGATATCGGCACGGCGCATCAGGCCGAGCTTGTGGCGGATCAGCGGATGGCGGATCTCACGAGTGGGCATAGGGGGGCTCCGAAAGGCGGGCAAAAAAACCGCGCTAGATTAATCTATTCAGCCTGTGCTGTCGTCTGGTCATTCTGGACGTTAGTCCATAAATGCTTGATCTGTGACGAGCGGATGCGTACCTTTGCCCGCTTTTCCAAAATGCCCCCCGGAGAGCGCCATGTCCGCCGATCTCGAGCATATCCGTCAAGTCATGCGTGAAGCTGACTGCCTGTACACCGAAGCCGAAGTCGAAGCGGCCATCGCCAAAGTCGGCGAGCAGATCTGCAAAGACCTGCACGACAAGAACCCGGTGGTGTTCTGCGTGATGAACGGCGGCCTGATCTTCTCCGGCAAACTGCTGACCCACCTGCAGTTCCCGCTGGAAGCCAGCTATCTGCACGCCACCCGCTACCGCAACCAGACCAGTGGCGGCGAGCTGTTCTGGAAGGCCAAGCCGGAAGTGTCGTTCATCGACCGTGACGTGCTGATCGTCGACGACATCCTCGACGAAGGCCACACCCTCAGCGCCATCATCGAGTTCTGCAAGCATGCCGGCGCGCGCTCGGTGCACACGGCGGTACTGATCGACAAGGACCATGACCGCAAGGCCAGCCCGGAGCTCAAGGCCAACTACGTGGGCCTGCCCTGCGTCGACCGCTACATCTTCGGTTACGGCATGGACTACAAAGGCTACTGGCGCAACGCCAACGGCATCTTCGCCGTCAAGGGGTTGTGATCATGCGCCAGCCTGCGTTCATCGACCAATCGCTGTTCGCCGGGCTGGCCGCACAGGCCGCCGCCAACCCGCGCGGGCGGCAGCATCACACCTTCCATGAGATGGAAGAACCCTGCCACCGCATGGCGGTCGGCCTGCAGCCGGGCACCTACATCCCGCCGCACCGCCACCTGAGCGCCGACAAGGCCGAAACGCTGATTGCACTCAAGGGGCGCTTCGGTCTGTTGCTTTTCGATGAGCAGGGGGCGGTGACCGACAAGCGGGTGCTGCAGGCAGGCGGCAATTGCCTGGGGGTGGACCTGGCCCCCGGCATTTACCATGGGCTGGTGGTGCTGGAGCCGGACAGCATCCTGTTCGAGTGCAAGGCTGGGCCATACCGGCCGGTGGGCGAGGGTGAGCATGCGCACTGGGCACCGCGCGAAGGAGAAGAGGGCGTGGCCGAGTACCAGGCCTGGATGCTCGCGCAGTTCGATTGATGTTGCCTGCATCGGCCTCATCGCCGGCAAGCCCAGACACAGCATGCTAGAGTGCTCCTTCATTCAAGGAGCCTCACATGCGTGCGTTTCTTCCCCTCCTGCTGGCGGTCAGCCTGCCACTCGCCGCCGCACCGCTGCACAGCCAGTTCCTGCCACCTGACGACCAGTCCCTGCGCCAGGAAGCGCCGACCGGCCAGCAATTGCTGCAAGTGACCGACTACTCGGTGGTCGTGGGCACCCAGCGCCAGTCCGACCAGCAGCCGATCCCGATCACCTCGTCGTTGCAGGTGCGCCTCAAAGGCAAGCCGCTAAGCAAGGGTGCGACCATCGCCCAGGTGCTGCTGACCTTCGACGGTGAGGCTGCCAAGAGCTTGAAGAAGCCTGTGTACGACGAGAAAACCCGCACCCTGAGCCTGAATTACCCGCTCAGCGACTACCGGGTGATCATGGACCTGCTGCGCAACGAGACGCTGTATGTGCAGTTTCTCACGTACGGCAACGGCCACGTCTGGGCCGACCTGCACACCGGTACCGTACGTACGCGTTGAGGCGCCCGGCCTGCGGGGGGTACACTGCCGGCCTTCGAAATTTCGTGATGGTCCAGTTGGAGTCGGCAATGCGTAAAGACAAGAAACAGGTAATCGGTGACGAGATCAGCGACGACTACATCAAGACGTTCCTTCAGTTCGAGCCTGCCGATGGCGTGACCTCGCCGTCGCTGCACAAGCTGGTCAAGGCCTACCGTGGCCTGCGCATCGACGATTTCGAGCGTTTTGTCGGCTTCTTCGTCGAGGCCGGGCTGGACCTGGATGGCAAGGACGAGCACGGCAAGACCTTTGTCGAACAGATT
This sequence comes from Pseudomonas sp. LS.1a, assembly GCF_022533585.1. NCBI lineage: Bacteria > Pseudomonadati > Pseudomonadota > Gammaproteobacteria > Pseudomonadales > Pseudomonadaceae > Pseudomonas > Pseudomonas sp. LS.1a. The sequence continues at coordinate 846,472 of NZ_CP092827.1, forward strand.
GCCGACCAGCGCAATGCGGCGGATTACATCGAGATCATCGCCAAGGCCCGTGGTTGATTTGTAAACGATGTCTCCGGTTTGTACCGCGGGTAAACCCGCTCCCACAGGTACAGCGCAGCCCTAAGCTGTGGTGCTGTCCTTGTGGGAGCGGGTTTACCCGCGAAAGGGCAGAACAGGCTGACATCCAGGCACAAAAAAACGCCCCGAGGGGCGTTTTTTCGTTACCGGGCGAATCAGGCGTAGTGCTTGGCTGCCGGGCTGCTTTCCACCAGTTCCAGTGCCACGTCGTTGTCGGCACTGATCTTGTGGTACAGGGCGGCATCGGTCGCCAAGGTCTTCTCGCGAGCCGGGAAGATTTCCTTGAGCTTGGCAGCCCAGGCACCTTTGGCCTGCTCGGGGAAGCAGCGTTCGATCAGTTCCAGCATGATCGACACGGTGACCGAAGCACCCGGCGATGCGCCGAGCAGTGCAGCCAGGCTGCCGTCCTGGGCCGAAACCAGCTCGGTACCGAACTGCAGCACGCCGCCTTTCTTCGGGTCTTTCTTGATGATCTGCACACGCTGACCAGCCACTTCCAGGCGCCAGTCTTCGGCCTTGGCCTGTGGGTAGAAGCGACGCAGGGCTTCCAGGCGCTGCTCCATCGACTGCATCACTTCGCTGACCAGGTACTTGGTCAGGTCCATGTTGTCACGGGCCACGGCCAGCATCGGGCCGATGTTGCCCATGCGCACCGACAGCGGCAGGTCCATCAGCGAGCCGTGCTTGAGGAACTTGGTGGTGAAGCCGGCATAGGGGCCGAACAGCAGCGATTTCTTGCCATCGACCACGCGGGTATCCAGGTGCGGTACCGACATCGGCGGGGCGCCTACTGCGGCCTGGCTGTAGACCTTGGCCTGGTGCTGCTTGACGATTTCCGGGTTGTCGCAACGCAGCCACTGGCCGCTGACCGGGAAGCCGCCGAAGCCTTTGCTTTCCGGGATGCCCGACAGCTGCAGCAGCGGCAGGGCCGCGCCACCGGCGCCGAGGAAGACGAAGCGGGCGTCCACTTCACGGCTGCCGCCGCTGTTGACGTCCTTGATGCTCACGGTCCAGCCCTTGCCGTTACGGCGCAGGCCGACGACCTTCTTGCTGTACTTCACTTGGGCGTCCTGCGAGTCGCCCAGCAGCTTCAGCAGCTTGTTGGTCAGGGCGCCGAAGTTGACGTCGGTGCCCTTGAGCACGCGGGTGGCGGCGATGTGCTGGTCGGCCGGGCGGCCTGGCATCATCAGCGGCATCCAGTCGTTCATCACGGCCTTGTCTTCGGTGTATTCCATATCGGCGAAGGCATGGTGCTGCTTGAGCAGCTCATAGCGCTTCTTGAGGAAGGAAACACCCTTGTCACCCTCGACGTAGCTCAGGTGCGGGACAGGGTTGATGAAGGCACGCGCCGAGCCGAAGTTGCCCTTCTTGCTCAGGTAGGCCCAGAACTGGCGCGAAACCTCGAACTGGGTGTTGATGTGCACGGCCTTCTTGATGTCGATGCTGCCATCGGCGGCCTGGGGCGTGTAGTTAAGCTCGCACAGGCCGGCGTGGCCGGTGCCTGCGTTGTTCCAGGGGTTGGAGCTTTCCGCGGCTCCGGAGTCCATCGCCTCCACGACCTCAAGCTTCAGGGTCGGGTCGAGCTCCTTGAGCAGTACGGCCAGGGTGGCACTCATGATGCCCGCGCCTACCAGTACCACATCAACCGATTCGTTCTGCGCCATTTAACGCGTCTCCACAATCTACAGCTACCTAATTGACAGCATAGGACCTGGGTTTGCCAGGTTCGCCATGTCCGACTTTTCGCAGTTCTTGCAACTTCCGCGGACACCGCCAATCAGTCTTCGGGTTCAGGTATTGAACGCGGCTTGCCACGGGTGCGGCAATTCGACTTATGGTCAAGGTGTCGTGCGTGCGTTATGGAACGGCTCAGACACTCATACGGGATGAGCGCATTTGCCGCCTGTTCAGGGCTGTTCGGGACACATCTGCCGCTTTTGCACATGCCAGACTGTTCATTTGCTCGCCACACTCTTGTGAAGTTGTGAAAACCGTTTTTTCACGCTCTTTTGGAGACGTGAACCTCAAAAGGGGACTGCGCGATGGCAACCCGCAGGTTCATGCAGTGTGAAGGGCCGGAAAAGCAGGCACGACAGCCGATGCAAGACCTGAGTGGAAGGCTCTCTGTGGGCGAAGCGTTGAAGTTGCCGGGGTCAATCGGCGAGTGCGGGGCCCGATCAGGAGACGTCCTTATAATCGGGGGGAGATTATAGCGATGTCGCGGGCAGAAATGTCGCCATTCGTGGTTTTTATTGCAGCGTTTGTCAGGCCGCGAGGATGCGCTGGTGCCAGCGGCGGCTTGCGCGGGCGCAAACCCGGGCGCTGGCGGGCAGTTCGCGGCCCAGCCAGGCAAGCTGGATTTCGCCGACCTGGACCCAGCCGCTGCCGCTGGGCGCCTGGCTGCATTGCTTGAAGGCCAGGCATTTGCCGTCGGCGTCGAGGCGGGCATAGGCGTTGTGGCGCGGGCGTTGGAAGAGCAGGGTCCAGAGCGAGGCCATGGCGACGAGTCCTTTGCGTTAGGGCTTGGCGCAAGGATAAGGGCGTGGCGATGAAACGATTGTGACAAGCGGGTCGGACCGATGACTGGTCGATGCGTGGCTAGGTATACTGTGGGCCTTCGCCGCTTTTTCTGGAGTAACGCGCATGTTGCAACGTCTGTTGTTCGGTTTGATCGCCGTGGCCAGCCTCAGCCTGGTCGGTTGTGCCCACAGCCCGCAACAACTCAACCCGCAACCCACGCTCAAGGCCCAGCTCGCCCCGGTCGGCCATGGCCAGCCGGTCGTGGTCCGGGTGGTTGACGGGCGGGCTTCGCAGTCCCTGGGCACTCGCGGTGGCATGTATCCCGAGACCAGCACCATCAGCGTCAGCGGTAACGACATCGTGCCCAAGCTGCAGGCCCAGGCCGAAGCCGCCGTGCGCCTGCTCGGCTTCACCCCGACGCCGAACGCCTACAACGCACCGCAGCTGACCGTGACCCTGGCCGAGCTGAAGTACCAGTCGCCGAAAGACAACCTGTACGTGACCGAGGCTACCATCGGCGCCACCTTCCGTGCCGACGTGTCCAATGGCGGCCGCCGCTACAGTGGTCGTTATGGCGCTTCGCTGGACCAGCGTTTCGGCATGGCGCCGAACCAGGAAACCAACACCCAGCTGGTGGGCGATGTGCTGAGCGATGCCCTGACCCGCATGTTCAAGGACCCGACCATCGGGCAGGTGCTGGGGCAGTAAGCCTTCATCAGGTAAAACTAAACCCGCTGCCTGTGATCCGGGCAGCGGGTTTTTTGTTGTCTGTACCGGCCCTTTCGCGGGCACGCCCGCTCCTACAGGGATATCACTGGACCTGAACATAGTGATGTTCCTGTGGGAGCGGGCGTGCCCGCGAAGAGACCGGCAAATCCTCATGCCATGCCAGATGAAACTTGATGACACTTTGTCGCCTGGGCCGGGCGTCAGGTAGCGACTTGGGTAAAATGCAGGCCTTTGCCGTCGCTCATACCGAGGTTGCGTGATGTCCTTGCAAGTACTCTGGGGGTTCCTGGCCGCCCACCCGATCAAGCTGATCAATCTGCTGGCGCTGCTGCTGACCTGCCCGGGCGGGTGGTTGCTGCACAGTGCACGGCGGCGCGAGGCCGAAACCCGCGAATACATGACAATGTGCGAGGGGGTAGTGGACGCATTCGACCTTCGGGTGCCGCGCTATTTCTACATTCTCGGTTTTTCGTGCCTGGCGATGGCGTTGCTGTTGTCCTGGTTCAGTACCTGGGTCTGAAAGCCTGGGGCTGCAAAGCAGCCCCGGCATTCGCTCATGCAACCGGCGCCTGCTGCCTGACCTGGTACTGGTTACGCACCGGCGTCGCATACTGCAGCACCAGGTACGGCCGCTGCTCATCAGGGCAGGCATCCAGGCGGCGTTGCCATTCCTCCTTGGCCCGGGCCAGCTCATCAGCCGGGAACACCTTCTCGGCGCTGGGCACCTGCAGCGCCTCATCCTTGCCATCCCACATCGCATAGGCCAGGTAGTGCACCGGGAACAGCCGGTAGCCACCGAGGATCTGCCGGTCGATTTCCGCTGCCAGCTGCTTGGTGTCCTCGTGGTACTCGGTCACCGGCGGGGCGAAGTTGATGTGCACCCGGCCCTTGTAGCCGGTAATGCCCTTGGCGATGCTGTTGTCGTCCTCGCCCGGCGCCTTCTTGTAGGTGCCGGTGGTGGCGCGGATGTACAGCTCGCGGGCCTTGGCCTGGTCGCACGGGTCGTATTCGTAGCTGATCGACACCGGCGTCAGGTTCAGGCTCTGGATCACCGCGCCGAACGGCTCGTCCTTGCGGCTCATGTGGAACATCTTGAGGATTGCCGAATCGGTGCGGTCGTCACCGTCCTTGGCCCGGCCTTCGGCCTGGGCGATCCAGATCGACGTGGCGTCGTTGCGGATCGAGTAGTTGATGTAGGCCGAGAGCAGCTGGTAGGCCGCCAGCTTCTCGCGGCGCCCACTGATCGAGCGGTGCACGATGAAGCTCTTGTTCAGGCGCATCATGTCGCTGACAAACGGCTTTTGCAGCAGGTTGTCGCCAATGGCGATGCGCGGCGTGGGCAAGCCGGCGTGGTACACCGCATAGTTGACGAAGGCCGGGTCCATGACGATGTCACGGTGGTTGGCCAGGAACAGGTAGGCGGTGCCGGCCTTGAGCTGCTCCACGCCCGAATAGGTGACGCCGTCGGTGGCGCGGTCGATGGTCTGGTCGACGTAGTACTCGACTTTGTCCTGCAAGGTCGAGACACAGGTGACGCCGGCGAACTCCTTGCGCAGGCGGCGAGCGATCAGCGGTTTGAGCAACCAGCCGAGAGCACCGGCCGCACGCGGGAAGCGGAAGTGGGTGAGGATATCGAGGAATGCCGGGTCGCTGAGCAGGCGTGCCAGAACGGCAGGGACCTCAGCGTCGTCGTACGGTCGGATGGCATCGAATTCGCCCATCATGCTCTCTTGTTGGAAACGGCTAGGGTAATAAGGTAGGGACGGGTTCCGAAAAACGGCTCGGACACACACAGGCCCTGTAAATAGACCGGCAATTATACGCATAAGTCACTGCGGAGACCTCGATGCTGGAAACCGACTTCTATGATTGCCCTTATTGTGGCGAACGTGTGGAAACCACTGTTGACCTGTCAGGTGGTGACCAGGTCTACACCGAGGACTGCCAGGTGTGCTGCCAGCCTGTGGTGTTCATTCTGCAGGTGCATGGTGACGAATGGATGCTCGAAGTCCGCCGCGAGGACGATACCTGATGCAACGCATCTACGAACCGGAAAGCCTGCTTGAGGCGGAAATGCTGGCGGGCATGCTCGCCAGCGAGGGGGTCGAGGCGCACCTGGTCGGCCGTGACCTGGTCGGTGCTGCCGGCGAGCTGCCGCTGCAGGGCCTGCTGGGGCTTGCCGTGGCTGATGAGCAGGCCGAATACGCACGGCAACTGATCGATGCGTACAATGACGCCCAGCCACTGGTTGGCGACGAACCGGAGAGTTTCCCCGGTACCTTGATCTGCTAGGTTCTGAAATCGCCCATGTGTGGACGTTACGCCCTGTTTCGCTGGCCCCAGGCCCTTGCCAGTCTGCCTGGCTTTCCCGCCGGCCAGCCACCTCAATGGAACATCTCGCCAGGGGGCACGGTGCTGATCCAGCGCCAGCTCGACGGCCAGCTGCAACTGGCCAAGGCGCGCTGGGGGCTGACCCCGGCCTGGCTCACCGACCTTTCGCGTACCCCCGCCCATGCCCGCGCCGAGACCCTGGCCGAGCAGCCGATGTTTCGTGACGCGTTTCGTCAGCGCCGCTGCCTGATGCCGGCCAACGGCTTTTACGAATGGCGTGGCAGCGTGCGCAAGCGCCCGTACTGGCTGACCCCGGGGGAGGGGGCGTCGCTGTACTTCGCTGCCGTGTGGGAGGCCTACCCGGTGCAGGATCAGGTGTGGCTCAGTTGCGCAGTGGTGACCCAGGCGGCGATGAACCAGCGTCGGCCGCTGATACTGGACGAGGCAGGGCAGGCGGCCTGGCTTGACCCGGACACGCCGCTGACCCGCCTGCATGAATTGCTGGCCAGCCCGCCGGCGACGTTGCGCGAGCGGGCCCTGGCGCATTTCGTCAATGACCCGAAGCTGGATGCACCGGAGTGCCTGACCCCGGCTTGATGGGTTGCCTGTACCGGCCTCTTCGCGGCTGAAGCCGCTCCTGCAACGATCGCATTATCCCTGTAGGAGCGGGTTCACCCGCGAAGGGGCCGGCACAGGCGACGAAAATCTTCCCTGCGGCTATGGCGGCCCCAAGCGACTCGGCCTACGATACGGCGCATGTAAAAAGGGAGTGTTTTCATGCGTAAGTCTTTTGTCGTCAGTCTGTTGAGTGCCGGCATTCTGCTAGCCGGCTGCCAGGCGGTGAACACCACCAGCGGCGGTGCTGTCGGCGTCGAGCGCCAGCAGTACATGTTCAGCATGCTCTCGACCGATGAGGTCAACCAGATGTACGCCCAGTCGTACCAGCAGACCCTGGGCGAGGCATCGAACAAAGGCGTGCTCGACAAGTCCAGCGCTGATGCCAAGCGTGTCCAGGTAATTGCCAACCGCCTGATCGCCCAGGCGCCCAAGTTCCGCCCGGATGCCGCGCAATGGAACTGGGAAGTCAACGTGATCAAGAGCGACGAGCTCAACGCCAACTGCGGCCCGGGTGGCAAGATCATCGTCTACACCGGGCTGATCGACCAGCTCAAGCTCACCGATGCGGAAATTGCGGCGGTGGTGGGCCACGAGATCGCCCATGCCTTGCGTGAGCACAGCCGCGAGGCGATGTCCAAGGCGTACGGTGTGGAAATGGCCCGCCAGGGTGCCGGCGCCCTCTTTGGCCTGGGCCAGAGCAGCATGGCCTTGGCCGACACCGTGGTGAACTACGCCATGACCCTGCCCAACAGCCGGGCCAACGAGAACGAAGCCGACCTGATCGGCCTGGAGCTCTCGGCGCGTGCCGGTTACGACCCGAATGCCGCGATCACCTTGTGGAACAAGATGAGCCAGGCTTCCGAAGGCGCACCGCCTGAGTTCATGAGCACTCACCCGGCGTCCCAGAGCCGCATTGCTTCGCTGCAGGCGGCGATTCCGAAGGTGATGCCACTGTATCAGGCGGCCAGGAAGTAAGACCGTAAGGGGCCGCAGAGCGGCCCCCGTCAGCAGTCAACCCACCCAGCCACTGGCTTTCATCGCCGAGTACACGGCCACGATCGCCAGCACGAAGAACGCCGTGGCCGCCAGGCGACGGATCAGCGTCAGCGGCAGTTTGTCCGCCGCGAAGTTACCCGCCAGTACCACCGGCACGTTGGCAATCAGCATGCCCAGGGTGGTGCCGATAATGACCATGATCAGGTACGGATACTGTGCAGCCAGCATCACCGTGGCGACCTGGGTCTTGTCACCGATTTCAGCCAGGAAGAACGCGATCAGCGTGGTCAGGAACGGCCCGAAGCGGCGTGCCGGGTTCTCGTCGTCATCCATCTTGTCCGGTACCAGGGTCCACAGTGCAGTGGCGGTGAAGCTCGCAGCCAGAACCCAGTGCAGGGCCGAGTCACTGAAGAAACTACCGACCCACGCACCCACGGCACCGGCCGCGGCATGGTTGGCCAGGGTGGCGGCGATGATACCGGCGATGATCGGCCAGGGCTTGCGGAAGCGGGCAGCGAGAATGAGCGCGAGCAATTGCGTCTTGTCGCCGATTTCGGCGAGGGCAACGATGGCGGTGGGGACCAACAGAGATTCCAGCATCAGGATTCCTACGGGGGCGGGTCGACACGGCTATGACACGTACAGCCTTCCCGCCCCGGGTAAGGTGTGCGTGTCATAGGTCTTGTCAAACCCTGGATCCGTCTATGCGGATCTCGCCATGCAGGCTGGCATGGTGGGTCGCACGCGCCATGGTCTGTGGACCAAGTATGTTGACGCGTACCGGGCGAGCTGGGTGCTCGCGGGAGACTACTCCCCTAGGACGGTGCGGATTCTGCCTAGGCAGAACGCTTTCGGCAAGCGCTGTTTTTATCCGTGTGTTGCCTGGTAGATGCGGAAGCCGTCCGCCTCGTCGCGTATCTGGCAGTTGCCCAGCGCCCCTTCGATCAGCGGCTGGTAGCGCAGGAAGCTGTTGGCAACCAGGCGCATTTCGCCACCTTTTCGCAGATGAACGGCCGATTTTTTCAGCAAGTTTTCCGATGCCTGGTAGTTGGTGTGCACCCCGGTGTGGAACGGCGGGTTGCTCAGGATCAGGCTCAGCCCGGTCGGCGCCGCGTCGATGCCATCGCCGCTGATCACTTCGCCTTCCAGACCATTGGCGGCCAAGGTCAGGCGGCTGGCGGCCACGGCGAAGGCATCAACGTCCAGCAGGGTCACCTGGCTTTGTGGATAACGGCGCTTGACCGTGGCGCCCAGCACCCCGGCGCCGCAGCCGAAGTCCAGTACATGGCCGCTCGGCAGGCCATCGAGGTGCTTGAGCAGCAGGGCGGTGCCGCGATCGAGGCGACCATGGCTGAACACACCGGGCAGGCTGACCACCTGCAACGGGCCATCTTCCAGGCTGAGCTCGAAGCGTTCGGCCAGGCTTTCCAGGGGTTTGGCTTCTGGCGCGTGTTCGATGGTCACCTGCCACAGCTGGCAATGGCGGGCACTGTCGAGCTTGCGCGGCTTGCCAAAGGCCTGCAGCTGCTTGGCCGCGCCTTCGATGCCACCACGTTTTTCGCCGACCAGGTACAGCTCGCGGCCGGCCAGGCGCGAGGCCAGGGCGTTGAGCAGGTAGGCGGCCAGTTCGCGGGACTTGGGCAGGAACAGCACGGCGCTGTCGAACGCCACGTCAGGGGGCTCGACTGCATAGTGGCTGCGGCCGGCGAAGCGGCTTTCGAGCATGGCCTGATCGCCCGCATGCCAGGTCCAGGCCTGGGCCTGGGGCAACTGAGCGAGCAGGCTGTCGGCGGGGGCGCCGGCGAGCAGCAGCGGCCCCTGGAACAGCTCTGCCTGGCGGAGCAACACTTCACTGCGCGGGTCCATGGACGACGCCTCCTGGAAAAAAGTGGCGCAGTGTAGCAGAGCTAGGCGCCGGGCTCAGCTGACCACGCGGCGTGGCTGCCCGGCGAAGAAGGCCTGGGCATTCTCGCTGAGCTGGCCGACGATGCGCTGGCGCGACTCCACCGCACCCCAGGCACTGTGCGGGGTGATGATCAGGCGCGGGATGCCGGGCTCCAGCAGCGGGTTGCCGTTGACCGGCGGCTCCACGCTCAGCACATCGGTAGCGGCGCCGCCCAGGTGGCCACTGCGCAGGGCGTCGGCCAGCGCTTGCTCATCGATCAGGCCGCCACGGGCGGTGTTGACTACCAGCGCGTTGGGCTTGAGCAGGGCCAGCTCGCGGGCGCCGAGCATGTGCCGGGTGTGCTCGTTCAGCGGGCAGTGCAGGGTCAGGGCGTCGACTTGCGGCAGCAGCTCGTCCAGTGGCAGCCGGTCGGCGCGATCCGGGCGGCCGGGGATCTGCCCGCTGAGCACGCGCATGCCGAAGGCTTCGGCCAGCCGCGCCACCGCGCCGCCCAGTTCACCATGGCCGAGCAAGCCAAGGGTCTTGCCTTCCAGTTCGACGATAGGGAAGTCCAGCAGGCAGAACTGGCTGGCCTTGGCCCACTGGCCGTCGGCTACCGCCTGGTTGTAGTCGCACAGGCGGGTGGCCAGGGCCAGCAGCAGGGCGAGGGTGTGCTGGGCGACGGACGGTGTGCCGTAGCCCTGGCAGTTGCACACGGTGATGCCCTGGGCACGCGCTGCCGCCAGGTCGACATTGTTGGTGCCGGTGGCGGCCACCAGGATCAGCTTCAGTTGCGGGTTGGCGGCCAGGGTCGCGGCGTCGAGCATGACCTTGTTGCTGACCACCGCCACCGCGCCCTGCAGGCGTTCGGCGACTTGCTCCGGGCGGGTGGCGGCGAACAGCTCGAACTCGTCGAACTGCTGCTTCAGGGGCGAGAGGTCGAGATCGCCCAGGTCCAGGGACTGGTGATCGAGAAACACGGCGCGACGCGGGCTGGGCATGAAGTTCTCCGAGGCTGGGCGGAATTTCGGTGTCACGGCCATTCGCGGGTAAACCCGCTCCCACAGATATTGCACAATTGCAGAGGCTGGTGCAGTACCTGTGGGAGCGGGTTTACCCGCGAACAGGCCCTCAGCTTCACCACATGACCTGAAGCTGCCGCCGCAGTGTCTAGCTCAACCTTGCCGCCCGTCAACGCCCGCCACTCATACCTTTGCCACGCAAATCATTCCTTCGGCTGATTTAGCCGTCACATTGGCGAACTACAGTAGTTCCCAGACTTGTCCGGCCCGCTTTTCAGAAAAGGGATACCCATGTTGCAGACCCGCATCATCAAGCCCGCCGAGGGCGCCTACGCCTACCCGCTGCTGATCAAGCGCCTGCTGATGTCCGGCAGCCGCTATGAAAAGACCCGCGAAATCGTCTACCGCGACCAGTTGCGGTTGACCTACCCACAACTCAACGAACGCATCGCGCGCCTGGCAAACGTGCTGACCGAAGCCGGGGTAAAGGCCGGTGACACCGTGGCGGTGATGGACTGGGACAGCCACCGCTACCTGGAATGCATGTTCGCCATCCCGATGATCGGCGCGGTGGTGCACACCATCAACGTGCGCCTGTCGCCCGAGCAGATTCTCTACACCATGAACCACGCCGAAGACCGTGTGGTGCTGGTCAACAGCGACTTCGTCGGCCTGTACCAGGCCATCGCCGGGCAACTGACCACCGTCGACAAGACCCTGTTGCTGACCGACGGCCCGGACAAGACTGCCGAGCTGCCCAACCTGGTCGGCGAGTACGAGCAACTGCTGGCCGCCGCCAGCCCGCGCTACGACTTCCCGGACTTCGACGAGAACTCGGTGGCCACCACCTTCTACACCACCGGCACCACTGGCAACCCCAAGGGGGTGTACTTCACCCACCGGCAACTGGTGCTGCATACCCTGGCCGAAGCCTCGGTGACCGGCAGCATCGACAGCGTGCGCCTGCTGGGCAGCAACGATGTGTACATGCCCATTACCCCGATGTTCCACGTGCATGCCTGGGGCATTCCCTACGCCGCCACCATGCTCGGCATGAAGCAGGTGTACCCGGGGCGCTACGAGCCGGACATGCTGGTCAAGCTGTGGCGCGAAGAGAAGGTCACCTTCTCCCATTGCGTGCCAACCATCCTGCAGATGCTGCTCAACTGCCCGAACGCTCAAGGGCAGGACTTCGGCGGCTGGAAGATCATCATCGGCGGCAGCGCGCTCAACCGCTCGCTGTACCAGGCCGCCCTGGCGCGCGGCATCCAGTTGACCGCCGCGTATGGCATGTCCGAGACCTGCCCGCTGATTTCCGCCGCCCACCTGAACGACGAGCTGCAGGCCGGCAGCGAGGATGAGCGCATCACCTACCGCATCAAGGCCGGCGTGCCGGTACCGCTGGTCGAGGCGGCCATCGTCGACGGCGACGGCAACTTCCTGCCCGCCGACGGTGAAACCCAGGGCGAGCTGGTGCTGCGTGCGCCGTGGCTGACCTTGGGCTACTTCAAGGAGCCGGAAAAGAGCGAGGAGCTGTGGCAGGGTGGCTGGCTGCACACCGGTGATGTCGCCACGCTGGACGGTATGGGCTACATCGACATCCGTGACCGCATCAAGGATGTGATCAAGACCGGTGGCGAGTGGATTTCCTCGCTCGACCTCGAAGACCTGATCAGCCGCCATCCGGCCGTGCGCGAAGTGGCGGTAGTGGGGGTGGCCGACCCGCAGTGGGGCGAGCGCCCGTTTGCCCTGCTGGTGGTGCGCGAAGGCCAGGTCATCGACGCCAAGGCGCTGAAGGAACACCTCAAGCCGTTCGTCGAGCAAGGGCACATCAACAAGTGGGCCATTCCAAGCCAGATCGCCGTTGTTACTGAAATTCCCAAGACCAGTGTCGGCAAGCTCGACAAGAAACGCATCCGCCAGGACATCGTCCAGTGGCAGGCCAGCAACAGCGCGTTCCTTTCCACGCTGTAACCGCCATGCGGGTCGCTTACCGCAGTTCGCGATCCGCATGCTAGAGCGGGTGAGCCTTGCCAAACGGCAGAAATACGCCATCCTTTAGCACTGCCAGCGCGCAACCGGGACAACATTACAGCGAGTTGGCAGCACGGAGCGCAAATCACACTTTAGAGGGATCAAGCGCCTGTGCCTTGCTGGCTATAGTCGGGGCCAGGGGATTTTCAGGAATGGGGGAAGGCGACATGCGCAAGCCGTGTCGCCGCGGGCGCAAGCCTGTACACCGGTCGCTCGGGCCGTTCTTGAAAGGACTCACTGCCATAACAAAAAAAGTACATGGAGTAGCGTCGATGAAATCTGCAAACCTGTTCTGGCGCCGGGCCAAGTTGCCCCTGGCCGTCAGCCTTGCTTCCACGCTCGCAAGTCCTGCTTTCGCTGTCAGTTTCAACATTGGTGAAATCGAAGGCCAGTTCGACTCGTCGCTCTCCATCGGCGCCAGCTGGTCGACGGCCAACCCCAACAAGAACCTGATCGGGGTGAACAACGGCGGCAAGGGCCTGTCGCAGACATCCGACGATGGCCACCTGAACTTCAAGAAGGGCGAAACCTTCTCCAAGATCTTCAAGGGCATCCATGACCTGGAGCTCAAGTACGGCGATACCGGCGTGTTCGTTCGTGGCAAGTACTGGTATGACTTCGAACTGAAGGACGAAGGCCGCGAGTTCAAGGACATCAGCGACTCCAACCGCAAGGAAGGCGCCAAATCGTCCGGTGCCGAGCTGCTCGACGCCTTCGTCTACCACAATTACGCCATCGGCGATCAGCCTGGCTCGGTGCGCCTGGGCAAGCAGGTGGTGAGCTGGGGTGAAAGTACCTTCATCGGTGGCGGCATCAACTCGATCAACCCGATCGACGTGTCGGCGTTCCGCCGCCCGGGGGCCGAGATCAAGGAAGGCCTGATTCCGGTCAACATGTTCTACGTTTCGCAGAGCCTGACCGACAACCTGTCGGCCGAGGCCTTCTACCAGATCGAATGGGACCAGACTGTCGTCGACAACTGCGGCACCTTCTTCTCCCAGCCGGACATTATTGCCGATGGCTGTACCGATAACCTGCGTGTGCTCAACAGCAGCCGGGCATTGTCGCCCCAGGCGCTCGCCGGCCTGTCGGCTTTTGGCGTGGACGTCAACAGCGAGGGCGTCAAGGTACGCCGAGGTGCCGACCGCGATGCCCGTGATAGCGGCCAGTTCGGGGTGGCGTTCCGCTACATGTTCGAGCCGCTGGATACTGAGTTTGGCGCCTACTTCATGAACTACCACAGCCGGGCACCGATCTTCAGTGCTACCGGGGCGCCGCAGGGGCTGTTCAATCTGGTGAACAACCCACTTGCGCCACCAGCGGTGCGTGCGTTAGCGCCTTTGATCATCGCGGGCAACTCCGAGTACTTCGTCGAGTATCCGGAAGACATTCGCCTGTATGGCCTGAGCTTCTCCACCACGTTGCCCACCGGCACGGCCTGGAGCGGCGAGCTCAGCTACCGCCCCAATGCTCCGGTGCAGCTCAACACTACGGACATTCTGTTTGCAGGGGTAACACCGATCGATCGAGCCCCCTTCAATAACGCTTCGGTGTTGACCGGCACGCCCGGGCAGGACCTGCATGGCTACCGGCGCAAGGAAATCACCCAGTTCCAGACCACCTTTACCCACTTCTTCGACCAGGTCATGGGGGCCAGTCGCCTCACCGTGGTCGGTGAAGTCGGTGTCACCCATGTGGGCGGACTGGAAAGCACCAGCAAGGCGCGTTACGGGCGTGATCCGGTCTACGGTCCCGGCCCGCTGCCGAGCGGTACCTGCGCCATTCTCAACGGCAACACCATCATCGGCTCGGGGCTTGGTTCGTCGACCGCAAACCTGACCCGCAACTGCGAAAACGACGGTTTCACCACCTCGACCTCCTGGGGTTACCGCGCTCGTGCCATCTGGGACTACAACGACGTGTTCGCCGGGGTCAACCTGAAACCCAGCGTGGCCTGGTCGCATGACGTCTCCGGCTATTCGCCGGGCCCTGGCGCCAACTTCGAGGAAGGCCGCAAGGCCGTCAGCCTGGGCCTCGACGCCGAGTACCAGAACACCTACACGGCAAGCCTGTCGTACACCAACTTCTTCGATGGCAAGTACACCACCGTGGATGACCGCGACTTCGTCGCGCTCAGCTTCGGCGTGAACTTCTAAGCATTCAGATCCAGGACGACACGACATGAACAAGACCAGAAGTCTGCTGCAAGCCGGTGTGCTGGGCCTGTCCCTGCTGGCGACCAGCGTCATGGCTGCAGTATCCGCCGACGAGGCGGCCAAGCTGGGCAGTACCCTGACCCCGATGGGCGCCGAAAAGGCCGGCAACGCCGATGGCTCGATCGGCCCGTGGGAGCCGCTGTCGAAGAGTGCGGGCAGTGCCGACGGCAAGGGCTTCCTGTCCGACCCGTACGGCAGTGAAAAGCCGCTGTTCACCATCACTGCGCAGAACGCCGACCAGTACAAGGACAAGCTCTCGCCGGGCCAGCTGGCCATGCTCAAGCGCTACCCGGACACCTTCAAGATCCCGGTATTCAAGACCCATCGCGGTTCCACGGTACCGGCCGACGTATTCGCCGCCATCAAGGAAAACGCCACCAAGACCACCCTGGTGGAAGGCGGCAACGGCTTGAACAACTTCCGCACAGCCGTGCCGTTCCCCATCCCGAAAAGCGGCCTGGAAGTGATCTGGAACCATATCACCCGCTACCGCGGTGGCAGTGTCAGCCGCCTGGTGACCCAGGCCACGCCACAGCAGAACGGCTCCTTCAACCCAGTGTACTTCTCCGACCAGTTCGTCTTCCGCGAGCGCATGAAGGACTACGACCCGAACAACCCAGGCAATATCCTGTTCTACTTCAAGCAGGAAGTGACCGCGCCTGCACGCCTGGCCGGGACCGTGCTGCTGGTGCACGAAACCCTCGACCAGGTGAAGGAACCGCGCAAGGCGTGGATCTACAACGCCGGCCAGCGCCGTGTGCGCCAGGCACCGCAAGTGTCGTACGACGGCCCGGGTACCGCCGCCGACGGTTTGCGCACCTCGGACAACCTGGACATGTTCAACGGTGCGCCAGACCGCTATGACTGGAAGCTGGAAGGCAAGAAGGAGCTGTACATCGCCTCCAACGCCTTCAAGCTCGACGACCCCAAGCTCAAGTATGCCGATATCATCAAGGCCGGCCATATCAATCAGGACCTGACCCGTTACGAGTTGCGTCGCGTGTGGCACGTGGTCGCTACCCTCAAGCCGGGCCAGCGACACATCTATGCCAAGCGTGACTTCTACATCGACGAAGACACCTGGCAGGCCGCGGTGATCGACCAGTACGACGGCCGTGGCCAGCTGTGGCGCGTGTCCGAGGCGCATGCCCAGCCGTACTACAACGTGGAGGTGCCGTGGTACACCCTGGAGGCCATCTACGACCTGCAGTCGGGCCGTTACCTGGCCCTGGGCATGAAGAACGAAGAGAAGCGCGCCTACGACTTCGGCTTCAGCGCCAGCAAGGCTGACTTCCAGCCAGCGGCACTGCGCCAGTCGGGTATTCGCTAGATATCGCGCAACCCCCGAGCGCCCCGGCTTGTCCGGGGCGTTTCATTTTCCTGTATCGGCCTCTTCGCGGGTGAACCCGCTCCCACAGGGATCGCACAGGTTTCAAGTCCAGTGCAGTAACTGTGGGAGCGGGTTCACCCGCGAAGAGGCCGGTACAGCAATAAAGCTGGTGAATACCTCAGCAAACCCCCGTCCCAGCCGCTGTCCATCGGCCATGTTGCTTTTTGTCGCAGTCTTTTCCAGGCCAATTGCGCCCATCATCTTCAAATGCGCAGCGTTACCCGCTAGTCTCGCAAGCATCCATACCGCCGTAGTCTTCCAACCAGAACGAGCCGGCCATGACAGATCTGTCCCGTACGCATGGATTCACCAGCCAGGCCCTGGGCCTGCTGGACGGGCGTTTCTTCCGGCCGCCCTTGCCGGACGGCCATGTGCCGCGCCTGCGCCTGTGCCAGCGGCTGCAGGCCGGCCTCGGCGGGCGGCTGTTGTTGGTCAATGCCCCGGCGGGTTTCGGCAAGAGCTCCCTGGCCATCGAATTTTGCGAAGCGCTGCCCGAGCACTGGCGTAGCCTGTGGCTGGGCCTGAGCCAACGGGATGCCGACCCGGGCCGCTTCCTCGAACGCCTGCTCGAAGGCCTGCAGCAGTACTGCCCGGCGCTGGGCGGCCAGGCCATGGGCCTGCTGAAAATGCGCCAGCGCCACCAGCCGTTCGCCTTCGAGGAATGGCTCGACGGTCTGCTCGACGAGCTGGCGCTGTACCTGCAAGCCGATACGCCCTTGTTGCTGGTGCTGGACGACTATCACCTGGCCCAGGGGCCAGTGCTCGACCGTTGCCTGCAGTTCTTCCTCAATCACCTGCCCCCCGGGCTGGTGCTGCTGGTCACCAGCCGCCAGCGCCCGGACTGGCACCTGGCGCGCCTGCGCCTGTCGCGGCAACTGGTCGAACTCAACGAGCAGGACTTGCGCCTGACCGCCGAGGAGTCGCTGGCGGTGATCGGTCGCCAGCCCACCGGCCTGCGTGGCCAGGCCCTGGACAATCTGATCCAGCGCAGTGACGGTTGGGTGGCCGGGTTGCGTTTCTGGCAACTGGCGGCCAGCGAGTCCGCTGACGAGCATGCCTTGCCCCAGGCCTTGCATGGCGGTGAGGGGCTGATCCGCGATTATCTGCTGGAAGAAGTCATCGACATGCTGCCCGCCGACGTGCAGGCCTTCCTGTACGACACGGCCTGCCAGGAACGGTTCTGTGCCCCGTTGTGCGATGCCATACGCGGCCGCCATGACAGTGCCGCGATCCTGCGTTTCCTGCAGGCGCACCAGGTGTTCCTGGTGCCGCTGGACGAGCATGGCCACTGGTTCCGCTATCACCACCTGTTCTCCGACCTGCTGCGCAGCCGCCAGGCCAGCGAGCCGCTGGCCGGCCTGCAGTTGCGCGCCTGCCGCTGGTTCGAAAGCCAAGGCTTGCTGGACGAAGCGGTGGAGCAGGCGCTGCGTGCCGGGCATCTGGATGTCGCCGCCGGCCTGGTACAGAGCCTGTCCGAGGAACAACTGCTGGCTGAACAGAACGTCGGCATGTTGCTGCGCTGGAAGATGGACCTGCCCGACAGCCTGCTCATCAGCACGCCACGGCTGATCGTTCTGTACAGCTGGGCATTGGGCCTGGCGTGCCAGCTGGATGCGGCCGAGGAGCTGGCGGGTTACCTCAGCCGCTTCCTGCCCGCACCTTCGGCAACCGCGCAAAAGTCCATGCTGGCCCAGTGGCTGGCGCTGAGTGGTGTGATCGCCCGTGGCCGTGGCGACCGCGAGCGTACCCTGGCCTATTGCAGCGAAGCGCTGCAGAGCCTGCCGAGCAAGCGTTATGGCCAACGCCTGGTATGCCTGTCGACGCTGTCCAACCTGGCGATTGCCGATGGCGATTTCTGGCGGGCCCGTGGCTGGAACCGCGAGGCCCTGGAACTGGCCCAGCGTGTCGGCAACCCATTGTTCGAGGCCCTGGCCCATTACGACCGGGCGCGGGTGCTGCATGCCCGTGGCGAGGTGTTGCGCGCGCTGGACGAAGTGCGCCAGGGGCTGCAGCGACTGCAAGGGCTGTCGGCACAGCGCCTGTATGCCGTGCGCGCCCGTCTGACGCTTTACGAAGGCTACCTGCTGGTCTCGCGCCTGCAGCCGGCCCAGGGCCGTGCCCGTTTGCGTGCGGGGCTGGGCGAGGCGCGGGCCTGCCGCGACATCAGCGTGCTCATCGGCCACTGCGTGATCGCTACGCTCGATGGCCGGGAAGGGCACTTTGCCGAAGCCTTTGCCGAACTGGCCGAGGCCGAGCGGTTGATGCACATCTGGGATGTGCCGCCGGTCTACTACCTGGCCATGATCACCCTGGTCAAATGCGAGTTGTGGCTGGCCCAGGGGCGCATTGACCTGGCCGAGTCCTGGCTGCTGCGCCTGGGCCAGACCTATGGTGGCGAGCAACCCGCGGCGGCCCCGGAGTTCCACCCGTTGCTGCCGTTGCACATCGCCTTGCAGCAGGCATTGCTCGAGCGTATCCAGTCGCGCAGCGACGACGCGGCGCAACGCCTGGCCGGCCTGGTCGAGCGCGGCCAGGCCAGTGGCGGCATGATGCTCTGCGTCAGTGCCCTGTGCCAGTGGCTTGGCTTGTTGCTGGGCGAAGGCCGGGAAGGGCAGGCCGCCCAGTTGTTGCCAAGGTTGCTGGAAGCAGCCCATGGCGGCGTGCTGCAACCCTTTCAGCCTTTGCTGGAGCAACACCCGCAGTGGCTTCTTGAACAGTTGCAGGCAGTTGCCGCTTGCCCGGTACAGGCCGAACTGCTCAAGCGCTTGCCGCAAATGCCAAGCGCCAGCACCGGCGAGGCCCTGAGTGGCCGCGAGCTGGCCGTGCTCGAGTTGATTGCCCAGGGTTGTTCCAACCAGCAGATCAGCGAGCGGTTGTTCATTTCCCTGCACACGGTGAAAACCCACGCCAGCCATATCAACAGCAAGCTGGGTGTGGAGCGGCGTACCCAGGCGGTGGCCAAGGCCAAATCCCTGGGGTTGCTGGCATGATTCTGGCCCTGCAGGGCATTGCCCGCTAAAGTAATGGCCCGAGGCCATGGTTCGTGGCCGCCAATGCTCTACCCTCATCTTTCCCGACCAGCTGCCGATACAGCGATCGGTGGCATCGCCTCGCGCGATTTTTCAATTATTCCAAGGCAGGTCGTGTTGATGCTGCAGTACGGGCAAAAGAGCTTTCTGATCGTCGACGACTTTACCGACTTTCGCACGTCGACCCGTTCCATGCTGCGCGAGCTGGGCGTGCGTGACGTGGACACCGCCGACAGCGGCGAGCAGGCGCTGCGCATGTGCGCGCAAAAGCGCTATGACGTCATCCTGCAGGACTTCCACCTGGGCGACGGCAAGAAGAACGGCCAGCAGGTGCTCGAAGACCTGATTCTCGACAAGCACATCAGCCATGAGTGCATATTCATCATGGTCACGGCCGAGAGCAGCCAGGCCATTGTCCTGAGCGCCATCGAGCACGAGCCTGATGCCTACCTGACCAAACCGTTCAACCGGGTTGGCCTGGCCCAGCGCGTCGAGAAGCTGTACCAGCGCAAGACCCTGCTCAAGCCGATCCTGCAGGCCCTGGACCGCAATCGCCCGGCCGAAGTGCTGGCGGCCTGCGCCGAGCTGTGCAAGCGTGACCCGCGCCTGGCCCCGCTGTGCCTGCGCTATCGGGCCGATGCCTTGCGCAACCTCAACCGTTTCGAGGAGCTGGAGAAGTTCCTCAAGGCCATCCTGGCCAGCCGCCCGCAGCCGTGGGTGTATTCGGCGTTGGGCAGCCTGATGCACAAGCGTGGCCAGAATGCCCAGGCTCAGGGTGTGTACGAGCAGGCGCTGAAGGCCTTCCCGATCATGCCAGGCCTGTACGATGGCATGGCCGAGGTGCTGGTGGCCCAAGGCGAAACCAGGCGTGCGCAGAACATGCTTGAGGAAGCCGTGCGCCTGTCGCCATTGTCGGTGCGTCGGCAGTCAACGTTGGGCAAGCTGGCGTTGGAAAACGAAGACTTCGAGAGTGCCTCGAAGGCGTTCCGCCATGCGGTAAACCAGGGCCAGAGCTCACGCTACAAGGACCCCGAGAACAACCTGGGCCTGGTGCAGGCGCTGATGAGCAAGAATGCCGGCTTTGGCCTGGATGCGCGCACCCGGGTCGAGATCAACAGTACGCTCAGCGAAGTGGCCAAGGACAACCCCGAGGACCAGGGGCTGCAGGTGCGTGCCCGCATGATGAAGGCCGCCAGCCTGCAGCAGGCCGGCGACCCTGAAACGGCTGCCAAGCTGACCGAACAGGCGATCCAGCGCCTGGACAAGATGAACCAGTTCTTCTCGGTCGATTCGGCCCTGACCGTTGCCGCGCAGCTGCAGGCCATGGGGCAGGAAGCCGCCGCCATCGGCGTGCTGAAGAGCTGTGTGGAAAGTTATGGCGATGACCCCAAGGTCATGGAGAGGGTCGGCAAGCTGACGGACGACCCCAGCGTGCTCAACGCCATCACCGAAGCGGTCACGCTCAATCGCCAGGGGGTGCGCAGTTACCAGGGCGGGCAGCTCGGCGAGGCGTTGCAACTGTTCCGCAAAGCGCTGGGTTTGCAACCGAAGAACATCAGCATCGCCCTCAATACTGCCCAGGCGCTGCTGCGCATCGGCGGTGACAGCCCTCAGCCGGCGATCATGCAGGAGTGTCGCGACGCCCTGAGCAGCGTGGCCGGCATCCCCGCCAGCGACAACCGCTACGACCGCTACCGCAAACTGCACATCCGAGTGTTCGGCGCATGAATCAAGACAATCAGGGGCTGGATTTTTCCACGGTGATCGCCTCCACCGTGCACGACCTGAAGAATTCCCTGTCGGCGCTGATCCAGTCCCACAACCAGTGGGTGCAGCGCTTGCCCGAGGAGCTGCGCGGTGGTGCCGAGCAGGGGGTGATGGAGCATGAGTTTCGCCACCTCAACGGCATGCTGGTGCAGTTGCTGGGGTTGTACAAACTGGGCGTGAACCAGCTGCCGGTGTGCCCGGACTACCACGAACTGGACGACTTCATCGAAGCCCAGCTGGCCGCGCACGAGGAAGTGCTCAAGCACAAGGATATCCTTGCTACCTGGCGCATCGATACCGACAACCCACTGGGCTTCTTCGACCGCGAGCTGGTGGCCTCGGTAATCGCCAACGTGATCACCAACGCCACCCGCTTTGCCGCGCATGCCTTGCTGATCACCATCGAAGAGGCAGACAACCAGCTGGCCATCTGCGTCAACGATGACGGCCCGGGTTATCCACAGCGCATGCTCGAACGCCAGGAGGAATTCATCCAGGGTATCGACTCGACCAGCGGCAGTACCGGCCTGGGCCTGTATTTTGCGGCGCGGATCGCGGCACTGCATGAAAGCGGCGGGGTACGCGGGCGGATCGAGATCTCCAATGGCGGGGCGCTTGGGGGAGGGTTGTTCAGGTTGTTCTTGCCTTAGGATGTGTGGTGCCTTTGAGATCGAGCGCCGCGCGGGCGGCGCTCGATCTCAAAGGCGCCACACATCTCAAGACATGAACCTCGTGCACCCACCCCAATTTCCTGTCAGGCTCTCAGCAGAACTCCAGCTTTGCCATCGAGAACACCATGACCCAAGCCCCGCCTGCGCTCATCCGCGAAACCTTCCCCGTAGGCCCTCTGCAATGCAACTGCACCCTGATCGGCGACCCGCTGACCAGGAAGGCCATCGTCGTCGACCCGGGGGGTGACCCGGACAAGATCCTTGCACGCCTGCAGGCCCACGGCCTGACGCTGGTGAGCATCATCCACACCCACGCGCATTTCGATCACTTCCTCGCCTCGGGCAAGCTCAAGGAACTGACCGGCGCTACGCTGCACTTGCACAAGGATGACCAGGCGCTATGGGACAACCTGGAAATGCAATGCCAGATGTTCGGCGTGCCGTACACCCCGGTACCTGCGCCAGACCGTTGGCTGGGGGATGACGAGGAGCTGGCCTGCGGCTGTGGCGTGGCCCTGCATACGCCAGGCCACACGCCGGGCTCGATGAGCTTCTGGTTTGCCGATGCGAAGCTGCTGATCGCCGGCGATACCCTGTTCCGCCGTGGCATTGGCCGTACCGATCTGTGGGGCGGCGACCAGCGGGCTATCGTACGTTCCATCAAGGAGCGGCTGTACCGGCTGGACGAGGAGGCCATCGTGGTGACCGGCCACGGGCCCGATACCCGCCTGGGCGACGAAATGCGCGAAAACCCCTTCGTGCGTGCCTGATGGCACATGAAGGCACTTTCATGGAATTTTTCGTTGCCGATGCAATCCAAGGCTGGCATAGATCCCGTTATGATCTGCCGCATTCATGAATTCAGTAGGAGCTTGTCCATGTTCACCATGCGTCGTCTGATTATCGTCGCAACCGCCGCTGCCCTGATGACCGGCTGTGCCGGCCAGAACCCTTATGACAGCCAGGGCCAGGCGCAGGGCTCCACGGGGATGAGCAAGACCGCCAAGTACGGCGGCCTGGGCGCGCTGGCCGGTGCTATCGCCGGTGCCGCCATCGACCACAACAACCGTGGCAAGGGTGCACTGATCGGCGCCGCCGCCGTAGGTGCCGCTGCAGCCGGTTATGGCTACTACGCCGACAAGCAGGAAGCCGAGCTGCGCGCACAGATGGCCAACACTGGTGTGGAAGTGCAGCGCCAGGGTGACCAGATCAAGCTGATCATGCCGGGCAACATCACCTTCGCCACCGATTCGGCCAACATCGCGCCAAGCTTCTACTCGCCGCTGAACAACCTGGCCGGCTCGTTCAAGCAGTTCAACCAGAACACCATCGAAGTGGTTGGCTTCACCGACAGCACTGGCAGCCGCCAGCACAACATGGACCTGTCCCAGCGCCGTGCGCAGGCGGTCAGCACCTACCTGACCTCGCAGGGTGTGGATGCCTCGCGTATCTCGGTACGTGGCATGGGCCCGGATCAGCCGATCGCCAGCAACGCTGACGCCAATGGCCGCGCGCAGAACCGTCGTGTGGAAGTGAACCTGAAGCCGATCCCGGGGCAGCAGTATGACCAGCAAGGTCAGGTTCAGCAGTATCCCTGATCGATCAGAGTGACCCTGTGGGAGCGGGTTCACCCGCGAACACCGGCGTAGCCGGTGCCAAACACCGCGTCGCATTCTTCGCGGGTTAACCCGCTCCCACTGGGGCTGCAAGGCAGCCCCTGTTTTTAGCCCGCCACGCTCGCCTGAATCGCCGTCAGGGCAATGGTATGCACGATATCGTCAACCTGCGCCCCGCGCGGCAAGTCGTTCACCGGCTTGCGCAACCCTTGCAGCATCGGCCCCAGGCTGACCCCGTCGGTGCTGCGCTGCACCGCCTTGTGGGTCGTGTTGCCGGTATTCAGGTCCGGGAACACGAACACCGTTGCACGCCCGGCCACCGGGCTGTTCGGCGCCAGTTCTCGTGCAATCGCCGGGTTGGCCGCCGCGTCATACTGCAGTGGCCCGTCGATCAGCAGCTCCTGCGCCGCACCCTGTGCCAGGCGGGTTGCTTCACGCACTTTCCCGACCTCTTCATCGCTGGCCGAATCGCTTGAGTAACTGATCATCGCCACCCGCGGCGCGATGCCGAAGGCCTGCGCAGATTCGGCACTCTGCCGGGCGATCTCGGCCAGTTCGGCAGCGCTCGGGTGCGGGTTCATCACGCAGTCGCCGTACACCAGCACCTGCTCGGGGAACAGCATGAAGAACACCGACGACACCAGGCTTGAGCCCGGTGCGGTCTTGATCAGCTGCAGGGCCGGGCGGATGGTGTTGGCAGTGGAGTGCACCAGGCCCGAGACCAGGCCGTCCACTTCGTCCAGGGCCAGCATCATGGTGCCGATCACCACCGGGTCTTCCAGTTGCTGCTCGGCCATTGGCGCATTGAGGTTCTTGCTCTTGCGCAGCTCGACCATCGGCTCCACATAGCGCCCGCGAATCAGCTCGGGGTCGAGAATCTCCAGGCCCGGCGGCAAGGTGATGCCTTGGGCGCGGGCCACGGCGTCGACATCCTCGGGCTTGGCCAGTAGCACGCAGCGGGCAATGCCGCGGGCCTGGCAGATGGCCGCAGCCTGCACCAGCAGCGGCTCGGCACCTTCCGGCAGGACGATGCGCTTGTTGGCCTGCTGTGCCCGCTGGATCAGCTGGTAGCGGAACACTGCCGGCGACAGGCGCAGTTCGCGTGGGGTGCCGCAACGCTGGTGCAGCCAGGCGGCGTCGAGGTGGCTGGCGACGAAGTCGGTGATGAATTCGGCGCGCTCGCGGTCGTCCACCGGGATTTCGCGGTTCAGCGAATTGAGCTGGTTGGCGGTGTCGTACGAGCCGGTACTGACCGACAGGATCGGCAGGCCGGCCTGCAGGGCACCACGGCACAGACCAAGGATGCGTGCGTCAGGTTTGCTGTCGCTGGTCAGCAGCAGGCCGGCCAGTGGGACGCCGTTGATCGCTGCGAGGCTGACGGCGAGGATGATGTCGTCGCGGTCGCCCGGGGTCACCACCAGCGTGCCCGAGGTGAGCAGTGGCACCGTGTTGGCCACGGTGCGCGCGCAGATGATGATCTTGCTCATGCGCCGCTGCTCGTAGTCACCGGCATTGAGCACCTGGGCACCGAGCAGGTCGGCCACGTCGCGGGTGCGCGGGGCGTTCAGTTCGGGCTGGTAGGGGATGCAGCCGAGCAGGCGGAAGTCGTTGCCGCGCAGCAGTGGCGAGTGCTCGCGCAGGCGGGTGGAAAAGTCCGCCATGCTTTCGTCGGTGCGCACTTTGTTGAGGATGACCCCGAGCACCTTCGGGTCGCGTGGGCCGCCGAACAGCTGGGCCTGCAGTTCGACCCGCCCGGACAGTTCACTGAGCACTTCGTTTTCCGGTGCCGACACCAGGATCACCTCGGCATCCAGGCTCTTGGCCAGGTGCAGGTTGACCCGCGCGGCGTAGCTGGCATGGCGCGTAGGCACCATGCCCTCGACCACCACCACGTCGTTACCGATGCAGGCTTGCTGGTAAAGACGGATGATTTCTTCGAGCAACTCGTCCAGCTGGCCATCGCCAAGCATGCGCTCGACGTGGGCCAGGCTCAGCGGCACGGGGGGCTTGATGCCGTGGGTGCGGGCGACCAGCTCGGTGGAGCGCTCGGGGCCGGTGTCACCCGGGTGGGGCTGGGCGATCGGCTTGAAGAAACCGACCTTCAGGCCGGCGCGCTCCAGGGTGCGCACCAGGCCCAGGCTGATGGAGGTCAGGCCGACACCGAAGTCGGTCGGCGCAATGAAAAATGTCTGCATGCGTGCTTCTCGAAATAAGCGGTGCAAGAAATTAACGGCCAAGGGTAGCGCTATCGGCCCCCTGTGCGCACCAGCCGCAAGCGAAAGGCTGGCCGATGCGCTGCGCGCGCCGGGCCGGGTCGAGCACCCAGGGGCGTGCCTGCCACGGCGGCTGGTGGCGCAGGTGCTGGGTGTGGCCGCAGGACAGTTCGGCCACCCAGTGGCCCTCTTCGTCCTGGTGGAAGCCGGTGATCCGACTGATGGGCCGTTGCTCGTCCGCGGTGCGTTCGCATTCGGGCGATGGCTTGGTTACACTTGTCCGCTCTACATACTTTTGCAAAAGGTCTTGCCCCATGCTGATCGCCGCCAACAAGGCTGTCTCCATCGACTATACCCTGACCAACGACGCCGGGGAGACCATCGACAGCTCCGCTGGCGGTGCACCGCTGGTTTACCTGCACGGTGCCGGCAACATCATCCCGGGCCTGGAAAAAGCCCTGGAAGGCAAGCAGGCCGGTGACGAGCTGAACGTTTCCATCGAGCCGGAAGATGCCTACGGCGAATACCTGGCCGAGCTGGTCAGCACCCTGAACCGCAGCCTGTTCGAAGGCGTCGACGAGCTGGAAGTGGGCATGCAGTTCCACGCTTCGGCACCGGATGGCCAGATGCAGATCGTCACCATCCGCGACATCGACGGCGACGACGTGACTGTTGACGGCAACCACCCGCTGGCCGGTCAGCGCCTGACCTTCCAGGTCAAGGTAGTCAACGTGCGTGACGCCAGCGACGAAGAAATCGCTCACCGCCACATCCACGGTGAAGGTGGCCATCACCACTGATTTTCTGCGCTAAGCTCAGAAAGTCGCCAGGCGCTCGGGCAAGCCGATTTGCCTTCCTACGGGAGGTGGACGGTTTGGACGAGCGCCTTTTTAGTGGGCGGATTTCGCCTGCGCGGCAACCGGGAACCTGAGAGGGGATTCATCATGAGTGCATTTCACGACCTGAAACTGGACGCGTTGAACGGCGGGGAGCTGCCCCTCGCACCGTTCAAGGGCCAAGTGGTGCTGGTGGTCAACGTTGCCTCCAAGTGTGGGCTCACGCCGCAATACAAGGCCCTGGAAAACCTCTACCAGGTTTACAAGGACAAGGGCTTCAACGTGCTTGGCCTGCCGTGCAACCAGTTTGCCGGCCAGGAGCCGGGCAGCGAAAAGGAAATCCGGGAGTTCTGCAGCCTCAACTACGGGGTGAGCTTCCCGCTGGGTGCCAAGCTGGAGGTCAACGGGCCGGGGCGTCACTCGCTGTACCGCCTGCTGGCGGGCGAGGGGGCAGAGTTTCCGGGTGACATTACCTGGAACTTCGAGAAGTTTCTGGTCGGCAAGGACGGGCGGGTGCTGGCGCGTTTCTCGCCGCGCACGGCGCCGGATGATCCGGCGGTGGTGCAGGCTATCGAGAAGGCGTTGGGCTGAGTAGCTGGGGACGTATCAAGGCTGCCAGGTGATTGTCGCAATATGTGCAGCGCCTGTGAAATCGAGCGCCGCCCGCGCGGCGCTTCGCGGGACAAGCCCGCTTCCACATTTGTTGCAACGTGCCGAACCTGTCAAGCCATGGTTGCCTGTCTTGGTGCATGTCTTGAGACTGGTGAGGTGGCGGTAGCGCCAGCCGAGAAATTGAGTCAGGCCAACTAAGGCTGACAACCATGGCCTAACAGACATGGCCACGTTGCAACAAATGTGGGAGCGGGCTTGTCCCGCGAAGCGCCGCGCGGGCGGCGCTCGGTCTTACAGGCGCTGCACATATTGCGTCGAACGCTCAGCCGCCCCCCCGGGATGTCGACAAGCGCTATACAGATACCCCTCAAACTGCTCGACAATCGCCGGCCAGCCCTGGCGGCTGGCATGCCGCCGCGCATTCAGGCGCACCCGGCGTAACGTCTCTTCTTCTTCCAGCAGCCAGCAGGCAGAGTCGATGAACGCTGCCTGATCCCCCGGCATGGCCAGTGCACCGCTATGGCCATGGCGAATATGCTGCGCAGCGGCCGCCTCGTCATACGCGACCACCGCCAGGCCCGAGGCCATGGCTTCGAGCACCACATTGCCAAAGGTTTCGGTCAGGCTCGGAAACAGGAACAGGTCACCGCTGGCATAGTGTTCGGCCAGCACCTCGCCACGCTGGGCACCGCAGAACACGGCATCCGGTACCTGCTGTTCCAGGGCGGCACGCTGCGGGCCGTCACCTACCATGATCAGGCGCAGGCGTTTGTGTGGATAAGTTTTCTGCAGGGCCTCCAGGCTTGGGCGCAGCAAGCCCAGGTTCTTCTCTGCCGCCAGCCGCCCCACATGCAGGACGGCGATGTCATCCGGGCCAAGCCCCCAGCTTTCCCGTAATGCGGGGCTGCGCCGGGCCGGGTTGAACAGGCAGGCATCGACCCCCCGGGCCAGCAGTTCCAGGCGTTCGAAGCCGCGGCGCTCAAGCTCCTGGCGCTGGCTGAGGCTGGGCACCAGGGTGATCGCCGTGCGCCGATGGAACCAGCGCAGGTAGTGGGTGAGCAGGCGCGTCAGCAGGCCCAGCCCGTATTGGCCGGAGTACTGCGGGAAGTTGGTATGGAAACCACTGACCACAGCCACCCCCAGGCGCCGGGCCGCGCGCAGTGCGCTGAGCCCCAGCGGCCCCTCGGTGGCGATGTACAGCACATCCGGGCGCTGCCGGCGCCAGCGGCGCAACAGCTTGTGCATCGACACCTCGCCCCACTGCAACCCCGGGTAACCAGGCAGGGGCCAGCCACGGCACAGCATCAGGTTCGGGTCGTTGTGCAGCGGGGCTTCACCGGCCTGGCGCGGGCGCACCACTTCGATCTCATGGCCGCGTTGGCGCAACCCTTCGCTGAGGCGGCCAAGGGTATTGGCCACGCCGTTGATCTCGGGTGGGAAGGTTTCGCTGACCAAGGTAATGCGTAGGGCGGGTGTGTTCATGAAAAAAAGTTTCCGCCTGCTGGGTTGCGCCAATGTGACTGCCATGTGACGTACTGATGACGCCTGATTGCCGACGCTTTTCGCTTTGTGAATTTTTCCTTGCAGGCCGCTCAAGAGGGGGCACCGACAGCCGATGCAGATGCATTCGACTACCTGATGCGCTCCAGGAGAGCGGTGATGTTCAACAACAAGCTCAAGCAAGAAATCCGGCAGCTACGCGAAGACCTGATGTCCATCGAACAGGTCAAGAGTAGCCTCGACAGCGAGATGCTGGTACTGCAACTCGACCCTCAGGGACGGATCGAGATGGTCAACGGCAACTTCGAGAGCGAGATGCTCTACCGTGCCGAACAATTGCTTGGACGCAACATCGAGGACATCGTCCCTGCCCATGTGAAGACGCTGGATTTCTACCAGCGCATGAAGGGCGCCATCAGCCGCGGTGAACACCTGAACGGTGCATTCCGCCTGCTGCGCGGCAATGGCCAGGAAGCCTGGTTACGGTCGATCCTGCAGCCGGTCAAGAACAGCGAGGGGCGCATCAAGTATTTCACGCTGCACTCCAGCGATCTTACCCGCACCATCGAGACATCCCGCGAGCACGAAAGCCTGATCAAGGCCCTGATGCGCTCCACCGCCGTGATCGAATTCGACCTCGACGGCAACATCCTAACCGCCAACGATCGATTCCTGACCACCGTCGGTTACCGCCTGGAACAGATTCGTGGCAAGCATCACCGCATTTTCTGCGAGCCGGAGGAGGCAAATTCGGCCGGCTATCAGGCGTTCTGGGACAAGCTGCGCCGTGGCGAGTACGTTGCCGAGCGCTTCAAGCGTATCGATGCCCATGGCCGGGTGGTCTGGCTGGAAGCTTCGTACAACCCCATCTTCGATGCCCATGACGTGCTGTACAAGGTGGTCAAGTTCGCCACTGTCATCACCGAGCAGGTCAACCAGGAGCAGGCGGTGGCCGAGGCGGCGGATGTCGCCTACAACACCTCGCTGGGTACCGATGCCAGCGCCCGCAAGGCCACCGATGTGGTCACCCAGAGCGTCAGCGTGATGCGCGGGCTGGAAGCTTCGATGCAAGAGGCGGCAGAGGGCATCCAGGCGCTGGATACCCAGTCGCGGGTGATCGGCTCGATCATCAAGACCATCAGCGACATTGCCGGGCAGACCAACTTGCTGGCGCTGAACGCGGCCATCGAAGCGGCCCGCGCCGGCGAGCAGGGGCGGGGGTTTGCCGTGGTTGCCGATGAAGTGCGCCAGCTGGCCTCGCGCACCAGCACCGCCACCGAGGAAATCGCCCGGGTGGTGCAGCAGAACGAGCAACTGGCCCAGGCGGCAGTGGCGATCATCGACACCAGCAAGCGCCAGGCCGAGCAGGGGCTGGCACTGGCGGACGAGACCGGGAGCGTGATTGTCGAGATCCAGGACGGGGCAAAGCGGGTGGTGGATGTGGTGGGGCAGTTTTCCAGCCGGTTGAGTCTTTGATATGGCCTGGGGTTTGTAGCGCCTATGGAATCGAGCCCTCGCCCGGGTGGGGCTCGATCTCAGGAACGACAAAGAACCCCAGCCCTGTCCATGATGTCGGCTGAACAGCTCAACTTCGCTGAACCTGCAGTAAACGAAGTCGCATTTTCCTACAACTGACTCAGAAACCTCCGATCCGAATCCATGACGGGATTTCCCCCTGCACACGCTGTCAGGGAGACACCTCATGTACCTGGATTACCTCGTGCCCTCGTGGTTCGAGATCGAATCACGCATTACCGATGAAATGGGCTATCAGGGACGCGCCCAATTTCGTACCTACCTCAATGAACCGGCCGCCTCACTGGCCCTCAACCTGCGTCGGGTCAGGGCTGTCCAGTCGGCCTTCAACCAGGCCGAGTGGCAGGCCGGCAGTATCCTGCACCAACGCTTTGCCGACCTGGAAATCGCCAGCATCCTCAACGAACTGCTCAAGGTCGTGAGGGAGATGGCGATGATCGTCGTCGGCAGCACCCTCACCGGCGGCGCCATTGGCGCTGGCATCGGGGCATTTGGCGCAGGTGCAGGGGCCATTCCCTTGGCCGGCGCTGGCGCGGCGATGGGCCTCAAGGTCAGCGGCTGGATACTTGGCGTACTGGGACTTGCCTCCATTGCCGAGTTCTTTATCGAAGGCCTGCCCCGCATCGGCGAGTACTACCTCGATGGCATTCGCATAGCCTGGGAGGGCACGCGGGACGAAAGTGATGACCCGTTCGGGCGGGACGATCTGCATGCGATTTCCAGGGCTGCCCACCACATCGCCATGGGCCATGTGGAAGTGGTGGTGCTGCTGTTGGGGGCGATCGTCTCGTACCTCACCCGCGGGCGCGGCGATGCCCGGATGCTGGCGCAGGAGATGGCGGCCAGCCGCAAAGGTGTGCGGCTGGGGCAATGGATGCTCAAGCATGAAGAGGGGCTGAAGAAACGACCGGACCTGCAGGTGCCGGAGCGGCGCAAGGGGGCAGCGAATGAGCCGCAACCGGTGCAGCCGAATCGGCCGGCGGGAAAAGACAAGGAGCCCTCGACGGGGAAGCCCGGTAGCATGCCGTTGCATACGGTGGCGTGTTTCAAGGCAGACAAATTGCCAGTATCCAAGCATGGCGAGTTTGAACGGCAGTTGAAGGGACAGCAGGATGGGCTAAACCGGCTTACGGTTGAAGAGTTTCTTGAAAATCTTACTCATCCAGTCAAGCGGGATCCGAACATTGCCAGGAAAGCAAGGAAGAAACTGTATGATAAATTGAAAGATAGAACTCAGAAAAATTTGATGAAAAGTATGAGCCCTATTGAAGCTAAAAAACTTTCAGTGAGGCAAGCAAAGGAAACCATGTCATCGCTTGCGGCATTGCATAATCCAGATTTGAGCGCGGGTGGTAGGGACGCTATTTCTGACTTCGGCGACAGACAAGTCAACTCTACTATAGGTCCGCAGTGGAAAAATAGAGTGGGAGGATTAAAGCAAGCTGCTGAAGAGCTATCCAGGTCGGGTGGTGCATCAAGCCTTTTGAATGTCAGGTTGCATAAATGCTAATAGTTAGAGGTTTTTAATATGGATGAATTCTTTTCAATTTTTATAGAGGAAATGGGTAATCCTGTATTCCGGCAAGAGGTTCCGCCTTCGAGCATACAGCGTTATAGTGGAAAATTGCCGGAAAAATTATTGGAATATTGGGCTGAGCACGGATGGTGTGGATACGGCGACGGGATATTCTGGACTGTCAACCCACAGGATTACGAGGGGGTGGTCGCTTCATTCATTGAAGGTACTGCATTAGAGGGGCGTGATACGTATCATCTAGTCGCTCGCGGTGCCTTTGGTGATCTCTATCTATGGGGTGAAAATTCCGGGTTTTCATTGGACATCATAGCCTACGCGTCACGTTATTCTGGCAATGACCATGAATTAGCGACAGCTGATATCGATAGGGAAGTGCAAGGTTTTTTCCTGGGCATGGAGAAGGAATCCAATGATTTCGGCGACCTATTCGAGCCAGCAAAGAGAAAATTAGGCATGCTAAAGCACGATGAAATGTATGGTTTTGTTCCGGCCTTGGCGTTCGGTGGGCCAAGTGAACTTGCTAATATCGAAAA
Organism: Pseudomonas sp. LS.1a; assembly: GCF_022533585.1. Classification (NCBI taxonomy): domain Bacteria; kingdom Pseudomonadati; phylum Pseudomonadota; class Gammaproteobacteria; order Pseudomonadales; family Pseudomonadaceae; genus Pseudomonas; species Pseudomonas sp. LS.1a. The sequence goes on from NZ_CP092827.1 coordinate 878,141, forward strand.
GGTTAAGGCAGTGGAACATTTGATATTGCTTTCTCAGATTTCTACTCTAGAACCCTACAGCTTCTCTGACTTCTAGAAACGCAATCTGCGGAAAGGGGCTGGCCTGCAGCCCCTCGCTCCCTCAGTTACGCTCCCGCACCCAGAACAACGTAGCCCCGGCCACCGCCGCCGGCATCATCAGCACGTTCACCAGCGGAATCATCAGAGCCAGGTAGGTGATGCCACCAAACCCCAACGACTGCCAGCGCTTCTGCCGCAGCCAGGCCAGCATGTCCTGCCAGCTCATCTTGTTGTTGTCCGCCGGGTAGTCGATGTACTGGATAGCCATCATCCACACCCCGAAGATCAGCCATAGCGGCGCCGCCACCACGTTGACCACCGGGATCAGCGACAGGATGAACAGGCCGATGGCCCGCGGCAGGAAGTAGCCCAGCTTGCGCATTTCACGGCCGAATGTACGTGGCACCATGGCCACCAGTTCGCCCCAGCTGAACGCCGGGAAGTTGTCCTGGCCACGCACCACCACCTCGACCTTTTCCGCCAGAAAGCCATTGAACGGCGCGGCAATGATGTTGGCCACCAGGGTGAAGGTGAAGAACACCATCAGCACCACCAGGGCGACGAACAGCGGCCAGAGGATGTAGGTGAGAAAGCTCAGCCAGCTCGGCAAGCTTGGCATCAGGGCGTCCACCCACAGGCTGAACTGGTGGCCGGCGAAGTAGATCAGGCCGCCAAACAGCAGCAGGTTGACCGCCAGCGGCAGCAGCACGAACAACCGCAGATTGGGGCTCAGCACCAGTTTCAGGCCTTCGCGCAGGTATTGGGGGCCAGAGAGTACAGGGGCTTGCATCGAGAGACTCCGCAGAGAAGGAAAACGCGCTGACCTTACCGAGTTTGCTGCGCCGACGAAAGGCGGGCAGCGGGCGGGAAACGGGCTGTAACAAAAGCAGCAGGGCTTGGCTATCGATGAATTCGCTGAATAGACGATGGCTATGAGGTGGATTGTCGAAGGATATTTCCTTAATCTTTGCGACCTCGCTACAGTGCGCTCAACTTTCCGCTTTATGGGCCTGCGCGTTGTAGCCTTCCCCAAGTGCTGCGTGGGTCCTTTTTAATTTTCCAGCTGGCGCAGCCGGTATACCGAAGCCGGCCCCTGCGGCCCGCTCGACAGGAGTTCGACATGTCTGAAGTACGTCATTCGCGCGTCATCATTCTCGGTTCCGGCCCTGCCGGTTACAGCGCCGCGGTGTATGCCGCCCGTGCCAATCTCAAGCCGCTGCTGATCACCGGCATGCAGGCCGGCGGCCAGCTGACCACCACCACCGAAGTCGACAACTGGCCGGGCGACCCCCACGGCCTGACCGGCCCGGCCCTGATGCAGCGCATGCAGGAGCACGCCGAGCGTTTCGAAACCGAAATCGTCTTCGACCACATCAACGCCGTCGACCTGGCCAACAAGCCGTTCACCCTGCAGGGTGACAGCGGCAAGTACACCTGCGACGCGCTGATCATCGCCACTGGCGCCAGCGCCCGCTACCTGGGCCTGCCGTCGGAAGAAACCTTCATGGGCAAGGGCGTTTCGGCCTGCGCTACCTGCGACGGTTTCTTCTACCGCAACAAGCCGGTTGCCGTGGTTGGCGGCGGCAACACTGCCGTGGAAGAGGCGCTGTACCTGGCCAACATCGCCAGCAAGGTGACCCTGGTGCACCGTCGCGATACCTTCCGCGCCGAGAAGATCCTGGTCGACAAGCTGCACGCCCGTGTGGCCGAAGGCAAGATCGAGCTCAAGCTCAACGCCACCCTGGACGAAGTGCTGGGTGACAACATGGGTGTGACCGGTGCGCGCCTGAAGAACAACGACGGCAGCAGCGACGAAATCAAGGTTGACGGCGTGTTCATCGCCATTGGCCACACCCCTAACACCTCGCTGTTCGAAGGCCAGCTGACCCTCAAGGACGGCTACCTGGTGGTCAACGGCGGCCGTGAGGGCAATGCCACCGCCACCAACGTCGAGGGCGTGTTCGCCGCCGGTGACGTGGCTGACCACGTTTACCGCCAGGCCATTACCTCGGCCGGTGCCGGCTGCATGGCGGCATTGGATGTGGAGCGTTACCTGGACGGGCTGGCCAACGCCTCGTTCTGATTGCCAGCCGGGGGCTGCTTCGGGGCCCTTTCGCCGGCAAGCCGGCTCCCACCTCGACCGCATCGACTTCAAGTCATGTGCAGTACCTGTGGGAGCTGGCTTGCCGGCGATAGGGCCATAAGCCACCCCACAAAAAAACCGGCTCGATGGCCGGTTTTTTTGTGTCCGCAATCAGCTCACAGGCTCAAGCGCATCGACAGGTCCACCGCCTTCACATCCTTGGTCATCGCACCAATCGAGATGTAGTCCACCCCAGTCTCGGCAATCACTCGCAAGGTTGTCTCGTTGACCCCGCCACTGGCTTCCAGCTTGGCCTTGCCCGCGGTAATGCGCACTGCTTCGCGCATCTCTTCCAGGTTCAGTTCGTCGAGCATGATGATGTCGGCACCAGCAGCCAGTGCCTGGCGCAGCTCATCCAGGCTTTCCACTTCGATTTCCACCGGCTTGCCCGGCGCAATGCGGTGCGCCGCCGCCACGGCCTCGGCCACGCCGCCGCTTGCGGCGATGTGGTTTTCCTTGATCAGGAAGGCGTCGTACAGGCCGATGCGGTGGTTGTCGCAACCGCCGCAAGTCACAGCATACTTCTGCGCCAGGCGCAGGCCCGGCAGGGTCTTGCGGGTGTCCAGCAGGCGCACCTGGGTGCCTTCCACCAGGTCGGCCAGGAAGCGCGCACGGGTGGCCACACCTGACAGCATCTGCAGGAAGTTCAGCGCACTGCGCTCACCACTGAGCAGCGAACGCGCGGGGCCCTCCAGATGAAACAGCGGCTGGTTGGCCGTGGCGCGCTCGCCATCGGCCACCTGCCAGTGCACGGCCACGCGCGGGTCGAGTTGGCGGAACACGGCATCGACCCAGGCGGTGCCGGCGATCACGCAGTCTTCGCGGGTGATGATGGTCGCCTTGGCCAGGCGCTCGGCCGGGATCAGCTGCGCAGTGATATCGCCACTGCCGATGTCCTCCAACAGCGCGCGGCGCACGTTGGCTTCGATTTCAGCGGTCAGGTCGGCAAGGCGTAGGTTCGGCATGGTCGGCTCCACAAGCTAGATGCCCGCGATTATAGGGCAGGGGGCCAGCGTGTACAGCCGCCTTGGCGATGACCTTTGGTCGGCCGGTGTGAGCAACCGGGGTAAACCCGGGTCACTAGCCAGCCTGTGAAACGATGCTGGCAGCGATGCGGATTTTTACCGATAATGTGACCAGTATTTGGCGTCATGAGTTTGACGATCTTCAGCCCCTTCGGGCGAGACACCCTGCAAGGAGTCCAGGATGCAAAAAGAAGGCAAGGTGGTGCCCTTGGCGGCAGCCATCGACCGAGGCGGGCGTACGCCTCTGCCTTGCCTTCCGGTATTGCTCCTGCAGGTACGCGACAAGGCCGCCTTGCAGTTGCGTCAGGGTTTGCAGGACTTGTTCGACAACGCCGACGACACCCTCTTCGAGATGGCCGACAAGGCGTTCGATCGCAGTGACCAGAACCTGTACTTCGAGGCCATGCGCGACCTGCGCCTGAAGCGCAAGAGCATCGAGCGCGGTTTTCTCGACACGTTCCATGATGCCTTTGCCCGTATCGGCCAGATTGACTTGCTGGCGCACCTGCTCGAGCCGGGCAACCTGCGCAGCAAAGCCCAGGTGGAGCGGGCCGCCGCGATCGAAGGCATGGTCGCGCAGGTGCTGTCACGCGACGGCGTTGCCCTGCAGCAACTGGGCCTGCGCTTGCAAGCACTGCTCGACCGCCCCCTGCACGAGCAGCACAACCCGCTGGGGCCCGCTGCGCTGTGCGGTTACTTCCTCGACGCTGGCCGCAACCTGGGGGTTGGCCTGCGGGTCAAACTGGTCCTGCTCAAACTGTTCGAGCGCTATGTGCTGCGTGATGCCGAAGTGATCTATGGTGAAGCCAACCAGTTGCTGGCTGCCGCCGGTGTGCTGCCCGAGTTGCCGCCGGCACCGCGCCGGCGCGCCGAAGATCGGCGCATGAGCGCACGACGTGGGCCGGCGAACCTGGGGCATGAGGTAGGCGCGGACGCAGCAGGGCAGGTTTTCTTTGCCTCGTTGCAAACACTGCTGGCCCCGGCGCGTGGGCAGTTCGCGCCTCGTTTGCAGGCGATGGCCGCCGCCCAGCCAATCAGTACCGCCGACCTGCTGCGCCTGCTTTCGCATTTGCAGCACTACGTGCCTGCCACCCACGAGGCTGACGATTTCGAGCTTGGCCAACAGCTTGAACAATTGCTGCTGCGGGTCAGCGTGCGCAGCGGCACACGCCGGCGCATCGATGTGGCCGACGAGGACATGATCAACCTGATCGGCCTGCTGTTCGCCTTCATCCAGAACGACGACAACTTGCCGGCCAGCCTGCGCGCGCTGATCGCACGTCTGCATATTCCGCTGCTGAAAGTGGCCCTGCTGGACAAGGGGCTGTTCAGTCGGGCCAGCCACCCGGCCCGCCGGCTGCTCAACGAGATCGCCGGCGCGGCCATCGGCTGGGAATGCGGCGGCGATGGCCTGCGTGACAGCCTGCACCTGCGGGTGGAGCGTATCGTCCAGCGCCTGCTCAATGATTTTGCCGAAGATATCAGCCTGTTCGCCGAACTGCTCGAAGACTTCCTCGTTTTCAACCAGGACGAACGGCGGCGCAACGAGCTGCTTGAACAACGCACCCGCGACGCCGAAGAAGGGCGTGCCCGGGCCCAGCAGGCCAGGCAGCAGGTGCAGCACGCACTTAACCAGCGTCTGCGTGGCCGGGTATTGCCGCAGGTGGTGGTACAGATGCTGGTGCAGGCCTGGAGCCAGGTGCTGCTGCTGGCCTGGCTCAAGCAGGGCGAGGCATCCCAGGCCTGGCGGGATGCATTGCAGACGATGGACATGTTGCTGGCCAGCATCACCCCGCCACATGAGCCGCAAGCCTTGCTGCAGCAGGTGCCGGGCCTGCTCAAGGCACTGCGCGATGGCCTGGCCGGCGTGGCCCTGGACTCGGCCGCGACCCGCGAATTCTTCCTGCAGCTGGAGCAGTTGCACCTGCGTGCCTGTGCAGGTGGCGCGGGCCAGCCCCAGGGCGACGTACTGGTGGCCGAGGACATCGTGCTGGCGATTGCCGAAGAGCCCGCTTGCGCACCGTTGCAGGTTGCCGACGGGCAGGCTGTGGCGCTGCGCCAGGTGCAGCGCTTGCGTATCGGTACCTGGGTCGAGGTGCTGGACGAGGACGAACCGCTGCGCTGCAAACTGGTGGCACGCATCGACAGCAGCGACCGGTTGGTGTTCGCCAACCGCACCGGCATGAAAGTGCGCGAATGGAACGGTGCCAGCCTGGCCCAGGCACTGCACCGGGGCGACGTGCGGGTGCTGGATGACGGGCTGTTGTTCGAGCGGGCGCTGGAGGCGGTGCTCGACGGGCTGCGGCGGTAGGCGCAACTGTCTTGCGCAATATCTGCAAGCAGACGCGATCCTGGTGGGAGCGGGCGTGCCCGCGAAACAAGCGCCGCGGTGGATGGCACCGGCTGCGCCGGTGTTCGCGGGCACGCCCGCTCCTACAGCATTACAATGATTCACATGCAAACGCCGTTGGCCGCAGGGCATACTGTCAGCCTGTTCACGGCGCTTTCAGGATCTGCCCCATGCAATTGGACCGTGCCACTGGCTGGTTCCACGGAATCGGAATCACCCACTGCCCCTCGCCGAACTTCAATGCCCGCCCCGAAGGCGAATCGATTTCACTGCTGGTGATCCACAACATCAGCCTGCCGCCGGCCTGTTTCGGCACCGGCAAGGTCCAGCAGTTCTTCCAGAACCGCCTGGACCCCGACGAACACCCGTACTTCGCCAGCATCAACCACCTGACCGTGTCGGCGCACCTGTTCGTCGAGCGTGACGGTGCGGTGACCCAGTTCGTGTCGTTGCTCGACCGCGCCTGGCACGCCGGTGTGTCGTGCTTCGGCGGGCGTGAAGGCTGTAACGATTTCTCCATCGGCATCGAACTTGAAGGGACCGACGACCTGCCCTATACCGATGCCCAGTACGCGGTGCTGGAGCAGCTTACCCGGCACATTCGCGGTGCCTGGCCGGCCATCGGCCTGGACCGCATCCAGGGCCATAGCGACATTGCCCCGCAGCGCAAGACCGACCCCGGTCCGGCCTTCGACTGGTCGCGCTATCGCCAAGCGCTGCAGCAAAACGAGGACAAGGCATGAGTTTTCTGGTGTTGTTGCTGGCGCTGTGGGTCGAGAAGTTCTCGGCCCTGCGCCATCAGGTGCAACGTGATGGGTTCTTCCTGGGCGAACTGGTACGCCTGGAGCGCAGCGGCAAGGTGCACCCCTGGTGGACGCTGGCCATCCTGGTGTTGGCACCGGTAGCGCTGCTGGTATTGCTGCTGCATGTGCTGGACCCGGTGGCGTACGGCTTGCTGGCGTTGCCGGTGCACCTGCTGGTGCTGATCTACAGCCTGGGCCGCGGCGATGCCAAGGCATCGCTGGGGCCGTTCCGCGATGCCTGGCGGCGCGGTGATGACCAGGCTGCGCTGCACGTGGCCGAACGCGACCTGGGGCTGGCGGCCGACGAACCGCACAGCCTGTTGGTTCAGGTGCAGGGCAACCTGCTGTGGCAGGTGTACCAGGGCTTTTTCGCGGTGATCTTCTGGTACTTCGTGCTCGGCCCGGGCGCAGCCCTGGCCTATCGACTGCTGGCGCTGTGTGGCGAACACAGCAAGCAACCGACGTTGAAGGCTCGTGCCGAGCAGCTGAGGCATATCATGGACTGGCTCCCGGTGCGGGTGCTGGCCTTGAGTTTTGCCCTGGTTGGCAACTTCCTCGCGGTCACGCGGGTGATGCTGCACGAGGTGCTCAACTGGCACATCAGCGCCGCCCACCTGGTGGCGCGGGTCGGGCGCATTGCCGATGACATTCCCGAGGAAGAAGACAGCCAGCGCGGGCTGGGGCGGCTGGACAGCCTGTGGGAGCTGCTGCTGCGCTGTGCGGTGCTGTGGTATGCCGGTTTTGCGCTGTGGACGGTGCTTGTCTGAACTGGCTCGCTGGCTTCTTCGCGGGCTTGCCCGCTCCCACAGGCTCTGTGTCAGGCAATAAAACTACTATTTCTGCCAGTATCAAAAAACCCTGCAGCTAATCAGAATGAGTTAAAAGCAGCCTCCATTCATCCAGCACCGCAGGGACTTGCATGATGAGAAAAGCATTAAGCAATTCGCTCTTCTTCTATCAGGGTGACCATTTTATTTTCTTGAAACAAGGCGACGTGATTCGCACCATCTTCCGCACGCATGACCTGGCATTAGCCGAGCGACAAATAGCGGGAAGCGCTGCGACTGGCTTACTGACAACCGATGACAAGGGTTCGGTGCTGTCGGTGCAGGAAACCGATGAGAAAGAGCCTCACACGTATTCAGCTTATGGTCATGCCCCAGGATCGCCATCATTGCGAACGCTGCTGGGCTACAACGGCGAAGCCACCATTTCTGTACGCGACAGCTATGCCCTTGGCAATGGCTATCGATCCTTCAGCACGGTCCTGATGCGCTTTGAGTCGCCTGACAGCTTGAGTCCATTTGGGAAAGGTGGGATTAATCCATACAGCTACTGCGACTGTGACCCGATAAACAATACCGACCCCAGCGGCCATTTAACTTTCAGACGTTGGCGCGCTCCTACAACGCAACAATGGAGACCGATACGGCAACGAGAGCTCGCAGGGCCCCTGGAAGGGGCCGCTGAGGCTGCAAGACATCGTCAACGGGTACGTGCGATGGAAAACGTGATAAATAGCATTCTCCGGGATGAGTTCAGGCAACACCAGCGAGACCATATGCCGGGGCGAGGTAATCTTCACATGCCGTCGCATCCATCGATGGCCAATCCAAATCCGGAAAGACAAGCTGCAATTGCGGCCACCAGTTCGTCACATGGAAATTTCGCTGCCCAGAACGCATTAACGGAGTTGCCCTACACCCCCCCTTTAAATTCCCGCACAAATGAGCGCGGCAGTCTTTCCAGGCAAGTCAGCTCAACCTCATCTGTAGACTCATGGGATGAGTGGAATCCGAATCCGGAGGTGGTCGAACACCATAGAAACCTGGCAATCATGAATGCCATAAGGCAAGCCCGACATGGGCCTTGATGTTAGGCGCAAATGCGCAAGCACGGAGCCCTGAGTCAGGGCTCTTGCGTGTTGGCACTCTTCGCGCCGCGCCTTACGCCACGCTCCACATATTGTGCGGGTCGGGGCGGGACCTGAACATTGACGGCCTGATGGACAACAAGCCGCAACTGCTTTGGGCTTCACATTATCTGAGTGCTTTGGCCAAGGCGCTGATGGATGATGCCGGGTTGGGGATGATGCGCTGAGTCTTGTATTGGCTGGGCCGGCCTCTTCGCGGACACGCCCGTTCCCACAGGTACTGCGCCGGTCTCAATTTGCGCGGACCCTGTGGGAGCGGGCAAGCCCGCGAAGAGGCCCGCGCAGGCAATAACCCTCTCAGCTACCAGCCAAACAACGCGCAAGCATTGCGGCTGCTGGCTTCAGCCAGCTCCGAGACGTCTACCCCCATCACCTGCGCCAGCGCCCCGGCAATCTCCGGCAGGTGCTCCGGGCTGTTCCTCATCCCTGGGTACATGACCGGCGCCATGTCCGGCGCATCGGTCTCCAGCACCACGCTGTCCAGCGGCAACCGCGCCAGGGTCTTGCGCAGCCGCAGCGCCTGTGGCCAGGTAGCCGCACCGCCAAGCCCAAGCCGGAAGCCCAGCTTGATGTACTCGCGGGCCTCTTCATAACTGCCGGCAAACGCATGTATCACCCCCGCCCGCGCCGGCTTGTAGCGCTTGAGCGTGGCGATCACCTGGGCATGGCTGCGGCGCACGTGCAGCAGGGCGGGCAGTTCGAAGTCGCAGGCCATCTGCAGTTGCGCTTCGAACAGGTCCTGCTGGCGGGCCTTGTCCAGGTCTTCGAGGTAGTAGTCCAGGCCAAACTCGCCCACGGCACATAGCCGTGGGTTGCCATGCAGGCGCTCCAGCCATTCGCGCAACTGCACCAGGTGCTCCGGGCGATGCTGGTCAAGGTAGATCGGGTGCAGGCCGAGTGCGGCGAACAGGCGCTGGTCGGCGCAGGCCAGGTCCCACACCCGCTGGAAATTCGCCTGGTACACCCCCAGCACCACCATCCGCTCCACCCCGCGCTCCGCCGCGTTGGCCAGCAGGCGCGGGCGGTCGGCGTCGAAGTCGGGGAAGTCCAGGTGAGTGTGGGTGTCGATCAGGCGCATGTTCAGGCCACTGTAATGCGTTGCTTGAACGTTCGACCGACGGCATGTACACCAGGTTCGTAGCGTTTGTCCTCGATCGCGGCCAGTGCCAGTTCCAGCGCGGTGGCGGCAATCAGGCCATGCTGCTGGGCCATGGCATTCACCGGCAGCGGCAGGAAGTCGAGCAACTGGTTGTCGCCAAAGGTACCCAGCTGCAGCTGGCGCGAGTCGGCAGGGCGGGCCTGCAGGGTGTCGAACACTCCTTGCAGCAGCACATAGGAGGTGGTAACCAGGGCATCCGGCAGGCCGCCGAAGTCTTCGATCAGCTGCTGCATCAAGCGCTGGCCGCACTCACGGCTGAACGCTTCGCCCTGATAGCGGCGAACTTCGCCGGCATAGCCTTGCAGGGCTTCGTCGAAGCCGCCGGCACGTGCCTGGCTGACCGACAGCTCGGGGCGTGCGCCGATCAGCGCGATGCTGCGCGGGGCGGCGCTCAGCAAGCTGGCGGCCAGTTGGCGGCTGGCGTCGCGGTCGTCGCTGATCACCGAGCAGAAGTGCGCAGGGTCCAGGCGGCGGTCGATGGCAATCACCGGCAGGCCTTTGTCCTGCAGTTCGCGGTAGCTGTCATCTTCCGGTGGCAGGCAGCTGGCGACGAACAGCGCGTCGCACCGGCGGGCGCGGAACAGCTGCTGCAACTGGCGCTCGCTGTCGGGCTGGTCGTCGCTGCTGGCGATCAGCAACTGGTAGCCACGGGCGCGGGCACCTTGTTCGAGTTGCTTGGCGATGCGGGCGTAGCTGGGGTTCTCCAGATCCGGGAGAATGAAGCCCAGGGTGCGGGTATGCCGGCTGCGCAGGCCAGCGGCCTGCGGGTTGGGGGTGAAGCCGTGGGCCTCGACCACCGCGCGTACCCGCTCGACAGTGCTGTTGCTGATGCGCTGCTGTTCGGCCTTGCCATTGATGACGTAGCTGGCGGTGGTCACGGACACACCGGCCAGACGGGCGATATCGCTGAGTTTCACCGAATTTTCCTTGTTATTACCGGGGCTGGCTGTGAGGCCTGACCGGGAAGTTTGACCCGGCGGGGGCGCCACGCGCAGACGACCATTGTCGCAATTGTCCGACAGGATGGGGCTTTTTCCTCGGCAGATTATCGAGTAACGTGGCCGCCTGGTCAGATTAATCGTTTCAGCTGCCGAATTTTCTGCCTCGGCTGCCATCCGTGCAAGGCTGTTGAACTGGCCGTTCATGTGAATTTCACAACAATACTCCAGTACCCGACCGGGAACTGCAAAAGGAGAAGGTCATGCTCGAGCTCGCCAAGGAGCAGATAGCCATGGGCCAGAAGGCCGCCGACAAGGCCGAGGCATTGCGCCTGCTGGCCGACCGGCTGGTCACTGACGGCCTGGTCGCCGAGGGTTACCTGCAAGGGCTGCAGGCCCGAGAGACACAAGGCTCCACCTTCCTTGGGCAGGGCATTGCCATCCCCCATGGCACGCCGCAGACCCGAGACCTGGTGTACGCCACCGGCGTGCGCCTGTTGCAGTTCCCCGAGGGTGTGGACTGGGGCGATGGCCAGATGGTCTACCTTGCCATTGGCATCGCCGCCCGTTCCGACGAGCACCTGCGCCTGCTGCAACTGCTGACCCGCGCGCTGGGCGAGACCGACCTGGCCGAAGCATTGCGCCGCGCCGGCTCCGCCGAGGCGTTGCTGAAACTGTTGCAGGGCGCGCCACAGGAACTGGCGCTGGATGCACAACTGGTCGGCCTGAACCTGCCGGCCGAAGACTTCGATGAACTGGCCTGGCGCGGCGCCCGCCTGTTGCAGCGCGCCGACTGCGTCGACAGCGGTTTTGCCGCCGTGCTGCAGCAGGCCGAGCCGCTGCCGCTGGGCGAGGGCCTGTGGTGGCTGCACAGCGAGCGCCAGGTGCGCCAACCGGGCCTGGCCTTCATTACCCCGCAGCAGCCGTTGCGTTACCGCGACCAGCCGCTCAACGGCCTGTTCTGCCTCGCCAGCCTTGGTGCTGCTCACCAGGCCTTGCTCGAGCGCCTGTGCGAAGTGTTGATCGAAGGCCGCGGGCAAATGCTCTACCAGGCCACCAGCAGCCGCGCGGTACTGGAAGTGCTGGGCGGTGAGGCGCCGGCAGACTGGCCCAGCGCGCGTGTCGTGCTGGCCAACCCGCACGGTTTGCATGCCCGCCCGGCAAAGGTATTGGCGCAACTGGCCAAAGGTTTCGAGGGGGAAATCCGTGTACGCCTGCTCGACAGCGCGCAGCCGGCGGTGTCGGTAAAGAGCCTGAGCAAGCTGCTCAGCCTCGGCGCCCGACGTGGCCAGGTGCTGGAGCTGGTGGCTGAGCCAGGCATCGCCGCCGATGCCTTGCCGGTGCTGCTGGCCGCCATCGAACAAGGCCTGGGCGAGGAGGTGGAGCCGTTGCCGCAGAGCGCGGCGCCCGTCGCCAGCGCAGCGGCCGAATTGCTGCAAGCGCCCGAAGCCGGTAGCCGCATCCACGGCGTGGGTGCTGCGCCCGGTATTGCCAGTGGCCCGGCGCATGTGTGTGTCGAGCGTGAATTCGACTACCCCCTGCGCGGCGAGTCGTGCGCCCAGGAGCGGCAGAAGCTGCGTGAAGCCGTGGCGACCGTGAATGGCGAGCTGCAGGCCTTGGTCCAGCGCAGCGACAAGGCCATTGGTGAAATCTTCGTCACCCATCAGGAAATGCTCGCCGACCCGGCCCTGACCGACGATGTCGAGCAGCGCCTGGGCCAGGGCGAAAGCGCCGCAGCCGCCTGGATGGCGGTGATCGAGGCGGCGGCGCGCCAGCAGGAGTCGCTGCACGATGCCTTGCTCGCCGAACGTGCTGCCGACCTGCGTGACATCGGCCGCCGCGTGCTGGCGCAGTTGTGTGGCGTGCAGGCCCAGGCTGAACCCGAGCAACCCTACGTGCTGGTGATGACCGAAGTCGGCCCGTCCGATGTCGCCCGACTGGACCCGAGCCGTGTCGCCGGTATTGTCACCGCCCAGGGCGGCGCCACCGCCCACAGCGCCATTGTCGCCCGTGCCCTGGGCATCCCGGCGGTAGTGGGCGCGGGGGCGTCGATACTGCTGCTGGACAGTGGCACGCCGCTGCTGCTCGATGGCCAGCGTGGCGTGGTCAGCGTGGCGCCGCCGGCGGATGAACTGCAACGGGCCCTGGCCGAGCGCGACCTGCGCGAGCAACGCTTGCAGGCCGCCTGGGCCAACCGCTTCGAGCCGGCGGTCACCCGCGATGGCCACGCCGTCGAGGTGTTCGCCAACATCGGCGAGAGCAACGGCATCGCCAAGGTGGTGGAGCAGGGGGCCGAAGGCGTGGGCCTGCTGCGCACCGAGCTGATTTTCATGGCCCACCCCCAGGCCCCGGACGTGGCCACCCAGGAAGCCGAGTACCGCCGCGTGCTCGATGGCCTCGACGGGCGCCCGCTGGTAGTGCGTACCCTCGATGTCGGCGGCGACAAACCGCTGCCGTACTGGCCGATCGCTGCCGAGGAAAACCCGTTCCTCGGCGTGCGCGGCGTACGCCTGACCCTGCAGCGCCCGCAGGTGATGGAAGACCAGTTGCGCGCCTTGCTGCGGGCGGCCGACCAGCGTCCGCTGCGCATCATGTTCCCGATGGTCGGCCAGGTGCACGAATGGCGTGAGGCGCGGGCCATGGTCGAGCGCTTGCGTGCCGAGATCCCGGTAGCCGACCTGCAACTGGGCATCATGGTCGAAGTGCCCTCGGCAGCGCTGCTGGCACCACAACTGGCGCGCGAAGTGGACTTCTTCAGCATCGGTACCAACGACCTGACCCAGTACACCCTGGCCATCGACCGTGGCCACCCCAGCCTCTCGGCCCAGGCCGACGGCCTGCACCCGGCGGTGCTCAACCTGATCGACATGACCGTGCGCGCCGCCCATGACCATGGCAAGTGGGTGGGTGTGTGCGGCGAGCTGGCGGCCGACCCGCAGGCGGTAGCCGTGCTGCTGGGCCTGGACGTGGACGAACTCAGCGTCGCCGCGCGCAGCATTGCCGAAGTCAAGGCCCTGGTCCGCCAGGCCGATCACCAGACGGCCCGCGCCCTGGCGCGCGAGGCCCTGCAACAGGACAGCGCCGCAGCGGTTCGCGCGCTGGTGGAGCGTTACTGAATGGCCAAGATCCTCACCCTCACCCTGAACCCGGCGCTGGATATCACCATCGGCCTGGATACCTTGCGCCCGGGGCAGGTCAACCGCAGCCAGGTACAGCACAGCCACGCCGCGGGCAAAGGGCTGAACGTTGCCCAGGTTCTGGCCGACCTGGGGCACAGCGTCACGGTTGGCGGCTTCCTCGGGCGCGATAACCTGCAGCCGTTCGAGGCGCTGATCGACTGGCGCGGCTTCGCCGACTGCTTTGTCCGCGTGCCGGGCGAAACCCGCAGCAACATCAAGCTGGTCGAGGCCGATGGCCGTGTCACCGACATCAATGGCCAAGGTCCGGAAGTTGACGAAGCGGCACGAAGTGCATTGCTGCGCCGCCTGGCGCAGATCGCCCCGGGCCACGATGCGGTGGTGGTGGCTGGCAGCCTGCCGCGCGGGATCAGCCCCGAGTGGTTCCGCCAGTTGCTCGAACAGCTCAAGGCGCAAGGCCTCAAGGTAGCCCTGGACAGCAGCGGCGAAGCCCTGCGTGCCGGCCTGCAGAGCTCGCCCTGGCTGGTCAAGCCCAATACCGATGAGCTGGGCGAGGTACTCGGCCTGGCTGTGGATAACCTGGCGCAGCAGCGCGCCGCTGCCGAGCACCTGCTGGCCAGTGGCGTCGAACACGTGGTGGTGTCGGCGGGCGAGCAGGGCGTCAGCTGGTTCGCCCGCGACCTGGCCATGCATGCTTGCCCGCCCAAGGTGCAGGTCGCCAGCACGGTGGGCGCAGGTGATTCGCTGGTGGCCGGCATGGTCCACGGTCTGCTGCTGGGCGAAGCCCCAGCGCAAACCTTGACCCGTGCCACCGCGATCGCCGCCCAGGCTGTTACCCAGGTTGGTTTCGGCATCCGTGACCGCGAGCAACTGGCGCGCCTGGAAGCCGGTGTGCAACTGACAGAACAACAAGAGGGTTGCCGATGAACATTGCCATTGTCACTGCCTGCCCCAATGGCCAGGTGTCGAGCGTGCTGAGCGCGCGCTTGCTGTCCGCCGCAGCCCAGCGGCGCGGCTGGAGTACCAGCGTCGAAGTGCAGGATGCCGGCCACCCCGAGCGGCGACTGAGCACCACGCAGATTGCCGAGGCCGACTGGGTGCTGGTGGTCAGCACCGGCCCGGTGGACCTGGCCCGTTTCGTCGGCAAGCGCGTGTACCAGAGCACGCCGTCCCAGGCTTTGGCCGACCGTGAAGGCTTCCTCGATGAAGCGGCGGCCAACGCCCAGCTGCTGGCCACAGTGCCAGGCAGCCCGGCCGAAGCAGGCAGCGCTGGCGCACGCATCGTCGCCGTCACGGCTTGCCCGACTGGCGTCGCGCATACATTCATGGCTGCGGAAGCCTTGCAACAGGCTGCGCAGCAACTGGGCTACCAGTTCACCGTCGAGACCCAGGGCTCGGTCGGTGCGCGCAACCCTTTGTCTGCCGAAGCCATCGCCGCAGCTGATGTAGTGCTGCTGGCCGCCGACATCGAAGTGCCCACCGCACGTTTCGCCGGCAAGCGCATCTACCGTTGCGGCACCGGTATCGCCCTCAAACAGGCCCGTGCCACCTTGGACAAGGCCCTGGCCGAAGCCAAGGTGGAAAACAGCAGCGATGCCGCAGCAGTGACCACGCCAGTGAGGGGCGAGAAGACCGGGGTATACAAGCATCTGCTCACCGGCGTGTCGTTCATGCTGCCGATGGTGGTGGCTGGCGGCTTGTTGATTGCCCTGTCGTTCGTGTTCGGTATCGAGGCTTATAAAGAAGCGGGCACCTTGCCGGCCGCGTTGATGCAGATCGGCGGCGAGGCTGCGTTCAAGTTGATGGTACCGCTGCTGGCGGGATATATCGCCTGGTCCATCGCCGACCGCCCGGGGCTGGCACCCGGCATGATCGGCGGCCTGTTGGCCAGTACCCTTGGCGCCGGTTTCATCGGTGGTATCGTCGCCGGCTTCCTCGCCGGTTACAGCGCCAAGGCGATTGCCCGCTGGGCGCGCCTGCCCAGCAGTCTGGAGGCACTCAAGCCGATCCTGATCATTCCGCTGCTGGCCAGCCTGTTCACCGGCCTGGTGATGATCTATGTGGTCGGCCAGCCTGTGGCGGCGATGCTGGAAGGCCTTACGCATTTTCTCGACAGCATGGGCACCACCAATGCCATTCTGCTGGGCCTGTTGCTGGGTGGCATGATGTGCGTCGACCTGGGCGGGCCGATCAACAAGGCCGCCTATGCCTTCTCGGTGGGGCTGTTGGCCTCGTCGAGCTATGCACCGATGGCGGCGACCATGGCCGCCGGCATGGTGCCACCCATTGGCCTGGGTATCGCCAGCTTCCTGGCCCGACGCAAGTTCGCCCAGAGCGAGCGCGAGGCGGGCAAGGCGGCCCTGGCGCTGGGGCTGTGCTTCATCTCTGAAGGGGCGATCCCGTTTGCCGCCAAGGACCCGCTGCGGGTAATTCCGGCCAGCGTGGCCGGCGGGGCGTTGACCGGGGCATTGTCGATGTACTTCGGCTGCAAGCTGATGGCGCCGCATGGCGGCCTGTTCGTGCTGCTGATCCCCAATGCGATCAACCATGCGCTGTTGTACTTGTTGGCGATCGTGGCGGGTAGCCTGCTGACGGCGGTGGTGTATGCGGTGATCAAGAAAAGCGAGCGGGTGGAGTTGGCGGTGGTGCCGGTGAAGGGCTAGAGACTTCTGTAGGCATTAGTGGCCTCTTCGCGGGCACGCCCGCTCCCACAGGTACTGCATGATCTTGAAGCTTGCAGTACCTGTGGGAGCGGGCGTGCCCGCGAAGAGGCCGGAGCAGGTCAACGCCCGTGCTTCTGCCGCAACGGCACAAGCAGATCGCCCAGCCCGTTGTGGTCGATCTCATGCATCAACGCCAATAGCCCACCCAGTTCCCCCGCCGGGAAACCCTTGCGTGCAAACCAGGCCAGGTAATCACCTGGCAGGTCGGCAATGATTCGTCCCTGGTACTTGCCAAATGGCATGGTGCGGGTCACCAGCAGTTCGAGGGTTTCCGGCTTCATCATCGGCGCACCTGGCTGTTGAAAAGCGCCGACCATACTGCAATCTGCACGAAGGCCCAAGCGGCAATCATGCAGAACGCCGGTTTCAGCATTTACTCTTGTCATCATATCTATTTGATTTAAAAGTATTTTATTGAGAGCACAAGGTTGGCACGAACGCTGCTCCCTTACAGATGACTATCACCTGCCAAGGAGTTCGTACCATGAGCAATCCCAACAAAGACGTGATCGATGTGCTCAACGACCTGATCGAGTACAGCAAGGATGGCGAGAAAGGCTTCAAAGCCTCGGCCGATGATGTGAAGAACCCCGAACTGAAAGCGTTCTTCGTTCAACGTGCCGGTGAGTGTGCCAATGCTGCCGGTGAACTGCAGAGCGAGGTGCGCCGCCTGGGGGGCGACCCGGAAACCTCCACCAGCATCAGCGGTGACCTGCATCGGGGTTGGGTCAACCTCAAGGCGATGGTGACCGGCAAGGATGAGGAAGCGGTGCTGAACGAGGTGGAGCGGGGCGAGGACCATGCCCTCAAGGCCTACAAGGAAGCCCGTGAGAAACTGGTGAAGCTGGGCCGCGGCGCCAGCGACCAGACCTACACCCTGGTGGAAAAACAGCTGCAAGGCGTGCAGCGCAACCATGACCAGGTCAGGGCCCTGCGCAACGCCGCGCGCGCCCGCGCCTAGTCGGCAGGCCCCTCTACCCGGTTGCGGCCTTTGGCCTTGGCCCGGTAGAGCGCTTCGTCCGCAGCACCCAGCACCCTCGCCAGGTCGTGCTGAGTGCCCGACAGGCCGATACCGATGCTCACGGTGACCGAGTGGGCATCGTCGGCAAACGGCGCCAGCGCCTCGACGCGGGCGCGGATGCGCTCGGCCAGCAGTCTCGCACCGGCCAGGTCGGTTTCCGGCAGCACTACCTGGAACTCCTCACCGCCATAGCGCGCCGCCAGATCGGCCGGGCGACGGATGCACGCCTCGATGGCCTTGGCCACTTCGCGCAAGGCATGGTCGCCACCGGCGTGGCCATGGCGCTGGTTGAAGGCCTTGAAGTGGTCAACATCCACCATCAGCACCGCCAACGGCGTGCGGTTGCGCTGGGCGCGGGCCCATTCCTGGCGCAGTACCTGATCCAGGTGGCGGCGGTTGGCCAGGCCGGTCAGGCTGTCGGTAGCGGCAAGGGTCGCCAGGCACTGTTCGGCCTCCTGGCGGCGGCGCAATTCGCGCCCCAGCAACAGTGTCAGCCAGAGGATTCCTACGCACAGTACGCCGGTGGCGACGCTGACGACGATCGCCGTGCGGCGCCAGGACTGGAACACCTCCTCGGCGGAGTGAGCCACCAGCACGATCAGCGGCAGCTGCGGGACTCGGGCAAAGGTGTACATGCGCAGCGTGGCACTACTGCCGGAGCGGGCGGTGAAACTACCGCTCTGTTCGTTGAGTATGCGCTTGAAATTGGCGCGATTGGCGTAGTTGGTGCCTATAAGCGGATCTTGTGGCCGTGATGGCTGGCGGGCGAGCAGCTGTCCGTCGGCGTTGAACAGGCTGATGTTGCTGTCATCACCGATATCCAGTCGCCGGAACAGGTCGCTGAAGTAAGACAGGCGCAGCGCACCCGCTGCCAGACCAGCGAACTCGCCATTGGGGCCGGAGATGCGCCTGCTGAAACTGATGCACCAGTCCTGGTCGCCGAGCGTAGCCTTGAACGGTGGGCCCACCAGCAGTCCGAGGTTGGGGTTGTGCAGGTGTGCCTGGAACACCCCGGTGTCGCCGAAGTTGGCCCGGCGTGGCACGCTGCTGGTGGAATCGCCTACCACGTTGCCTTGCTTGTCCAGCCACAGCACGTCACCGCGCTTGCGGTCGACGAAGGCTTCATTGAAGAGCAGGCGTTGGCGCACCGGGGCGGGAATTTCCGGCAGATCCTTGCGCCCGACCGCCCAGATCAGGCCCTGCAGTGACTGGTCGTAGAGTTCGACGTTGCGCAGGATGTCGCTTTCGATCAGCTGGACGATATTGTTGGACGAGCGGATCGCCGACAGCTCGACATTGTCGCGCTCACGCGCCAGCAGGTAGCTGACGATGGCCACAATGGCGAGCACGGCAAGGCAACTGCCCAGGTTGAGGATCAGCTCGGGGTGCGATCTGTAGAGTGCGAAACGCGGTGGTCGGGGGGTCATGCTCGCTACTGCGTGGGCAGGGCCATTCGCGGCGGCGACATTCTAGGGAAGCGGGGATTGTCGAACAACATTTGTCCGACGGAATCACGGTATACCTTGTTTTGGACTGTCCACAAGCCCCTGTGGGAGCGGGTTCACCCGCGAAGAAACCAACGCGGTGTCTGGCACCGGCTTCGCCGGTGTTCGCGGGTGAACCCGCTCCCACAGGGGTTATGTGTGCGTCCCGTAAACCAGGATCAGAACACGTTCAACGGGTAATCCACGATCACGCGCAGTTCATCGTTGTCGCTGTTGCTGTCGATCGATGCATAGCCCTGGCTGCCACGGTGGGTGGCATAGCGCACCAGCACCGACAGGTCCTTCAGATCACCCTCCTGGAACACATACTTCACGTCCAGGTCGCGCTCCCAGTGCATGGCGTTCTTGCCATCGGCACGGTAGTAGTCGTAGTGGGTGGTGTCCTGGGTAGCCTTGGTCAGGTCCGCTTCACCGCGCGAGTACGACAGCACCGTGGTCAGACCAGGGATGCCCACACCGGCGAAGTCATAGTTGTACTGCAGCTTCCACGAACGCTCGTTTGGCGCGTTGAAATCCGAGTACATGCGCGAGTTGTCCAGGTAGATGCTGTCGCCCAGGTTGATGTAGTCGAACGGCGTGTTGCCATTGACCCGCTGGTAGGCGGCAGTGACGCTGTGGAACCCGGCGTTGACGGTGAAGTGCACGCTGTAGGTGTTGTTGTCGATCTTGCCCAGCAAGGCCTGGCCGGTGTCCTGGGTGTGATAGAAGTGCACGCCCGGATTCAGGCTGACCAGGTCGTTGACCACGTAGGTGTAGTCGAAGTCGGCGTAGTACTGGTTCCAGATGTCCTTCAGCTCGGCTGCATACAGGTTGGCGGTAACGTTCGGGGTACCGCTCCACGACGCGCCGGCCCAGTTCAGGTGCTTGCTCTTGTCATGCTCGTCCAGCGAGCCGTAGTAGGTGTCGATGCGGCGGTGGCCGCTCTGGTTGTACGGCTTGGTGAAGCTGACCTGGCCGCCTTCGAGCAGCAGGCCGTCGATGCTGGTGTTGGTCAGGCTAACCCCACGGAAGGTCTGCGGCAGCATGCGGGATTCGCCGCCGGCGATCACCGGGTTGGTCAGGAACAGGTCACCGGCTTTCAGCTCGGTGCCGAAGGCCTTGAGCTTGACTGCGGCACCGGCAGTGGAGAACGAGTGCGGGGCAGCACCCAGTTCGTCTTCGTTCTTCTGGTGGGTTGGCAGGATGCTGGTGCCAGCATGGCCGCCACCGCCGTCCAGTTTCAGGCCCAGCATGGCATGGGCATCCAGACCAAAGCCGATCACGCCCGGGGTGTAGCCCGACTCGAAGCGCGCAACCGCGCCCTGGCCCCACTCGCGGGTGTCGCGCACGCCGGCGTTGCGGTTGTCGCGGTTGAAGTAGGCATTACGGAAATGCAGGTTGAAGGACGAGCCTTCGATGAAGCCATCAGCCTTGTCTTCATCTGCCTGGGCGGCGAAAGGGATCGTTGCAGTCAACGCAATGAACAGCGGGGTAAAACGAAACGCGGAAGGCACCGGTACTAGCTCCTTTGGTCTGACGGTGGGGCAGTTTTTATTTTCGAATGTGCGTCTTTTTTATAGGTGAACGTTACAGCTGGGCTGATAGTTAAAGCACATAAAAAAAGCCGCTGATCGGCAGCGGCTTTAAAAGGCTAACATATCGGCACCGGTGGTGCCCATGGCGTAGCCAAGGGAAAACGGGAGCAGCGACAGCGCTTGATCAGCTGTCGGCATTGGCATCGATAGAAACCTTGGAAGCGGTCTGTTTTGCGTCTTTGGCTGAATCGGCCTGCTGTGCGGCTACGGCTTCGCGGAACTCTTGGTGGACTGCGGCAAACTCAGCGTTACGGGTGACGAACGCTTGGGATTCTTCGGCCATGGCCAGGGGCGACAACAACAGGGAAGACAGGACGAAGACGCTGGCAATACCCATACTGTTGGACATTTGAAACTACCTTCTTGCGGTGCAAGTGCTAATGAGGACGGGGGTAAAGTTAGTCCTTTCAATACACTTGAAACAGAGCGAAGTGCGATAAGCACTGTTGCGCAAAAGGTAATTATCGCAGGAAAAAGCAATAGGACTTTCGCCGCAAAGCCGCATGCTAGAGAGCCTGCGCGGTCTTTACTTTTGTGGGAGCGGCCTCCTGTCAGGCATGGGTGGGCAGCCTGATACCAAAGGTATTGGCCCCAGCCGCACTACGCACAAACACCTCCCCACCATGCATCAGCGCAATCGCCTTGACGATCGCCAGGCCCAACCCGTGGTTACCCCCGCCGCTGTTGCTGCGTGCTGCATCCACCCGGTAGAAGCGTTCGAACAGCAACGGCAGGTGCTCATCGTCGATCGCCGGCCCCGGGTTGCTCACGGCGATGCTGACCTGCTCCGGCCCGGCAGCGATCTGCACCTCGATCACCTGGTGCGGTGCAGTGTGCTGCACGGCGTTGTTCAGCAGGTTGATCAGTGCCCGGCGCAGCTGCGCCTTTTCGATGGGCACCTGGGCATCGCCGCTCACGCTCACGCTGACCTGCGCGTCTTCAAGGATGTAGTCCAGGTAGTCGAGGGTGGTCGCCACTTCTTCGGCCAGCGAGGCCTGGGTCAGGGCGGTGGCCTTGCTGCCCTGGTCGGCGCTGGCCAGGAACAGCATGTCGTTGATGATGCTGCGCAGGCGCTCCAGCTCCTCTAGGTTCGATTGCAGCACTTCGAAGTAGTGCTCGGCGCTGCGCCCGCGGGTCAGTGCCACCTGGGTCTGGCCGATCAGGTTGGTCAGCGGCGAGCGCAATTCGTGGGCGACGTCGGCATTGAACGCCTCCAGCCGCGAATAGGCCTGGCTTACCCGGTCAAGCGCAGCGTTGAAGGCGCCAGCGAATTGCGCCAGCTCCGGGGCCAGGGCGTGGGTCTGCAGGCGCCCGTCCAGGCGCGGAGGGGCCAGCGCCTGGGCCTCAACGGACAATGCCAGCAGCGGGCGCAGGCCGATGCGCGCCACCCAGTAGCCCAGCAGCGAGGCCAGCAGCACGCCAAGCACCGCCAGCCCGACAATCGCCACCAGCAGGCTGTGCTGGGCCTGCCAGAAGGTTTCGGTGTCGATGCCGATCAGAAAGCGCAGCGGCGGTCGCTCACCCAGGGCCGGCAGCTCGCTGACCAGCACCTTGTAAGGGTAGGGCCGGTCGGGCAGGCGCAGGTCGCGCATGCCCTGTGCCCCTTCGGCGAAGGCGCGGACCAGCTCGCTGGGGTGGCCGTATTCGTAGGCCGGGTTGCTGCTGACTACCCAGAAGCGAATGCGCTTGTCCTCTTCACTGAGCAGGTTGAGCTTGTTGTTGATCTTGACCCAGTGTTCCGGGCTGCCGAAGCGGTTGAGGGTGGATTCGAGCACGCTGAAACGTGCATCCAGCTCTGCCTGCGGCAGCAGGTCGAGGCTGCGGTCGACCTGGCGGTACAGCGCCGAGCCGATCAGCAGGAACACGCCCAGCGCCACCAGGATGAACAGTGCCGACAGGCGCAGCGCGATGGAATTACCCGGCACGGTTTTCCAGGACATAGCCCATGCCTCGGATGGTGTGCAGCAGCTTGTTGTCAAAAGGCCCGTCGAGCTTGGCGCGCAGGCGCTTGATCGCCACTTCGACGACGTTGGCATCGCTGTCGAAATTGATGTCCCAGACCAGCTCGGCAATCGCCGTCTTCGACAGGATTTCGCCTTGCCGGCGGGCCAGCACGCTGAGCAGCGAGAACTCCTTGGCCGTCAGCTCCAGGCGCTGGCCGGCGCGCGTGACCTTGCGCGCCATCAGGTCGATCCACAGGTCACCCACCTGCACCTGCAGGGGTTCATGGTTGCTGCTACGGCGGGTCAGGGCCTGCAGGCGGGCGACCAGTTCGAGGAAGGAGAACGGCTTGCCCAGGTAGTCGTCGGCACCCTCGCGCAGGCCATGGATACGGTCTTCGACCCGTTCGCGGGCGGTCAGCATGATCACCGGCGTCTGCTTGCGCGCGCGCAGGGCGCGCAGCACGCCATAACCGTCCAGGCCCGGCAGCATCACATCCAGCACGATCACTGCATAGTCACCTTCCAGGGCCAGGTGCAGGCCGTCGATGCCGTCCCGCGCCAGGTCGACGGTAAACCCCTGCTCGCTGAGGCCGCGATGCAGGTAGTCGGCGGTTTTTTCTTCGTCTTCGATGATCAGTACACGCATGAGCTTGTCCTAACTGGCACTGGGCGCCGCCGCACGGGCGGCCCGGCGGCGGTGGAACAGGCGCTCCAGGGCCAAGTATATGACCGGGGTGGTGAACAGCGTCAGCGCCTGGCTCACCAGCAGGCCGCCAACCACGGCGATGCCCAGTGGCTGGCGCAGTTCGGCGCCGGTGCCGAAGCCGAACATCAGCGGCACCGCACCGAGCAGGGCGGCAAGGGTGGTCATGATGATCGGCCGGAAGCGCGTCAGGCAGGCCTGGTGGATCGCCTGCTCCGGCGTCAGGCCATGGCGGCGTTGGGCTTCGAGGGCGAAGTCGATCAGCAGGATGCCGTTTTTCTTGACGATGCCGATCAGCAGCACCACGCCGATCAGCCCCATGATGCTGAAGTCCTGGCCCATGGCCCACAGCAGTATCAGCGCGCCGAGGCCGGCCGAGGGCAGGGTGGAGATGATCGTCAATGGGTGGACGAAGCTTTCGTACAGCACACCGAGGATGATGTACACCGCCACCAGTGCTGCCAGGATCAGCCATGGCTGGCTGGACAGCGAACTCTGGAAGGCCTGGGCCGCGCCCTGGAAGTTGCCGCTGATGGAATCGGGCATGCCCAGCTCGCGCTGGGTGCGTTCAAGGATGGCCACCGCATCGCCCAGGGCCACGCCAGGGGCCAGGTTGAACGACAGGTTGGTCGCCGGGAACAGGCCGTCGTGGCTGATCGACAGCGGCCCGGTACCGGGCGGCGCCACATGGGCCACTGCCGACAGCGGCACCATCTCGTTGGTCAGCGGCGAGCGCAAGTAGAAGTAGTTGAGGCTTTCGGCCTTGCCACGCTGGCGGGCATCCAGTTCGAGGATCACCTTGTACTGGTTGGTCTCGGTCTGGAACTCACTGATCTGCCGCTGGCCGAAGGCGTCGTACAACGCCTGGTCGACATCGGTGGTGGTCAGGCCGAAACGTGCCGCGGCCTGGCGGTCGATATCGATGCGGGTGACGCTGGCGCCCAGTTGCAGGTCGTTGGACAGGTCGCGCAACGCCGGGTTTTCCCGCAGGCGCTCGGTCAGGCGCTGGGTCCACAGGTTCAGCGCCATGCCGTCGTTGCTCTTGAGCACGTACTGGTACTGGGTGCGCGACGGGCCGGAGCTGAGGTTGATGTCCTGGCCGGCGCGCATGTACAGGACGATGCCCGGCACCTGGGCCAGCTTGGGCCGCAGCCGGTCGATCAGTGCGCTGGCCGACACATCGCGCTCGCCACGCGGCTTGAGGGCGATCCAGAAGCGGCCGTTGGCGATGGTCTGGTTGCTGCCGGTAACGCCCACCGAGTGGGAGAACGCGCGCACCGCCGGGTCGGCCTCGATGATCTTGGCCAGCGCCTGGTGCTTCTCGATCATCGATGGGTACGACACATCCGCCGCCGCCTCGCTGGTGCCGAGGATGAAGCCGGTGTCCTGCAGCGGGAAAAAGCCCTTGGGGATACCTACGTAACCTGCCACCGCCAGGGCCAGGGTCAGGCCGAACACGCCGAGGGTCAGGCGCTGGTGGGCGAGGGCGTGGTCCAGGCCCTTTTCGTACCACCTGACCAGGCGCTCGCCGAAGCCGCCCTTGTGCTCGCCGGGCGGGCGGCGCATGAACAGCGCACACAGGGTTGGTGCCAGGGTCAGCGAAACCACCACCGAAATCAGGATGGTGGCGGTGGCGGTAAGGGCGAACTCCTTGAACAGCCTGCCGACCACACCGCCCATGAACAGCAGCGGGATGAACGCGGCAATCAGCGAGAAACTGATCGACACCACGGTAAAGCCGATTTCCCCCGCGCCCTTGAGCGCCGCCGTGCGGCTGTCGTCGCCGGCCTCCAGGTGGCGGTGGATGTTCTCCACCACGACGATGGCATCGTCGACCACGAAGCCCACCGAGATGACGATGGCCACCAGGGTCAGGTTGTTCAGGCTGAAGCCGAAGATGTACATCAGCGCACAACTGGCAATCAGCGATACGCCGAGCACGCTGGACACCACCAGGGTCGCTGACCACTGGCGCAGGAACAGCGCCATCACCCCGATCACCAGGGCCACGGCGATCATCAGGGTCAGCTCCACTTCGTGCAGCGAGGCGCGGATGGTCTGGGTGCGGTCCTGCAGCACCGACACCTCGACCGAGGCCGGCAGCATCTCCTGCAGCATGGGCAGCGCGGCCATTATCCGGTCCACGGTATCGACAATGTTGGCGCCGGGCTGGCGAAAGATCACCAGGTTCAGTCCCGGCTGGTCGCCGGACCAGGCTTTGACGTAGGCGTTCTCGGCGCCGTTGATCACCTTGGCCACGTCCTTCAGGTGCACCGGTGCACCGTCACGGTACGAGACGATCAGCTGGGCGTAGTCGTCGGGGTGGAACAACTGGTCGTTGGCGGCGATGGTCGACACGCTGTGCTCGCCGTACAGCGCGCCCTTGGCCAGGTTCAGGCTGGTCTGTTGGATGGCGTGGCGCAGGTCGGCCAGGGTCAGGCCGATGGCCGCCAGCTTCTCGGGTTGCGCCTGCACGCGGATCGCCGGGCGCAGTTGCCCGGTGATGTTGATCAGGCCCACCCCTTCGATCTGGCTCAGCTGGCGCGCCAGCAGGGTTTCGGCGTAGTCGCTGAGTTCGTTGCCGGGCATCTGGCTGGAGCTGACGGTCATCACCAGCACCGGGCTGTCGGCGGGGTTGACCTTGCGCCAGGTCGGCGGGTTGGGCAGGTCTTGTGGCAGGCGCGCAGTGGCGGTGTTGATCGCCGCCTGCACTTCCTGGGCGGCAGTGTCGATGTTCTTGTCGAGCGTGAACTGCAGGATCAGGGTGGTCGAGCCCAGCGCGCTGCTGCTGGTCATCTGGGTCATGCCAGGGATGGCGCTGAACTGCACTTCCAGCGGCGTGGCCACCGACGAGGCCATGGTTTCCGGGCTGGCGCCGGGCAGCTGGGCGGTCACCTGAATGGTCGGGAAGTCTGCCTCAGGTAGCGGCGCTACCGGCAGGCGCGGGAAAGCGATGGCCCCCAGCAGCACCAGGGCGAAGGTCAGCAGCAAGGTGGCGATGGGGTGGTCGATGCACCAGGCCGAAACACCGTTGCGCGTGTTCATGGCTGGCTCCGGCGGTCAGCCATTTCCGAGGGGGCGGGGGCGTCAGGGGCCACTTCGACCCGCGAACCGGGCTTGAGCCGTGACTGGCCGTCGAGCACCAGGCGCTCGCCCGGCTTGACCCCGGCAATGATGTTCAGCCCGCTGTCCTGGTACAGCACCTTGACCGGCACACTGGTGACCCTGTCACCGTCCAGGCGGTAGACGAAGTGCCCGTCGACGCCGCGTTGCACCACCGGCGGCGGCACTACCAGGGCGTTTTCTTCCACTGCGGTGCGCAGGCGAATGGTGACCAGCTGGCCCGGCCACAGGCGGCCGTCCTTGTTGTCGAACTCGGCTTTTACCCGCACGGTGCCGGTGGTGGTGGAAATCTGGTTGTCGATCAGCGCCAGGTGGCCTTCACCGAGCAGGCTGCGTTCGCCGTCGGCGTCCATATAGGCCTGCACCAGCGCCGGGGTGGGCGCCTTCAGCAGGCTCTGCAGGGTCGGCAGCATTTGCTGTGGCAGGGCGAACTCGACGGCGATCGGGTCGATCTGGGTGACGCTGAACAGGCTGCGGGTATCGCTGGTGCGCACCAGGTTGCCGGGGTCGACGTTACGAATACCCACCCGGCCGGTCACCGGCGAGCGGACCTGTGTGTACGACAGCTGCACCTCGGCATTGGCGATGGCTGCCTGGTTGCCTTTGACCGTGGCCTGCAGGCGGTTGACCAGGGCCTGCTGCTGGTCGAGGGTCTGCTTCGATACGCCGTTGTCGGTACTCAGCAGGCGGTAGCGCTGCAGGTCGACATTGGCGACCTGGATCTGCGCCTGGCTCTGGCCCAGTTCGGCACGGGCCTGGTCGAGGCTGGCGCGGATGGCACGGTCGTCGAGGGTGGCCAGCAGGTCGCCTTCCTTCACCCACTGGCCTTCCTTGACCAGCACCTGGGTCAGTACCCCCTCCACTTGCGGGCGCACTTCGACGCTGTGCAGCGACAGCACCGAACCGATGGCGCTGGTATAGCGCGGCACGTTCTGCTGGACGACACTGACCACGCGCACCGGCACGGCGGTTTGCGCGCGGGCGGCAGGTGCGGGCTGGCGCTGGCCGAACCAGAGACCCGCTACCGCCAGGACGAGGAGCGCCAGGGTGGCGAGGAGGACAGGGCGGGACGGACGTCGCATCGGTGCGGGCACCTTGGCCGGAGGGGAGGGAAGGGAGCTGTATTCAATCTTATAGCCCCCGAACCGGGTCGGCAGCGTGACCGCTGGCTGACAGCGCTGTCAGTTTCGCTTGCCGCGCCACTACGCACCTAGCATGCGAACTGCGCCCCCTGTGGGAGCGGCTTTAGCCGCGAAGAATCCAACGCGGTGCATGGCACCGGCTGCGCCGGTGTTCGCGGGCACGCCCGCTCCCA
Source organism: Pseudomonas sp. LS.1a (assembly GCF_022533585.1). Taxonomy (NCBI): domain Bacteria; kingdom Pseudomonadati; phylum Pseudomonadota; class Gammaproteobacteria; order Pseudomonadales; family Pseudomonadaceae; genus Pseudomonas; species Pseudomonas sp. LS.1a. The sequence goes on from NZ_CP092827.1 coordinate 905,596, forward strand.
CAGGGACCGCGGCAGGCTTTGGTTCCTGTGCAAGGCGGTTGCCCCGCCAAGGCATAGCTAGAAGCTGATGAAGGCGTAATACACCGGGGGCTCGCTGGTGGTGCGCAAACCATGTTCCTGCAAGCTCGCCACCAGCGCCGCGTCCTCCACGTGCAGGGTCCACTGTGCCAGGCCAGCCTCCGGTACCTGCTCCAGACCCGCGCGGAAGGCCCCCATGTCAGGCAGGTAGGCAGTAAATCCGTTGCCCTTGAGTGCACTGGTGGTCATCCCCAGCGCCTGGCACACCGCCACCTTCGCGGCGATGTCATCGCGGTCGGCCTGGCGCGAGGCCTGCACCAGTGCCTCCAGTTCGGCATCGACCAGTTGCGTGCCGTGAATCAGATCCGGCCCCTGCTGCCAGGCTTCCGGCGGGCAGTCCTTGCTGTCCGGCCGCAGCGGGATATGCGGGTTGATTTCCACCGGGTAGATGCGACAGACCAGCGGCCGCTGGTCATAGATGGTACACAGGTCGTTGTCGTCGAGGTTGCGGCAGCGGCCGGGATTGAACGCGGCAAAGGTCACCGATACGCGTGCCTCGCTGTCGCCGCAGGGCACGGGATGGGAGCGACGCAGCACATGATCACGCTGTTCTACCGGCATGCCAGGGCCGTCCGCCACAAAGGCTTCGATCAGTACCACCACCTGGCCGGCGTTGTCCGCCCAGCGGCGTGCTTCGGCCAGGGTCAAGGGCACGTGGTGGCCGGTGCAGCACTTGCCGCAGCCGGTACAGGCGAAACGCAGGTTGTCGGTCACTTGGCTTCCGGGCTCCATTCGCTGACAAAGGCGCGCTGGTGCTGGCGGTCGTACAGGCACAACTCGGTGCCGGTGCGCTGCTGCATGTGCTTCTGGGGGTAGACGCCTTCGATCAGCAGGGCACTCATGCCCACCTGGTCATCGAACTCGGCAGGCTTGCTGCGGGCGTGTGCGTCCTTGAACTGGCTGGCGGCCAGGCAGGCCTTGAGCATCTGCTGGCGCTGCTCGTTCCAGGCCTGGCTGCTGGAAGCCTGGGCAATACCGCTGAAGAGGGCGCAACTGATCAGGATAGAGCTGAGAAACTTCATACACGATTCCGGCAAGTTACCTGCGAGGGGCGCGAATTATGCCCGACTCGACCCCGGCGGCAAGCCGGGGAGTTTGTCTCCGAATATATCAACGCTCGGCGAACACCACGGCGCGCGCCGCCACCACCAGACAATCGGTCAGCTCCGGCGAGGAGAACTTGGTGAGGATGGCATTGGCCCCGGCCTGGGTCGCCTTTTCGCTGCTCATGGCGCTGTCCAGCGAGGTATGCAGCAATATGTACAGGTGCTGGAAGTCGGGGGTTTCGCGCAGGGTGCGGGTGAAGGCGTAGCCGTCCATTTCGCTCATTTCGATGTCGGAGACGATCACGTTGATTTCCTGCGCGGTGCCTTGCAGGTCCAGCAACACGTTGATGGCGTCCTTGGCGCTGCGCGCGGTGTGGCATTCGACGCCGAGGTTGCGCAGGGTGTGCACCGACTGCTGCAGGGCCACCTGGCTGTCATCCACCACCAGGATATTGGCTGCGGCCAGCAGGCTGGCGTCTTCCTCGCTCAAGGTGCGCTGAGGCGGCTCAGGCGTCGGCGGGGCGATGGCATGGATGACTTTTTCGATGTCCAGCACCTGCACCAGGGTGTTGTCGACCCGGGTCACGCCGGTGATGAACGATCGGCTGCCTGAGCCATAGGGTGGTGGTTTGATGTCGGTGCTCAGGCAATGCACGATGCGGCTGACCGCCTGCACATGCAGGCCCTGACGCGAGCGGCTGATCTCGGTAACGATCAGACAGCCACCGTCCGGATCGGCCAGCGGCCGTTCGCCAATGGCGCGGGACAGGTCGATGACCGACAGCGGGTTGCCGCGCAGGGTCGCCACGCCTTTCACGTGGGGGTGTGATTCGGGCAGCTTGGTCAGCGCCGGGCAAGGGATGATCTCGCTGACCTTGAGCAGGTTGATTGCCATCAACTTGCCGCTGCGCAGGGTGAACAGCAGCAGGGACAGCGAGTCCGCGCGGGCATTTTGCGTGGCCATGGTGACCTTCATGGGGAACAGGGAGTAACCGGTTATCGGCCTGTTCGGGCTTGGCTTTAGTCATTTTGCACCGAGCCAAGGAATGCTCGGGCCCCTGTGGGAGCGGCTTTAGCCGCGAACACCGGCGCAGCCGGTGCCATGCACCGCGTTGGATTCTTCGCGGCTAAAGCCGCTCCCACAGGGTACGCGGATTGCTTGCAAGTTCAGCTATTCATGCGACAGCGCAGGCCAAAGGGCCGGGCCACCTCCCACAGGTACCGCGCTGGTTTCAATCAGCGCAGCCCCAGCCGACGGGCCAGGCGGCTAAGGTTGGCGCGGTCCAGGCCGAGTTCCCGGGCAGCCGCTGCCCAGTTTCCTTCGTGCCGCTGCAGACAGGCTTCGATCACCTGGCGCTGGTAGGCGTCGACGGCTTCGCGCAGACCCCCCTCGGGTAGCGGTGCTGCCTGCAAGGACGCGGCAGGGGAGGGCGGGATGCCGGGCGTTGCCGTTGCGCGCAGGTCCAGGTCGATGGCTTCCAGGGTAAGGATGCGTGGCCTGTCAGGGTGTTGGCCCAGCGCCTTGAGCGCCGAGCGACCGATCAGGTGTTCCAGTTCACGCACGTTGCCTGGCCAGTCGTAGGCCAGCAGCGCGGCCTGGGCTTCGCTGCTCAGGCGCAGGCTGTTCAGGCCCAGGCGCGAACGGTTCTGTTCGAGGAAGTAGCCGGCCAACAGCAGCACATCTCGCCCACGTTCGCGCAACGGTGGCACGTGCAGCGGGTACACGCTGAGGCGATGATAGAAGTCGGCGCGGAAGTTGCCAGTGCGTACTTCTGCTGCCAGGTCGCGGTTGGTGGCTGCGATCAGGCGCACATCCACCCGGTGCTCGCGGTCCGAGCCCAGGCGCTGCAACTGGCCGCTCTGCAGCACACGCAGCAGCTTGGCTTGCACCGTCAGCGGCAGTTCACCGACTTCGTCGAGGAACAGTGTGCCGCCATTGGCCAGTTCGAACTTGCCACGGCGCTCGCCATGGGCACCGGTGAAGGCACCGCGCACATGGCCGAACAGTTCGCTTTCCACCAGGGTGTCGGGCAGGGCAGCACAGTTCAGGCTGACCAGCGGTTTGTCGGCGCGGTTGCTGGCCTGGTGCAGGGCCTGGGCCACCAATTCCTTGCCAACGCCGGTCTCACCGGTGATCAGCACGGTCAGGTCGCTGCCACCGACCAGGCGGATTTCCTCCACCAGGCGCTTGTGCGCAGGGCTCTGGCCAATCAGCTCTTTATCCTGGCCGCTGGCCTGGCGGTAGATCTCGGCGCGGTGGTGCTCGTCTTCCGCGCGCAGGGCCAGGTGCTCGATGCGCTCGGCCACGGTGACCGTGGCGGCGGCCAGGCTGGCGAAGGCCTGCAGGGCGCCCAGCTCCAGGCTCTGGAACTGCCCCGGGGTGAGGGCGTCGAGGGTAACCAGGCCCCAAGGGCGTTCGTCAACCATCAACGGGCAGCCCATGCAGTCATGTACTTCCAGGTTGGCATCGGGGGTGTTGACCAGGCCGTCGTAAGGGTCGGGCAGCTCGGAGTCACTGGCAAAGCGAGTGGGTTCCGGGCTGCTGAGCAGGACCTGGAAGCGTGGGTGCTCGCTGACCCGGAAGCGCCGGCCCAGTGTATCGGGGCTCAGGCCGTCCACTGCCAGCGGCACCAGCCACTCGCCGTCCAGGCGCAGCAGCGCGGCGGCATCGCAGGGCAGCAACCCACGCATGGCCTGCAGCAGGCGGCGATAGCGTTCCTGGTCGGGCAGGTCGCGGGACAGGTCGCTGACCAGGGGCAGCAGGGTGGTGAGCAGCGGCTTTGTGGTCATATTGACTCCTGTAAGTCGATATGACTATACGCCGGGGTGGGTCGTTTTGACATGATCGGCGTCAACTGCCTGATTTTGCTGGAGATAAAAGTTGGCACGGTTGATGTAATGACCGAGGCAGTCATTCGAAGCCACAGGCTCAGGAGTTGTTGCAATGCTCAATGCCGAACAACGTGCAATCATCAAGGCCACTGTCCCCCTGCTGGAAAGCGGCGGCGAGGCGCTGACCACCCACTTCTACAAGATGATGCTCAGCGAGTACCCGCAAGTGCGTCCGCTGTTCAACCAGGCCCACCAGGCCAGTGGTGACCAGCCGCGCGCCCTGGCCAACGGCGTGCTGATGTATGCCCGCCACATCGACCAGCTGGAGCAGCTTGGCGGCCTGGTCGGCCAGATCATCAACAAGCACGTTGCCTTGCAGATTCTGCCCGAGCACTACCCGATCGTCGGCAGCTGCCTGCTGCGCGCCATCGAAGAAGTGCTGGGCAAGGAAATCGCCACCCCCGCCGTGATAGATGCCTGGGGCGCGGCCTATGGCCAGCTGGCCGACATCCTGATCGGTGCCGAAGAGAATCTCTATAAACAGAAGGAAGAGGCCGAAGGTGGCTGGCGCGGTACCCGCGAATTCCGCCTGGTACGCCGTGAGCAGGAAAGCAGCGAAATCGTATCGTTCTACTTTGCCCCGGTGGATGGCAAGCCGGTGCTCAAGGCCGAGCCTGGCCAGTACATCGGCCTGAAGCTGGACATCGACGGTGCCGAGCAGCGCCGTAACTATTCCCTGTCGGCATTGTGCGACGGCAAGGAATACCGCATCAGCGTCAAGCGCGAGGCGGGCGGCAAGGTCTCCAACTACCTGCACGACGTACTGGCGGTGGGCGATACCCTGCAGCTGTTCCCGCCGGCTGGCGATTTCACCCTGGTTGCCAGCGACAAGCCGCTGGTGCTGATCAGCGGTGGCGTGGGGATTACCCCGACCCTGCCAATGCTGCAGGCGGCACTGCAAACCCAGCGTGAGGTGCATTTCATTCACTGCGCGCGCAACGGTGCCGTGCATGCCTTCCGCGACTGGATCGACGAGCTGGCCGCGCGTCACCCGCAGCTCAAGCGCTTCTACTGCTATGCCGAACCGCAGGGTGGCGCCGCAGCTGATGCCTTGGGCCTGCTGAGCGAGGACCTGCTGGCCGAGTGGCTGCCGCAGGAGCGTGACGTGGATGCCTACTTCCTCGGGCCCAAGGGTTTCATGGCGGCGGTCAAGCGCCAGCTGAAGGGCCTGGGTGTGCCAGAGCAGCAGAGCCGCTACGAGTTCTTCGGGCCGGCGGCTGCGCTGGAGTGATGTAGCGCCTGTACCGGCCCTTTCGCGGGTGAACCCGCTCCCACAGTGATCGCACAGGTTTTGAACCTTGTGGGGGCCCTGTGGGAGCGGGTTTACCCGCGAAGAGGCCGGTACAGGCTTACAGAATATTTATCCCGGCCGCTGGGCCGCACCTCACCTTCCTGCCTATATAAAGGAGAGATGAAAGCGCCAGTGCAGCTTTCATCGTTAATCGTCCTTTAATCACGGTATCCTTCACTCCCGGGTGTCGAGGGGCTTGCTCCTGCGCGGCACCCGGCAGCCGTTTTTTGCCGCCCGACGTTGAACCGACGTCGTTGCGGCCGGTCTCAGCCACACCGGATAGCCCAGCAGCGCCATCACGCCGCTTCCTCGGCACGCTCAAAGGCCCTGCCCAGCGTGTAGACTTGCGCCCAGGCAGGCGGACCACGCTGCCACTATCCATCGAAGGAACCGGCAATGAACGAACAAACATCGCGCCTGAATCGGGAACGGCGCTTTCTGGTGCTGTTGGGCCTGATCTGCATTTCGCTGATCGGTGGCGCCCTCTACATGCAGATAGTCCTGGGCGAGGCACCCTGCCCATTGTGCATCCTGCAGCGTTATGCGCTGCTGTTCATTGCCGTGTTCGCCTTCCTCGCCGCGGCGATGCCCGGGCGCCGCAGCCTGACCTTCTTCGAGGCACTGGTGGTGCTCAGCGCCATTGGCGGAATCGTTGCGGCCGGCAACCATGTGTATATACTCGCCAACCCCATGGTCAGTTGCGGCATCGACACCCTGCAACCGATCGTGGACGACCTGCCGCTGGCCAAGCTCTGGCCGCTGGTGTTCCAGGTCGACGGCTTCTGCAGCACGCCGTACCCGCCGATCCTCGGTTTGTCTCTGGCGCAATGGGCGCTGGTTGCGTTCGTCCTGACGGCCGTCCTGGTTCCGCTCGGGATCTATCGCAACCGACGCCGGGCTTAGACAAAAGTCCCGAATTGCATGGGGTCTTTTGCGCCGCATGAGAAGAGGGGAAATTTGCTCCCCGCTTGATCCAGATCAACCCGGAGGCCTTGCAGAATGCGGCTTTGGGGCCTAGCAAGCGGGGTGCGACAAACTGTCGCGAAGTTGAGTTTTTGAGCAGTATTGTTGCAGATTCTGTAAAAGACTGTTGCTCAATAAGTCATAGTCAAGGGTTGGCGACCTATCTACAATCGCCCCCAATTTCCGTTCGGCACTGCTTGCAAGTCGCAGGATTGAAGGAAGCCCCAGCGCTCCTTTTTGCTGACTTCGTCAAGTTTCGCCCAACGGCGATACCGGGCGGACCCCCCTCCGCGTTTTCCCGCACCAAATGGACTTGGTCTGAAGTACAGGCCTGTTGCCTACGAAACCATAAGCACCGCTAACTCGCTTCACGCCTAGGTCCTGCAGTCAGACCCCGGGCAGGAGCGAGTACGGGCGTGAAATGCCTCACTTGGCAGGACGAAGTGTTGGCTACCAAAACACAAATTGCATTGAAGCAAGCTGATCTAGAGGTCGTGAGATGAGTAAAAAGCGTTACCCCAGACTGTTTGGCATATTGCCCTTTTTAGGCATGCTTTTACTCAGTGGGTGCAACTGGACCCTGCTCGACCCGAAGGGCCAGGTCGGCATTGAGCAAAAGAACCTGATCCTGATCGCTACCGGCCTGATGCTGCTGGTGGTGATTCCGGTCATTATCATGACCGTGGTTTTCGCCTGGAAGTACCGTGCTTCCAACAAGGCTGCCACCTACACCCCCGACTGGTCGCACTCGACCAAGATCGAAGCCGCGGTGTGGATCATCCCGATCCTGATCATCATCGCCCTGGGCTACTTCACCTACCACTCCACCCACAAGCTGGACCCGTACCGTCCGCTGGATTCCGATGTGAAGCCAGTGCAGATCGACGTGGTCGCGCTGGACTGGAAGTGGCTGTTCATCTACCCGGAGCAGGGCATTGCCACGGTCAACAAGATCGTCTTCCCGGCTAACACCCCGGTTAACTTCCGCGTCACTTCCGATGCCGTGATGAACTCGTTCTTCATCCCGGGCCTGGGCGGCCAGATCTACGCCATGGCCGGCATGACCACCAAGCTGCACCTGATCGCCAACGAAAACGGCGAGTTCGACGGTATCAGCGCCAACTACAGCGGTGCTGGCTTCACCGGCATGAAATTCAAGGCTACTGCCACCTCCCAGGAAGACTTCGACAAGTGGGTCGCCGAGGTCAAGCAGTCGCCGAAGAAGCTGGACAAGGCCGAATACGACGCCTTGGCCAAACCAAGCGAAAACAACCCAGTCGCGCTGTATAGCGAGGCTTCGCCTGACCAGTTCCAGCTGATCGTCGACAAGTACGAAGGCATGAACCGCGGTCGTCCGAGCCACGAAGAAGCAGGCAGCAAAGATCTGGCCACTACCAAGGGTGTGGAATCGAGTATGCAACCAGCTGCCGGTGCAGAGGAGTAAGAGATGTTCGGTAAACTAAGCCTGGAGGCGATACCCTATCACGAGCCGATAGTCATGGTGACGCTTGCCATGATCGCGCTCGGTGGTATCGCTGTCGTCGGTGCTATCACCTACTTCCGCAAGTGGACCTACTTGTGGACCGAGTGGTTGACGACTGTCGACCACAAGAAGATCGGGGTGATGTACATCATCGTCGCGATGGTCATGCTGCTGCGCGGCTTTGCCGACGCCATCATGATGCGTACCCAGCTGGCTGCCGCTACCGGTGGCTCCGAAGGCTACCTGCCGCCTGAACACTATGACCAGATCTTCACCGCTCACGGTGTGATCATGATCATCTTCATGGCGATGCCGTTCTTCACCGGCCTGATGAACCTGGCGGTTCCTCTGCAGATCGGTGCACGTGACGTTGCCTTCCCGTTCCTGAACTCCCTGAGCTTCTACCTGCTGCTGGCAGGCGTGCTGCTGGTCAACATCTCGCTGGGCGTTGGTGAATTCGCCAAGACCGGCTGGGTTGCCTATCCGCCGCTCGCGGGCATTCAGTACAGCCCTGGGGTGGGTGTCGACTACTACATCTGGGCGCTACAGCTCTCGGGCCTGGGTACGACGCTTACCGGCGTGAACTTCCTCGTCACCGTGATGAAGATGCGCGCCCCTGGCATGAAGCTGATGGACATGCCGATCTTCACCTGGACCTGCACCTGGGCCAACGTGCTGATCGTGGCTTCCTTCCCGATCCTGACCGCTGCACTCGCTCTGCTGACTGTTGACCGTTATCTGGACTTCCACATCTTCACCAACGAGCTTGGTGGGAACCCGATGATGTACGTCAACCTGTTCTGGGCGTGGGGTCACCCTGAGGTCTACATCCTGATCCTGCCGGCCTTCGGCGTGTTCTCGGAAGTTACCTCCACCTTCGCAGGCAAGCGTCTGTTCGGCCACCACTCGATGATCTACGCATCGGGCGCCATCGCCGTGCTGGGCTTCGCTGTATGGCTGCACCACTTCTTCACCATGGGTGCCGGCGCCAGCGTCAACACCTTCTTCGGCCTGGCGACGATGCTGATCTCCATTCCGACCGGTGTGAAGCTGTTCAACTGGCTGTTCACCATCTACCAGGGCCGTCTGCGCTTCACCGCGCCGATCATGTGGACCCTGGGCTTCATGATCACCTTCTCCATCGGTGGCATGACTGGTGTTCTGCTGGCTGTTCCAGGTGCTGACTTCGTGCTGCACAACAGCCTGTTCGTAATTGCTCACTTCCACAACGTGATCATCGGTGGTGCGGTATTCGGCTACATCGCCGGCTTCGCCTACTGGTTCCCGAAAGCCTTCGGTTTCACCCTGAACGAGAAGTGGGGCAAGGCTGCCTTCTGGTTCTGGATCTCGGGCTTCTACGTTGCGTTCATGCCGCTGTACGCCCTGGGCTTCATGGGCATGACCCGTCGTCTGAACCACTCCGACAACCCACTGTGGGAACCCTACCTGTACGTAGCCGTTGTCGGCGCCGTGCTGATCCTGTTCGGTATCGCCTGCCAGCTGATCCAGCTGTACGTATCGGTTCGCGATCGCAACCAGAACCTGGACGTGACCGGCGACCCATGGGGCGGCCGTACCCTGGAATGGTCGACTTCGTCGCCACCTCCGTTCTACAACTTCGCCCACATGCCTGAGAAGGTTGGCCTGGATGCCTGGCACGAAGCCAAGGAAGCCGGTGTTGCCTACAAGCCTGCGGCCAAGTACGAAGCGATCCACATGCCGAGCAACACCTCCACCGGTTTGTTCATGGGCCTGTTCCTGACCGTCTTCGGCTTCGCCTTCATCTGGCACATCTGGTGGCTGGTTGGCGCGAGCCTGGTTGCAACCATCGCTGTCTTCGTTCGCCACGCTGCGCGTGACGACCAGGGCTACATGGTTCCGGCCGAAGAAGTGGCGCGCATCGAAGGCGAGCGCATGAAAGCGCTGGCCAAAGCAGGTGCTCTGCCTGCCGGCGCACGTGTCGAATCGTTTGAGCGGGTGTAATCAATGTCCAGTCAAGTAATGCACGGTGCTGCTCATGGTCACGACCATGGGCATGACGACCACCACCACGACTCGGGCCAGATGACCGTACTCGGTTTCTGGCTGTACCTGATGACCGACTGCATCCTGTTTGCGTCGCTCTTCGCCACCTACGCGGTGCTGTCCGGCAGTTTTGCCGGCGGCCCGTCGGGTCATGACATCTTCCAGCTCGATTTCGTAGCTGTTGAAACGCTGTTCCTGCTGCTGTCCTCGATCACCTTCGGCTTCGCCATGCTGAAGATGTTCGATGGCAAGAAAGCTGGCGTACTGGGCTGGTTGGCTGTGACCTTCCTGTTCGGTGCAGGCTTCATCGCGATGGAAATCTATGAATTCCATCACCTGATCGGCGAAGGCTTCGGCCCGAACCGCAGTGGCTTCCTGTCGGGCTTCTTCGCCCTGGTAGGTACCCACGGCCTGCACGTGACCGCCGGCCTGATCTGGATGGCAGTCATGATGTACCAGATCAACAAGCACGGCATCACGCCGACCGCCAAGACCCGCATGAGCTGCCTGAGCCTGTTCTGGCACTTCCTGGACGTGGTCTGGATCTGCGTATTCACCGTCGTCTACCTGCTGGGAGTTCTGTAATGGCTAACGCACACGACACTCATCACGAAGGTAACCACGGCAGCGTCAAGTCGTACATGATCGGCTTCATCCTGTCGATCATCCTGACTGCGATCCCGTTCGGCCTGGCCATGTCGCCAAGCCTGCCGAAGAACCTGACCGTTCTGATCATTGTTGCCATGGCCGTGATCCAGGTAGTCGTACACCTCGTGTACTTCCTGCACATGGACCGCTCGAAAGAGCAACGTAGCAACGTCTCGACGTTCCTGTTCACCGCTCTGGTGATCGCTCTGCTTGTCGGCCTGTCGCTGTGGATCATGTTCAGCATCCACTTTGAAATGTTGGCCAAGTGAGGTAAGACTGCATGTCCGTTAAGCACTTTATCCAAATCACCAAACCGGGGATCATTTTCGGTAACGTGCTTTCCGTGGCAGGCGGTTTCTTCCTTGCCTCGAAGGGCCATGTGGATTTCGCCCTGTTCCTGGCGGTGGTGATCGGTACTTCGCTGGTGGTTGCGTCCGGATGCGTGTTCAACAACTGCATCGACCGTGACATCGACCACAAGATGGAGCGCACCAAGAACCGCGTCATGGTCCAGGGCGGCATGTCGCTGCCCCTCGCGCTGATCTACGCCACCCTGCTCGGGGTGGCGGGTTTCAGCCTGCTGTATGTCCAGGCCAACCCGCTGTCGGCGTTCTGCGCAGCTGTAGGCTTCATCGTCTACGTCGGTTTCTACAGCCTGTGGCTGAAGCGTAAATCGGTGCACGGCACCTTGGTCGGCAGCCTGTCTGGTGCCATGCCTCCGGTGATCGGCTATTGCGCCGTGAGCAACAGCTTCGACCTGGCTGCAGTCACCCTGCTGGTGATGTTCAGCCTGTGGCAGATGCCGCACAGCTTTGCCATCGCGATCTTCCGCTTCAAGGATTACAGCGCTGCCAACATTCCGGTCCTGCCGGTGGCACGTGGTGTCCTCGCGGCGAAGAAGCAGATCGTGCTGTACGTGCTGGCCTTCGTGCTCGCAACCCTGATGCTTACCCTCGGCGGTTACGCCGGCCTCGGCTACCTGGCCGTGGCAGCAGCCATGGGCCTGTACTGGCTGTACATGGCCTGGGGTGGCTACAAGGCCGAGGACGACAGCAAGTGGGCCCGCAAGGTGTTCGGCTTCTCCATCCTCACCGTCACTGCCCTGAGCGTGATGATGGGTGTGGACAGCCAGACCGCTGCGGACGTGCTGATGACTTACGCACGCTGATACTGCTGCCTGTTACACGAAAGCCCCGGCCATTGTGCCGGGGTTTTTTTATGGGTTTTTTCCTGTGCTGGCCCTTTCGCGGGTGAACCCGCTCCCACAGGTTCGTGCACAGGATTTGAGCTTGGTGCGTCCCCTGTGGGAGCGGGTTTACCCGCGAAGAGGTCGGACCTGAAATATAAATTTGAAATTTTCAAAAAATACATCTGAAAAATTCTAACAAAACAGGAAATTGTCCTTTACAGTCATACTGTTTCGGCACTATCTTCTGATCCAGGCCGCCACATCGGCCAACGTCGCTCGGACGGTTCCGGGCGCTTACGTACTCAGAGGAAGCCATGGCCAACCCAGGTTCGCCGCGCCGCTTTGCGCGCATCGATCGTCTCCCCCCTTACGTCTTCAACATCACTGCCGAGCTCAAGATGGCTGCCCGCCGCCGTGGCGAGGACATCATCGACCTGAGCATGGGCAACCCCGATGGCGCCACCCCGCCGCACATCGTCGAGAAACTGGTGCAGGTCGCCCAGCGTGAAGACACCCACGGCTATTCCACCTCTCGCGGTATCCCACGCCTGCGTCGGGCCATATCCAACTGGTACAAGGAACGCTACGAGGTCGACATCGACCCGGAAAGCGAAGCCATCGTCACCATCGGCTCGAAGGAAGGCCTGGCGCACCTGATGCTGGCCACCCTTGACCAGGGCGACACGGTGCTGGTGCCCAACCCCAGCTACCCGATCCATATCTACGGGGCAGTGATCGCCGGTGCCCAGGTGCGTTCGGTGCCGCTGGTGCCGGGTGTGGACTTCTTCAACGAACTCGAGCGGGCCATCCGCGAGTCGATTCCCAAGCCGAAGATGATGATCCTCGGCTTCCCGTCCAACCCCACCGCCCAGTGCGTGGAGCTGGACTTCTTCGAGCGCGTGGTGGCTTTGGCCAAGCAGTACAACGTGCTGGTGGTACATGACCTGGCCTATGCCGACATCGTCTACGACGGCTGGAAAGCCCCGTCGATCATGCAGGTGCCGGGGGCCAAGGACATCGCGGTGGAGTTCTTCACCCTGTCCAAGAGCTACAACATGGCCGGCTGGCGGATCGGCTTCATGGTCGGCAACCCCGAGCTGGTCAGCGCCCTGGCGCGGATCAAGAGCTACCACGACTACGGCACCTTCACCCCGCTGCAGGTGGCTGCCATTGCCGCACTGGAAGGCGATCAGCAGTGCGTGCGCGACATTGCCGAGCAATACCGCCAGCGCCGCAACCTGCTGGTGAAAGGGCTGCACGAGCTGGGCTGGATGGTCGAGAACCCCAAGGCCTCGATGTACGTATGGGCGAAGATCCCGCCGGAGTATGCGCACCTGGGCTCGCTGGAGTTTTCCAAGAAGCTGCTGGCCGAGGCCAAGGTATGCGTGTCGCCGGGGATCGGCTTTGGTGATTATGGTGATGACCATGTTCGCTTTGCCCTGATCGAGAACCAGGACCGTATTCGCCAGGCGATTCGCGGGATCCGGCAGATGTTCCGGGCTGATGGTTTGACCCGCAAGTAAGTTATTGGGGCCGCTTTGCGGCCCATCGCGACACAAGGCCGCTCCCACAGGTACAGCGCAGCATTTGAAAATTGCGGCGTAGCGGTGGGAGCGGCCTTGTGTCGCGAAAGGGCTGCAAAGCGGCCCCGACTGATACTAAGGCGAGTTTTCCACCTGCATCCCACTGATTTATCTACCTACCTTCAGCACTCATTTCTCACCACAGAGACCCACAAATGAGTGTCTTCACTGCCTATTTCTGCGGCACCGGTTCCCACCGCTTCGACGACGCCAACCCCAACTTCTGGAATGGCGAGCTGGTCTCGACCCTGGCCAGCAATGACCAGGGCCGCGAATTCGCCCACTGGATCGCCGTTGACGGCCCCGGCAGCGGCAACCTCCAGGACGACAACCTGTTCGTCGAGCCCGGCGGCTACTTCAACTGGACCGGCCAGTTGTTCGGCCGCGGCTGGGAAGAGAACGTCAACCATGTGCTGCAGGTGATCAAGGGTGAAAGCAGCTGGCAGCGCACCAAGCTGAGCGAAGAGGAGTACCTGCGCCTGAAGGACGCCGGCGTACCCATTCCGGATGTGTCTTCCACTGCCTCCTGGTTCTGGCGGACCTACGACTATGGTGAGCGCCATCCAACACCGCAGGAGTTGCAGGAGCGCATCATCAGCATGTTCCGCACGCCGCGCTTGCCGACCCAGGTGAACCTGGTGGGCTGGAGCAGGGGCGGGATCAGCTGCCACATGCTGGCTAACGCCATGGCGCAGGACCCTGTATTGCGGGACATACCCGTCAATATCTTCGCCATCGACCCGGTGCCGGGCATCGGCAACCTGCAAAGCCGGCGGGTAACCCTGGCGGGCAATGTCCGCGAGTACGTGGGTTTCTATTCGCGGGACGAGCGATCGAAAGGCTTTGCCTGTGTGATCCCCTCGGTCGAACCGGATACGCGGATCTGCATCTACCCCATGCCAGGCCGCCATGCCACCCTGGTGGGCAATGCCTCGGTCGACGGTGCGGGTGGCGGTGAGGTACTGGTGGAGCCAGGGTTGATCGTTCGCCATTTTGCCGAGGTCTGCCTGACCCGCTGGGGTGTGGGGCTGGACAAGCGCCTGTGCCTGAGCGACAACCAGTTGATGCAATACCACAGGGTCATGGCTGCTGCCGAAGGGCAGTACAAGGCCATGCGCAGCGAGTCGTATACCGTACTGACCGAGGGCGAAAAGGACGACCGGCTGGTGCATTGCGGCGAGGCTCGCACACACTTCAGCAAGGTGTGTGGTGATGGCTATGACCCGACCGAAGGCCTTGGTTTGCAGCGCTGGGATGTCACTTCCTACAAGGCATTACGCTAACTTGAACGGGCGGCCGGCGAAGGCGCTGGTCGTCCATGCTCAATTGCCGGATCAGCGGCAAATATTTTTGCATTCCCCCTCTATCCAGGCGCCCCGGCTTGGATTGAAAATGGCGCTGCGGGCCAGCCCCGATAACAACAACCTTCCCTCCGTGCCATCATGTCCGAATACAACCCTTGCCTTGACTGCGGCGCCTGCTGCGGGTACTTCCGTGTGTCCTTTTTCTGGGGCGAATGCCAGTCTGCCGGGGGCCTTGTGCCGGACGACCTGGTGGTACAGATCAACCCCACCCGTGTTGCCATGATCGGCACCGATGCCAAACCCTGCCGTTGCATCAGCCTGCAGGGCGAGATCGGCCAGGAGGTGGCGTGTACCATCTACGCCAACCGTTCCAGCCCCTGCCGCGAGTTCGAGGCGTCGTGGGTGGGTGGGGTGCATAACCCCAGCTGCGACGATGCACGGGCGGCCTATGGGCTGCCACCGCTGACCCCGCCGGGGGCCAATGAGCCGCATTGGCCGGATGATGGGGCTGAGGTGGCCTGATTCTTCCAAGGTTGCCTGTGCCCGCGAAGAGGCCATCAGCTGTAAGAAGAATCTGAACCTGAAACCAAATGCTTCAGGTGGCCGGGCATTGGGAATTATCCTACGAGCTCAGTCGGATGCCGTCTGATAGGCAGGGAAATACCACAGCGTTAACTTCGCCGTTCGCCCAGAAGGCGAGCGAGTGTGAGAACTCGTCGTTGGTAGTCCCTTGTCAGCTTATGGCAGCTGTGCGCGTGCAGGCTTCGGCCTGACCGTGGTGACTCCAACACGGGCTTCTCACCTCGCGTACGGCTGCCGCCCAAATCTGTGAGAAGGATCGAGGTGGTTGCCTCCAGCACACATTTGGAGTTCATCATGAGTAATTACCTCAAATCCCGCACCACCGCAGGCGTGGAGAAATTCCTCGAGCTGTACCGGGTTGAACCGGACGTCCCGCTCGATCTGGCATTCGATGAATTATCGGTCCTGATCGGCTGCATCAAGCATCTGAACGAAGAGGCCGAGATGGAGGGCGACAAGATCGCCGGCAGCGCGGCGCGGATTCTCAGTGCCATGGCCAAGGCGCTGATCAATGACATGGAAGTGGGGTTGAACCGGGGCGATTGAGTGTTGGCCGGATGTGTATGTCGGGCTGGCCAGTAGCGGCTGACAGGTGCATGCCGAAAGGTTTGTGGTGGTTTTGAGATCGAGCGCCGCCCGCGCGGCGCTTCGCGGGACAAGCCCGCTCCCACATTTGTTGCAACGTGGCCATGCCTGTGGGAGAGGCGTTGTCAGCCCTGGTGCAGGACTTGAGGCAGGTGGGGCGGCAGCAATGCAAATCCAGAAATCCAGTTGCCCCACCATGGCTGGCAACCATGGCCTGACAGGTTCGGCACGTTGCAACAAATGTGGGAGCGGGCTTGTCCCGCGAAGCGCCGCGCGGGCGGCGCTCGATTTCCGCACCCCACCAAACCCAAGGCAGGCACCTCTCAAATACAACCCCAAACCCAAGACCTGCCCCACCCACCCCACATGAAGTTAAACTGTCATCTCCCCAGCAATGGACAGGAGATCCGGCGTGACCCCACCCCGCAGTTTCCCCAGTGACCTCTGCCTCGACAGCCCGCGTCTGCAATTGCGCCCCATGCGCCATGCCGATGCCGCGCAATGGCTGGCGATCATGGCCGACCCCGAGGTCATGCGCTATTGGCATCATGCCCCCTGGCAAGACCTGGCCGAAGCCGAAAGCGCCCTGGCCGCCGACCGCGAAGCCTATGCCAATGGCGACCAGCTCAAGCTTGGCATGTATCGCCGTGACAACGGCGAACTGATCGGCATGGTCCAGTTGTTCAACATCGACGATGTATCCCGCCGTGGTGAAATCGGCTACTGCCTGGCCAGCGCGGTGCAGGGCAGGGGCTACATGGACGAAGCACTGACCTGTTTCATCGACTACCTCGCCCACACCTTGCACATGCGCCGTCTGGAAGGCGAGATCGACCCGCGTAACCAAGGGTCGGCGCGTACCCTGGAGCGCCAGGGTTTTGTGCTGGAAGGTACCTTGCGTGCGCGTTGGTGCGTTGCCGGCGAGTTGTCCGATTCGGGTATTTATGGCCTTCTGCTTGAGCCCCCGGTTGCCTAGGAAATAAATCTTTTGCCAGTTTTCTACCTGAGCGTCAGCCTGCTGCTTTACCTGCTCGCATTGTTCTTCGATGGCGCGCTGATGAGCGGCGACCGCCACATGCCGGCCCTGCAAATGCTGTTGTACGGTCCCTGGGGCGTGCCCTTCGGCTTGTACCAATGGTTTGCCAACCCGCTACTGGCCTTGGCGATCCTTGCCCATCGACGCTTTCGCCGGCTGGCATTGCTGCTCGGGCTGGTGGCTGCGTACCTGGCGGCCAGCAGTTTCGGCATTGACCGCTTGCCGGACAACCAGAGCTATGAGTTTCATGACCTGACCGGTTTTGGTGTCGGTTTCTACCTGTGGCTGGCGGCGATGGTGGTGTTTTGCGTGGGGCATGCCTGGCATTGCTGGAGGGCACGCAGTGCCGACGACATGCCGGGCTGGAGCTGGCTGGATGTGCTGTTGATCGCGGCGCTTGGCGTGGCGCTGTATGCGGCGACGCAGATGCCGTCGCTGCGCTTCGAGCCGGGCAAGGTGCTGATGCCGCCGGAACAGCCGCAGACGCTTTGAAATCCACAAGGAGGGGTTGCATGAGCAAGCATTACCTGACGGGCCTGGCATTGGCCTGTGTGCTGCCGTTGGCCATGGCGGAGGACTACACGCCGGGATACGGGCAGTGCATGGACAAGGCATCCACTACCGTGGCCATGAGCGAGTGCATTCAGGCCGAGACGCAGTTGCAGGACCAGCGCCTGAACCGGGTGTACAAGCAATTGATGGGCAAGCTGGATGCCGGGCAGCAGAAGAGCCTGCGGGATGTGCAGCGCAAGTGGCTTGCCTATCGCGATGGCAATTGTCAGTTCCATGTACAAGCCAGTGGCGGGACCATGGCGCAGCTGGAAGGTGGGGCCTGTGTGATGGACATGACCCGCGACCGGGCGGCGGAGCTGGAGCGGGTGCTTAGTCCGGGGCAGTAGGGCTGTCTATACGGGCCTCTTCGCGGGTAAACCCGCTCCCACAGGTATTTCGCAAGCTTTGAGATCACGCTGTACCTGTGGGAGCGGGTTTACCCGCGAACACCGGCAACGCCGGTGCCATCCACCGCACGTTTCTACTTGCGCGGCTCGCGTAGCGCCCGGGCCTTGAGGTACTCGCGCACTTCCACGGCATCCCCGGCAAACTCGATACGTTCAGCCTTGGCCGCGCGCTGGTAGGCATACATCGGGTCGTAATACTCGCTCAGCAAGCCTTCGATGAAGACCCGGTGCAACTCCACCGAACCGCTGCGCTGCTGTTCTTCCAGCGCCTGGCGCAAGATTTCCGACAGCCGCTGATAGCGCTCGCCGCCGAGGCGCTTGTGGATCCTGCCCATGCTCTGCAGCAGCCCCTCGGCAAACAGTCGGCGGCCCTCTTCTTCACCATGCAGGCTGACGAACTCGGCGCTCAGGTTGATCACGTAATCGCGCAGGATACGCTCCACGCGGTTGGCCAAACTGTCTTCCAGCCACACCAGCGGGTATTGCTGCATGCCTTGGTACAGCTCCAGCGGTACGGTGCAGCTGCCCACGATACGGCCTTCGTCTTCCAGTACGAACCGCTCGATTCCCCGGGCGCGTTTCTTCAATACGTCTATGGCCAGCCGGTTCTCGAAGTCGATCTGCGCCGGCTGCGCTGTGGCGCGCTTGCCAAAGCTGGAACCCCGATGGTTGGCGTAGCCCTCCAGGTCCAGCTCATTGTCCAGCTGGTGCAGCACATCGGTCTTGCCGGTGCCGGTCAGGCCGCCCACCAGCACGAAATCACATTGCGAGACCGCCTGTTGGGTCGTCTCCAGCAGAAAGTGGCGCATGGCCTTGTAGCCGCCTTCGACGAGCGGGTAGTCAATGCCCGCCTCATCGCGCAGCAATGCCTGCACAAGATGCGAGCGCAGACCGCCACGGAAGCAGTACAGGTAGCCTTCAGGATGCGCCTTGGCGAACGCGACCCAAGCCTCCAGCCGAGCCTGCTTGGTCGCACCGCTGACCAACTGATGGCCCAAGGTGATGGCTGCAGCCTGGCCTTTCTGCTTATAACAGGTGCCGACCTTTTGCCGCTCCTGGTCGTTCATCAGCGGCAGGTTGACGGCACCGGGAAAGGCGCCCTTGGCAAATTCGACAGGCGCGCGCATGTCCATCATCGGCACGTCGTCGAGGAACAGCTGGCGGAAATCGGTGCAGTCGGGGCGCATCAGATCACCTCGACCGCGTGGCTCTGTCGCTCGACCAGCTTGCCGATCGGCGCCAGTTGCAGGCCCAGTTCGGCGGCCACCGCCAGGAACTCGGCTTCACCTTCCGGGGTAACGGCCACCAGCAGGCCGCCGCTGGTCTGCGGGTCGCACAGCAGGTGCTTCTGGTCGTCGCTCAGGGCACCGATCTTGTGCCCGTAGCTGTCGAAGTTGCGCAGGGTGCCGCCGGGGATGCAGCCTTCGGCCAGGTAGTGGTCGACGCTGGGCAGGCGCGGTACGGCGGCGTAGTCCAGGTGCGCGGTAAGGCCGCTGCCTTCGGCCAGTTCCACCAGGTGGCCGAGCAGGCCGAAACCGGTGACGTCGGTCATGGCCTTGACCCCGTCCAGCTTGCCGAAGCGGCTGCCGGGGGTGTTGAGGGTGCACATCCAGTCGCGGGCCAGGCCCTGGTCCTGCGCGCGCAGCTTGGCCTTTTTTTCGGCGGTGGTCAGGATGCCGATGCCCAGCGGCTTGGTCAGGTACAGGCGGCAGCCTGCGCTGGCGGTGTCGTTGCGTTTGAGGTGGCGTTTGCTGACCACGCCGGTGACGGCCAGGCCGAAGATCGGCTCGGGGGCGTCGATGGAGTGGCCGCCGGCCAGCGGGATGCCGGCTTCGGCGCACACCGCACGGCCACCGCGGATCACTTCGCGGGCCACTTCCGGCGGCAGCACGTTGACCGGCCAGCCGAGGATGGCAATAGCCATCAGCGGGTCGCCGCCCATGGCGTAGATGTCGCTGATGGCGTTGGTGGCGGCGATGCGGCCGAAGTCGTACGGGTCATCGACGATCGGCATGAAGAAGTCGGTGGTCGAGACCACGCCGCGCTCGTCGTCCAGCGCGTACACGGCAGCGTCGTCGCGCGAGGCATTGCCCACCCACAGTTTCGGGTCCAGGGCCTGGGCGCCACTTTCGGCGAGGATCACATCCAGCACCTTGGGGGAGATCTTGCAGCCACAGCCGGCACCATGGCTGTACTGGGTCAGGCGAATCGGCTCGCTCATGCGTACCTCGGCAGGTCAATTTATTGCGCGATTGTAGCAAAGCTGGCCTTTGAGCCAGCGCCTCTTATAATTCCTGAATTCCCGTTGTCGGCGCATAGGCCGGCCCTTCCCCGCTATTGAACCGGAGAACTCCCATGCTCAAACGCCCTCTGGCGCTCGCCGCCGGCCTCGTGCTGTCCTGCTGTGCCGTTGTCGCCCAGGCTGCTGACACCCTGCGGGTCAGCGCCATCCCTGACGAAGCACCGACCGAACTGCAGCGCAAGTTCAAGCCGCTGGGCGAGTACCTGGCCAAGCAGTTGGGCATGGAGGTGAAGTTCGTACCGGTTGCCGACTACCCGGCAGTGGTCGAGTCGCTGGCCTCCGATCGCCTCGACCTGGCCTGGCTGGGCGGCTTCACCTTCGTCCAGGTGCACCTGAAGGACCCGACCGCAACGCCGCTGGTGCAGCGTGAGCAGGATGCGCAGTTCACCTCCAAGTTCATCACCGCCAACCCCGATGTGAAGAGCCTGGCCGACCTCAAGGGCAAGTCGTTCGCCTTCGGTTCCATCTCGTCCACCTCGGGCAGCCTGATGCCGCGTTACTTCATGCTCAAGCAGGACAACATCAAGCCTGAAGACTACTTCGGCCGTGTTGCCTACTCCGGCGCCCACGACGCCACCGTGGCCTGGGTGCAGGCCGGCAAGGTCGATGGCGGCGTGCTCAACGCCAGCGTCTGGCAGAAGCTGGTGGATGCCGGCAAGGTCGATACCACCAAGGTGAAGGTGTTCGCTACCACCCCGACCTACTTCGACTACAACTGGACCGTGCGCGGCAACATGGACCCGGCGCTGAAAGCGAAGATCAAGAAAGCCTTCCTCGACCTCGACCCGGCCAACCCGGAGCACAAGGCGATCCTCGACCTGCAGGCCGCCAGCCGCTTCATCGAGACCAAGCCTGAGAACTACGTGGGCACCGAGCAGGCTGCACGCGAGGCCGGCCTGCTCAAGTGACATCTCCAGTGGCTTCCAACGTGGCTATTCATCTGCACGGGGCCGGGCTGCGCCATGGCCAGGTGCGTGCGCTTGACGCAGTGAGCCTGCGCATCGGTGAAGGCGAGCGCGTCGCCATCATCGGGCCTTCGGGGGCGGGCAAGTCCAGCTTGCTGCACCTGATGGCGACCGCCATCCAACCCAGCAGCGGGCGCCTGGAGCTGCTCGGCGAGCAGCCCTGGGCATTGTCTGCCAGGGCCCGCCAGCGCCTGCGTGCGCGGGTCGGCCTGGTGCACCAGGCGCCGCCTTTGCCGCCGCGCCAGCGGGTGGTGACGGCGGTGCTGGCCGGCCGCCTTGGGCAGTGGGGCATGCTGCGAGGCTTGCTCAACCTGCTGTACCCCAGCGATGTGCCGGGGGCGCGCCAGGTACTGGCCGAACTGGGCCTGGCCGACAAACTGTTCGTGCAGTGCGGGCAATTGTCCGGTGGCCAGTTGCAGCGGGTGGGAATTGCCCGGGCGCTCTACCAGCGGCCGCAGGTGCTGTTGACCGACGAGCCGGTGTCGGCCATGGACCCGGTGCTGGCCGACCATAGCCTGGCCTTGCTCAACCGCCACGCCCAGGCCAATGGCGTGACCCTGGTGGCGAGCCTGCATGCCGTGGACCTGGCGCTTGCGCACTTCCCGCGGGTAATTGGTATCCGCGAAGGGCAAGTGGTGTTCGACTGCCCGGCGCAAGCGGTGACCGAACAGTTGCTGGATGCGCTGTACGCCAACGAACAACTGGCTTCACCGCCAAGCCAGGGGCCGACCCTGACCGTGCAGATTCCGCGATGCTGAAGCTTGATGCCCGCGACCCGGCGCTGCTGCCGCGGTTGCTGCTGACCCTGCTGGCGGTGGCAGTGCTGTGGCCTGGCGTCCGGTTGAGCGAACTGAACCCCGGGGTACTGCTGCAGGCGCAGAACCGCCAGCAGATCGCCAGTTTCACCAGTGCCTTCTGGCCGCCAGCACACGATGCCGACTTCCTTTCGCTGCTGTATGACGCCACCTTGCAGACCCTGGCCGTGGCCACGGCCGGCATGGCGTTGGCGTTGCTGCTGGCGGTTCCTGCCGGCCTGCTGGCCAGCCGTGCCCTGTCGTTGCGCGCCGCCTCCCATGGTGGTCGCGCAGGGTTGTGGTCGCGCCTGCTGCGCCTGCCGGTGCGCTGGTTGCTGATTTTCCTGCGCAGTGTGCCGGAAATCGTCTGGGCGTTGCTGTTCGTGCGGGCCGTGGGGCTGGGGCCGACGGCGGGCGTGCTGGCCATCGCCATCACCTACAGCGGCATGCTCGGCAAGGTCTATGCCGAGATCTTCGAGTCGGTCGACCAGCGCCCGGCCCATGCCTTGCTGCAGGCGGGTAGTGGCCGCCTGGCTGCGTTTCTCTACGGCATCCTGCCCAGTGCGGTGTCCGAGGTGGTGTCCTACACCGTGTACCGCTGGGAGTGCGCAGTACGCGCCTCGGTGGTGATGGGCTTTGTCGGTGCTGGCGGGCTGGGGCAGCAGATCGACCTGTCGATGCGCATGTTCGCGGGTGCGGAAGTGGCGAGCATGCTGCTGACGTTCCTGGTCCTGGTGATGCTGGCCGACCTGCTCAGCCGCTTCCTGCGCTGGAGGCTGGCATGAACCGGGTGATCAACTTGCTGGTGCTAGGCGCCATCGTTGCTGCTGTGATGGCCTCGTTCGCCTACCTGGAGCTGGACTTGCAGGCGCTGGTCGGCAACGGCGGGCCGGGGCAGATGGGGGAATATGCCGGGCGTTTCCTGCACCCGGACCTGTCTGCCGGGCACCTGCGCGCGGTTGCGCACGGGGCGCTGGAAACCTTGGCCATGTCAGGCCTGGGCACCCTGTTGGCCATGGTGTTGGGCATGCTGTTGGCGCTGCCGGCTGCTGGCCGGTTCGGTTGGCCGTTGCAGGCCTGCGCGCGGCTGCTGCTGAATGCCCTGCGGGCCATCCCGGAACTGGTGTGGGCCGCGCTGACGGTGCTGGCAGCCGGGCTTGGGCCGAATGCCGGTACCCTGGCCTTGGCGCTGCATACCGCTGGCGTGCTGGGGCGGTTGTTTGCCGAAGCGCTGGAGAACGCACCGCCGGAGCCGGCGGCGGCCATCCGCTTGCAGGGCGGCAGCCAGGTAGCGGCATTCTTCTTTGGCACCTTGCCCAATCTGTGGCCGCAGCTGTTGGCTTACAGCCTGTATCGCTGGGAGAACAACATCCGCATGGCCAGCGTGCTGGGGTTTGTCGGGGCTGGCGGGTTGGGGCAGATGCTGTACACCACCTTGAGCCTGTTCCAGGAGGCCCAGGCCAGCACGGTGATCATGGGGATGCTGGTGCTGGTGTTGTTGGTGGATGCATTGAGTGATGTGTTGCGCCAGCGCTATGTGCGGGCCTGATCGATAGCCGGGGCCGCAACGCAGCCCCAAAATCGATCAGGCACCACCAACTTCGGCACACTGCGCCTCCCGCTGCATCGACTCCAGGTTCCGCTCGATCGTCTCGCAAATGCTGTCCATCTGGATCTGGTGCTCACTGAACCTGAACGGGCTCTGCAAATCTGTCCCGATCCGCTCGATGGCCAGCAGCATGAAGCCCACCACCGTCGAAGCCAGCGGCGTGAACCAGCCCAGCGACTCCACCAGCCCCACCGGCACGATCAGGCAGAACAGGGTGATGAACAGCCGCGGAAAGTACACATAAGGGTAGGGCAGCGGCGTATTGGCGATCCGCTCCATGCCACCCTGGGCATTGGACAGGTCTACCAGCGTCGATTCCAGCCTTGCCAGGCGAATGCTGTCCAGCCGCCCGGCCTGGTACTCCCGCGCCAGCAACGCCGCCGAACCACTCAGAATGTCGTTGGCGAAGTTGTTCGAGCGGTTGCGCCGCTCGAATTCCGCCGGCGGAATGAACGCCATCAGTTCATCCGGGCAGCGCTCACCCTTCAAGTGCGCCGCCAGGCAGTTCACATAGGCGATATGCCGGCGCAACAGGGTAGCCTTGACCGGGTTGAGGCCATCATCCGGGTTATCGATCAGGGTCAGTGCCTGCCGCGCGAAGCTGCGCGAACTGTTGACCAGCGCCCCCCACAAGGTGCGCGCCTCCCACCAGCGGTTGTAGGCGCTGCTGTTGCGAAAGCTCACCAGCACCACCAGCGCCGAGCCCAGCAAGGTCAACGGGATCAGCGGCAGGGTGAACTTGCTGTTGAAGAACAGCATGAAATCGATGGTGACCAGCACATCCCAGATCAGCAGCCAGAACAGCGACCAGCCGATGTAGCCGATGGTTTTCACGGCCAGGCGGTACTTGCGGACAATGATGCCTTTCACGCGGGCTACCTCGAAAATTGGCAGATGCAGGATCCGACGTCGAGGCAGGGCGAAGGTTCGGTGTGTGATTGTTGCAAGGGATTTTGGATCTTCTCGCCCAGCCCCATGCAGTGCCTCGCTGACTCAGCCGGGTTGGATCAACACCTGTTTCATCTGCACCAATGCCACCCGCGAGCCATCCCACGCTTGCCGTTCCTCGATGCCGAACGGCACGAAGCCCAGCTGTGGATAAAGCAGCAGGCCCGCTGTGTTGTGGTTGAAGCACGACACCCATACCTCCCGCGCTGCGAACTGTTGGCGGGCCAGTTCGATCATGGCAGTGACCAGGTAGCGCGCTACGCCCTGGCCGCGTGCGGCCTGGGCCACGACCACGTTGCCCAGGGCGCACACGCCGCCGTGTTCGGCCTTGTAGAAGTTGGCGAATGCCAGCACCGTGCCGTTGCCTTCCACCACCGTGGAGCCGCTGCGCTGGGCGATGGCATCGTTCAGCTGGGCGGGGGAGAGCGGGTAGCTGGCTTTGGGGAACATGTAGAACAGTTCGGCCGGGCTTTGCGGGAAGCTGCAGATTCCAGGGATATCGTCGGGCCGTACGGGGCGGTGGGTCAGGTGCATGGCAAGTCCTTGTGTGCTGCTGGTCGGGCCACTTCGCGGGCAAGCCCGCTCCCCACAAGGGGCGGGGCAGTATCGGTGTGGGCGGGCGTGCCCGCGAAGTCATATTCTGCCCCGCCACGGGTCAATGCTCACTATTTATGAAACCACTTCCCCCTTGGTCGGGGTCGCGTTTCGCATCAGCTCTTTGCGCAATTTACCGGGGGACATGCCGAAGAGGTTCTGGAAATGCCGAATGAAATGGGGAGCATCGGCAAAACCGCATTCGAAAGCGATTTCTCCGATATGTCGATCCGAGCTGATGAGCAGCCAGCGGCCAAACCTGAGTCGAACCTGGCGATAGAACTGGGCCGGGGTGCTACTGGTTTCGGCGACAAACAGCCGCTCCAGTTGCCGTTTACTGGTACCGACAAGGTTCGCGATCGCATCGATATCCAAAGGCTCGGTCATGTGCTTTTCCATCAGCATCACGGCTTCATGCAGGCGCCTGTTCGAAGAGCTGGCGTAGCCAAGTGCCTTGCGCCGATCGACGAAACTGCCAGAGCTGCTTTTCGCGACGGTCATCTGGTGCACGACCTTGCCGGCGCGATCCGGGCCGCAATGCATCCCGATAAGATGGATGGCCAACTCAATCACCGAGATGCCACCTGCGCAGGTGATCCGATCCTTGTCGATCAGGAAGTCACTGTTGCTGACAAAGCGCAATCGCGGGAACAGGCGTTTCCAGTCATCGCAATGGTAGGCATGCACGCAGGCAGTACGCCCCTCCATCAGGCCATGTCGCGCGAGCACGAAGCTGCCTGTGCATAGGCCGATCAATGGAACGTCAGCGGCGGCTGCCTGATGCAGGAATGCCGGATAAGTCTTCGGCGCTGCCTCCAGGTAATCCAGTAGCCCGCCAATCACCACGATGTAATCAAATTGATGAGGGTCGGTGAGTTCACTGTCGATGGGTACATCAAGCCCGCAACTGGAAATGACTCTTTGCCCGGGGGTACCGAGGACTTTCCATTGGCATCGTATCGGGCGGCTCTGATCGCCCGTATCGGCAGCATGTCGCAACGCATCGGTCAGCCCCGAGAGTGACAGCAAGGGGAAGCGCGGCCATAGCACGATACCTATGGACAACTCAGTGGCGCCGCGTCGGCTTGGCGGATGTCGTGCCTGACCCTGGTCAAGCGCTTCCACGAGGCTTGCGCTGGAGGCGTTGGGCAGTGCATCTCCGAAATGTCGCAAATATTCAATCATTCCTGCAAACCATCCAACAAGTTATGCCGCTGATCACCATACGATGAGCGCCTGCCCAACACCATGCTGTTCATAGAAAAACAATCAGGGAGCACGTGATGAAGAAGCCCAACGTTCAACGGTTTGCCGGTATCTATGCGGGTTTGCTGGTATCCATGCTGGCTTCGCTACCGGCATTCGCACTGGAAACGGTAGAGCCGGGAAGCCTGACCGTCGCGTTCACCGGGGACATGCCGGGGACCGGTTATCAGGACAGCCGGATGGTCGGCTACGATGGTGAAATCCTTCAACAAATCGCTGAGAAGCTGGGTTTGAAGGTCAAGCCGGCCTTGATGGACTGGGCCAGCACCATTGCCTCGGTACAAGCCAATCGCGTGGATGTCATGGCCGGCACCATGGGCTGGACCGAGCAGCGCGCGAAGATCATGACCGTGAGCGACCCGATTCACTATTTCAAGAACGGCATCACCCAGACCGACAAGACCAACTGGAGCAGCCTCAAGGATTTGCAGGGCAAGAAGGTCGGCACTATCACGGGTTTCTCGTTCATTCCCGAGATGCGCAAGATCGAAGGCTTGCAAGTCGCGCTGTACGACACCTCCGATGCCGCAGTGCGCGATCTGCTCGCCGGGCGTATCGATGCAGTGATTGGCGATCCGCCGGTCATGCAATACGCCATTTTCCGCAATCAGCAATGGCACCTGCGTTTCAACGCCTTCACTGACAACGACCCTGATTTTCCGCTGCTGACGGGCCTGGGGCAGGTGGTGTACGGCTTCAATAAAGAGGCAAGCCCGCAGCTTGTGGCTGCCGTGAACGAGCAGATCCAGACCCTCTGGAAAAGCTGCGAAATGCGCAAGATCGGTGCCCGCTACGGCTTGTCCCAGGATGTCTGGTATGTGCCGGAAGGCAAGAACCTGAGGCTGAGTGTCGACCGCCCGGCGGACTGGCAACTGCCTGGTTGCAAGTAAGCGCTTGAGCGGATGAATCGGCCTTTGCCGGTTCCATCGCCGTACCTATAACAATAAAGAGGTTAACCAAGATGTCGACCCCGTCCGAACCTGCGCTGCTGCGCGTGCATGACCTGCATAAAAGCTATGGTGAGCTGGAGGTGCTCAAGGGCATCAACCTGGAGTTGAAAGCCGGCGAAACCCTGTCGTTGATCGGCCCCAGCGGGTCGGGAAAGTCGACTTGCCTGCGTTGCATCAATTACCTGGAAAAACCCACCCGAGGCGATATCTGGCTGGGTGACGAGTTGATCGGGCAGGTCAAGGATGGCAAACGCATACGCCTGATGAGTGATCGGGAAATGGCCCCACAGCGACGCGAGATCGCCATGGTGTTCCAGCTTTTCTACCTCTGGCCACATCTGAATGTGCGCGACAACGTCGCGCTGGGGCCGATAAAGGCACAAGGCATGCCGCGCAAGCAGGCCTACGAGCTGGCTGATGCCATGCTGGAAAAGGTCCACCTGCGACACAAGGCCGAGGTCTATCCCGAGCAGTTGTCCGGCGGACAACAACAGCGGGTGGCTATCGCCCGCGCGTTGGCCCAGCAACCAAAAGTCATCCTGTTCGACGAGCCAACCTCGGCACTGGACCCCGAACTGGTGGGGGAAGTACTGGCCGTGATTCGTGAGCTGGCGCAAGAGGGCCGCACCATGATCATGGTCACCCATGAAGTGCGCTTCGCTCGGGATGTGGCGGATCGGGTGATCTTCATGGACGGCGGACACATTGTCGAGCAAGGGCCTTCGGCGCAGGTAATCGACAGCCCACGTCATGAGCGTACCCGCAGTTTTCTCGGGCGCATGGCCATGGAGGGCGCTTGATGGCGAACTTCGAGGTCTTTCTCGGGCTATTGCCCCTGTTGTTGAAAGGCGCGCTCACCGCCCTGGAAATCGCGCTGTGTACCTTGCTGCTGGCGAGTGCCGGTGGCGTGGTACTGGCCGTGTTGCTGACGTTCAGCCGCTCACGGCTGCTGCATGGCGTGGTCGGCTGTTTCATTGAGTGGATGCGCAATGTTCCCGCGCTGGCGCATCTGTTCCTGATCTATTTTGGTCTCTCCTACCTTGGTATCAACTTGCCCGCGTGGCTGGCCGCCATCGTTGGCTTGAGTCTGGTAGGCAGTGCGGTGTTGGCCGACATTTTCCGCAGTGGCTTGCAGTCGCTGCATGTCGGTCAGCATGAAGCCGGGTTGGCTGTCGGCCTGAGCCGGATGCAGATTCTGCGCTGCATTCTCTTGCCCCAGGCCCTGCGCCTGACGTTGCCAGCGTTCGCCAACTACGTCACGCAACTGATCAAGGACACCTCCATCGCCTCAGCCATTGCCGTGCCGGAGATCATGTTCCTGGCGCGCAATCTGGTGACGTCCACCTTCCAGACGTCGCTGATCTACCTGGCAGTGATGTGCATCTACGCCGTGATGATTCTGCCGATCGGTGTGGGATTCATCAGGCTCGAACGTCATCTGGGGAGTGCGCGATGATCAGTTTCTTTCAGCAATACCCGGAGTACTGGAGCGACTGGAGCGTCCGCCTGATGCTTGGTGCCCGGGTCACCGCCGAATTGTCCCTGTTAGGGTTCGCCCTGGCGGTCGTGCTGGGCGCGCTGCTGGTCTGGGCGATGCGAAGCCCGAGCGCGATTCTGAGGCGGTTGGCAGCGTTCTTTATCCAGAGCATGCGTGCAGTACCGCTTCTGGCGTTGCTGCTGGCCCTGTATTTCGCGCTGCCCAGCCTGGGGTTGACCTTGTCCGGCTATTGGGCCGGGGCCATCGGCCTGGGTTTGCAGGGGGCCGCGTACGTTGCGGAAATTCTGCGTGGCGGCCTGGATTCGTTGCATCGCGGCCAGCGCGAAGCGGCAATCGCGATCGGATTGACGCCGTTCAAAGCGTTTACCACCGTCATCCTGCCGCAAGTGTTTCGCGTCATTTTGCCGCCACTGCTCAACGCCTACGTGTCGATCCTCAAGGACAGCTCGTTGTGTGCCCTGATCGCCACCGACGAGTTGATGCTGGCAGCGCGGGCCATCGCTTCGGAAACCTTCCTGCCAATGCATGTCTTCCTGCTGGTAGGGCTGTTCTATTTCGTTATCGCCTTCCCTCTTTCAATGCTGTCGCGTGTGCTGGAAAAGCATGTTTCACGCGGACGCAAAACCGTGCGAGGTTGAACATATGAACACCATGGATCAGGTAGCTTCCCACAGCATTGCCCAGTTGCAACAGGCGCTGCAGGCCGGCTCGCTGACCAGCGAAGCGCTGGTACGTGCGCAACTGGCGCGCATCGAGCGTTTTGACGAGCAGCTGAATGCTTATGTCGAGGCCTATCCCTCGCGAGCCTTGAGTGCAGCCATTGCTGCGGATCGCCAACGTGCGGCCGGCATACACCTGGGGCCGCTGCATGGCATTCCTCTGGCGATCAAGGACTTGTTCGAGATCGAAGGGCAGGCCATCACGGGTGGTTCGTTGGCGCAGGAACCGCGTGTTTCGAGGCTGACCGCCACTGCAGTGCAACGCCTGGAGCGTGCCGGCGCGATCATTCTTGGCAAGGCCCAAACGGTCGAATTCGCTTTCGGTGGCTGGGGCACCAACGCGGTGATGGGCACGCCGTGGAACCCGTGGGACCGTGATGTCCATCGCGCTCCGGGTGGTTCAAGCAGCGGTTCGGCAGTGGCCGTGGCCAGCGGGTTGGCGAGCGCTGCGTTGGGGACCGATACCGGCGGTTCGGTGCGGATTCCGGCGGGTATGTGCGGCTTGGTCGGGTTGAAAACCACGCGTGGGCTCGTCAGCCGCCATGGCTTGATCGAGCTGTGCCCTTCGCTGGATTCGGTAGGGCCTATCACGCACACGGTTGAAGATGCAGCGTGGATGCTGGATGCCCTGCTGGGCCCAGACCCGCTGGATCCGGTTTCGGCCCAGGCACCGGTATTCAGCGCCGCTGCCGGTCTCGATCGGCCAGTAGCCGGTTTGCGCATCTGGGTGTTGCCGGAGGCCGAGCGAGCGCATGTCGCGCCCGGAGTACTGAAGGCTTACGACCTGGGGCTCAAGCAGTTGGCCGCGTTGGGTATGCAATTGATCGAACAGCCGCTACCCACGTCGTTGGAGCAATGCATGCGCATCGCTGGTGGCCTGATGAGCGCTGAGGGTTATGCCAGCCTGGGTCGCTTGTTCGAGCGTGACGACCTGCGTTTCGACCCCCATGTCCAACGGCGCATACTTGGTGGTCGCGCCATCGACGCGGCGTCGTATATCCAGTTGCACAATCAGCGCCGTGCCGCTCGGCAAGCCATGCACGAGGCCATGACCAACATAGACGCCTGTGTTTTCCCGACCAACGCTATTGGCAGTGTGCCGTTGGAGGAGGTCGACGAATATGGCACGCCACTGGCCTTGCTGGGGCGGTTCGCCAACTTGATGAACCTGTGTTCGGTGGCGCTGCCCATCGGGTTCGATGAAAAGGGTATGCCTGTCTCGATGCAGGTTGTCGGGCGAGCCTTCGCCGAGCCACTGATCCTGCGCATCGGCCATGCCTATCAACAGGTCAGCGACTGGCACACGCTACGGCCTGAGGGCTGGGAACTGGCAGACAAAGCGGTTGCATGAACAAACCTGTCATGCAGGCCAAGTCATACGTGGCGTCTGTTAACCAATACCCTGAAGGCAATACCGTGGGGTATGACCGGACAGTGACACTGAGTCGTGATTCAAAACTTGCGAATATTCCAGTGAGGTTCTCGGTTGGCTACCGTCGCGCGTTTACCAATAAGGGCGTTGTCCTGGTTAATGGGCAGCGTGCGCCAGTGGTAGGGAAAGTTGCCATGAATACCGTCATGGTGGACGTGACAGATATCCCGGCTGTGCGGGCTGGCGATCAGGTTGTGCTCTTGGGTAAACAAGGGGAGAGCAAGATCACCCAGGGTGAAATTGAAGCGCTCAGCGGAACCTTGCTGGTTGACCTTGCTACTGTTTGGGGGAGGAGCAATCCTCAAACCCTGGTGACGGATAAAACCTCTGATTAACCCGTAAGAGGGCGAGTCGCTACTGCGGTAATAACGCTCCACAGTAGCGACGTTTGGCAGTGATGCTTGCGGGTCACTGCCGCTCCTTGATCCCTGCGGGTATGGACACCGGGCCCAAGCTACTGCACCGGATCACTCACCGGCTTGGCAAAGATGGCCTTGAGTTCGCTGGTCATCGGGAACTCCAGGTTCAAGCCTTTAGGCGGAATCGGCTGTTGGAACCAGCGTTGGTAGATCCCGTTGATTTCCCCTGAACTGTAAAGTTCGCCCAGCGACGCGTTCACCAGCGCGAGGAACTGCGGGTCATCCTTGCGCACCATGCAGCTGTAGATTTCCCGCGACTGCTCTTCCCCGACCACCACCCAGTTGTGCGGGTCGCGGGCCTTGGCGCGTTCGCCGTAGAGCAGTGCATCATCCATGTAGAACGCCGCCGCCCGGCCGGACTGCAACATCTGGAAAGCTTCGCCATGGTCCTTGGCGCTGATCACGGACATGTCCATCTTGTTATCGACGTTGTAGCTCTTCAGGAAGCGTTCGTTGGTGGTGCCGGCGGTGGTCACCACATTCTTGCCGCGCAGGTCGGCGAAGTGCTTGATCCCGCTGTCCTTGGCCGTCAGCAACTGGCCTTTGACATAGATGAACCCATAGGAAAACGCCACCTGCTTCTGTCGCTCTGCGGTGACGCCGGTCGAGCCGCACTCCAGGTCGACGGTACCGTTCTGTACCAGCGGAATGCGGGTTTGCGATGTCACCAGGTTGTACTTCACCTTGAGCTGGGGCAAGGCCAGCTTCTGCTGCACCCGCTCGACGATCTTGTTCGCCAGATCTACCGAGTAGCCCATGGGTTGGCCCGAGTGATCGCCCACGTAGGAGAACGGCACTGAAGCATCGCGATAGCCCAGGGTGATGCTGTTGGCCTTGGCAATCTTGCTCAAGGTAGGCCCCAGCGCTGCTTCGTCAGCATGGGCCTGAGTGCCCAGCAACAGGGCGAGGGTGCAGCCGATCAACGTGATTTTTTGCATTGTTGTTCTCCGTTGCAGGTGAGGGGGTTAGCGACGTGCCGCGATGACGGTTATTTCCACCAGCACTTGCGGGCGCGCGAGTTCGGCCTGCAAGGTGGTGCGACTGGGTGCCTGGCCGGGCGACAGCCAGGCAGACCAGACGTCATTCATCGCCGCGAAATCTTTGCCGATGTCCTTCAGGTAAATGGTCGCGCTGAGCAGATGATCCTTGTCGCTGCCCGCCTCGGCCAACAATGCGTCGATCTTTTCCAGTACTTGGCGAGTCTGGCCGCCGACTTCGGTGGCGTCGTTCGGCACCTGGCCGGAGAGAAACACCAGGTCGCCAAAGGTCACGGCGCCGGACAAGCGTGGATTGGGCTGGATACGGTGGATGGTCATCGGGTGGTCCTTTCAAGGAGTGAGCGTTCAGGCCGCACGGGGCGTAAAACCGTGCAGGTCGATGGAGGGGCGGCGCTGGCCGATCAGTTCACTGAGTAATCGTGCACTGGCGCAGGCCAGGGTAAAGCCCAGCGCACCATGGCCAAGGTTCAGCCACAGGTTGCGATACGCCGTTGCGCCCAGCAGCGGCACGCCGCTAGGGGTGGCCGGACGCATGCCGGCCCATTCGATGGCGTAGTCATAATTAC
This sequence comes from Pseudomonas sp. LS.1a, assembly GCF_022533585.1. NCBI lineage: Bacteria > Pseudomonadati > Pseudomonadota > Gammaproteobacteria > Pseudomonadales > Pseudomonadaceae > Pseudomonas > Pseudomonas sp. LS.1a. The sequence continues at coordinate 938,320 of NZ_CP092827.1, forward strand.
CGGCATTGGCGAAGGTCTCGCGGGCCTGGCGCTTGAGCAAGGCCAGGCGCTTGGGGTCCAGCGACGGGTCGAAACCGACAATGTCGACCATCGCCGCCACCCGCAACTGTTCGCCGATCCGGGCGTAGACGATCTTGCGGTCGTAGTCGGTGATGCTCAGGTCCGGCGCCCGGTGCTGGGCACCGATCGGAACTGTCAGGCTATAACCCTTGAGCGGGTACAGCGGCAGGTCGACACCCGGCAGTGCCAGCAAGGCACTGCGATGGCCGGCCGCGACGACCAGATGCTCCACTGGCAGCACCTCGTCGCCCAGTTCGATCGCACTCACCACGCCATGTGCATGGCGAATTCCGGACACCGCCTGGCCCAGGCGGAATTTGCAGCGTCCCGACGCCTTCAAGCGCGCCGCCAGTTGCTGGCAAAAGCCGTGGCAATCGCCGACTTCTTCATCCGGGGTATAGATGGCGCCGACAAAGGGCGCATCCGCCAGTGCCGGGTCCAGGCGGGTGCAGTCGGCGTGCGACAGCACCTGTTGTTGCTGGGGCGCGGCAAGGTTCTTGCGCGCATGTTCGAAGCTGCCGGCCTGGCGAAAGGTGACCAGCTTGCCGTTGCGCCGCCAATGGAAACCGCTCAGGCCATCTTCTTCACGCCAGGCTTGCAAGGTCGACTGGCTCAACAGCGCGAGGCGCAACAGGTGGCCTGCGTTGGCGCGGTTGACCGAGGAGCGGCAAGCCCCGAGGAATGAGGCCATCCAACGCCACTGTGCAGGATCGAAGCGCGGGCGCAATCTGAGCGGCGAGTCGCCACGCAGCATCCAGCCAATGGCCTGCAAGGGCACCCCGGCGTCGGCCAGCGGCGCCACGTAGCGATAGGACAGCTGGCCGCCGTTGGCGAAGCTGGTTTCACTGCCCAGCGAATCGCGCGCCTCGATCAGCGTCACGTCAAAGCCGTCGCGTACCAGTGCGTAAGCGGTTGACAGGCCAATGACGCCACCGCCGATGATGCATACATGCTGAGCCATGTCAGTCCTTGGTCGTTGTTGAAAACGAGCTTGAGGTTAGGGCCAGGTGACAGCTGGCGAAAAATGAATAAAGATCGCTGAGCCATAAACAAAGGTTATGGACTTGCCATGCGCCTTCGCCATATCGAGATTTTCCAGGCTATCCGCCAGACCGGTTCGGTCAGTGGTGCCGCACAGTTGCTGCACGTTTCCCAACCTGCCGTGACCAAGGTTCTGCAGCACGCCGAACAGCAACTGGGCTTTCCGTTGTTCCTGCGGGTGCGTGGCAAACTGCAGCCCACGCCCGAAGCGCTGGAGCTGGAGCGTGAGGTCGACAAAGTCACGGAGAGCCTGCAAGGCGTGCGACGCCTGGCGCAAAGCCTGCGTCGCGCGCCGGGCCACAGCCTGCGGATCGGTGCGACCCCGGCACTGGCCCTGTCGCTGCTGCCGCCGGCCATTCATGAGTGGACCCAGCGTTATCCGGACATCGCTTGCGAGCTGTCCAGCGCCCACAGTCGCGAACTGGTGCAGAACCTGTTGATGCGGGAGATCGATGTCGCCCTGACCCTGCAGCAGCCAGATCACCCTGCGCTCAAGGCTCAGGCGCTGGCCAGCGGGGTTCTGGTGGCATTGGCACCGGCCGGTTATTGGCCGCTGGAGGATGAAGGCAAGCCGCTGCCGTTGGCGGCACTGGCCGGCGCGCCCTTGATCGGGCTGTCCAGCGCCGACCCGCTGTCGGTGCGCCTCGACAGCTACCTCAAGGCGGTGGAGCCGCCGCCTCGGGTGAGCATTGCGGTGCAGACCTATTCACTGGCCAGGGCGATGGTCGAATCCGGTGCTGGGCTGGCGGTCATCGACCCCTTCACCGCCCTTGGCGCGGCGCCTGGGGCGACCGCGGTTCGTCCGCTGGCCCCGGCATTGCCGATCACCTTGTATGCGGTGACCCGCACGGCCGAACCGTCAGCGCATACACTGAGCGAGCTGCTGACGATTTTCAGCAGCCGTGCGCAGGGGCAACTGGATCGTTGGCGCTGATTGCAACCAAGCCCGGAAACGTTATTGGCATTCATGGAGGATTTTGATGGCACGTGTGGGTTTGATACTGACCCCAGGTTTTGCGGACTGGGAATATGCTTTCATTGCTGGAACTGCATCCCCGTTTTACGGGATCGATGTCAGGTTTTTCGCTTCTGCTACGGGGCAGTTCTGCTCGCAGGGCGGATTGGCTGTAACTGTCGATAGCGATTTGCAGCAATGTCTGGACTGGCAACCGGACGTTGTCGTCATCATTGGAGGGATGGTCTGGGAGCGTGCAGAGGCCCCGGACATCCGGGACTTTCTTCATGCCAGTCGTTCACGTGGGGCGACAATTGCCGGTATCTGTGGGGGAACGCTGGCACTTGCCAGGGCCGGGCTCCTCGACACGGTTCCTCATACTTCGAATAGCGCGGATTTCCTGCAACGGAATGCCGCAGGTTATGCAGGGAGCTTGCTTTATCGAAGCAGTCCGGTAGCTGTGGTTGCCGAACGTATCATTACTGCTCCAGGCCCTGCGCCCGTTAGCTTCACTTGTGCAGTGTTCGAAGGTGCCGGGTTACCTGCAGAGATCGTTTCTCAGTTCAGGTCAATGTTGGCAGCGGAACATGGGTGACCGCATCAACCTGAAAAGTTGCCGACCAGATGATGTGTTCGAGTCCTTGCCAGGTAGCGGATGGGCACGATCAGCTGTATCCAGAAAGCCCATCAGTGTTCGAGTTGAAAGGAATCAGAGCCTTGTTGAAGCTGAACCCATTGGTGCCCGAGCTGATCGTTTCGGATCTGTCGCGCAGCCTGGCATTTTACTGCGGCGTACTTGGCTTCAGGATTGAGTACGAGCGGCCAGAAGAGCATTTCGCCTTTCTGTCCTTCGGTGGCAGCCAGCTGATGCTGGAGCAGGACTGGCAGAGTGAGTCACCCTGGCGGGTTGGCCCGTTGGAGGCGCCCTATGGTCGGGGGATCAACCTGTCGATCGAATGCGCTGATGCAAGCGCAATGGTGGCGGCGCTGGAGGATGCGGGCCATGCCCTCAGAAAACCGATTGAAGAGCGCTGGTACCGCAAAGGGGGCATGCTGGTGGGGCAGCGCAATTTCCTGGTGCAGGACCCGGACGGGTACCTGCTTCGGTTTGCTGAAGATCTCGGCATGAAGAACGCCTGAGCGCTGAGCTGCAGCGCGGCGCCTCGACACGCCCGCTCCCACAAGGGAAGGTGACACGCTCTCGAACATTGTTCCCTGTACGACAGCGCAGCTCAAAGGGCTGGGCGATTTCCCACAGAGATCGCGTCGGCGCGCCTAAATCGCAGGCAAAAAAAAACCGACCATAAGGTCGGTTTTTCCGGATCTTGGTGCCCCGAGGGAGACTCGAACTCCCACTCCTTTCGAAAACGGATTTTGAATCCGCCGCGTCTACCAATTCCGCCATCAGGGCATGTGGCGCGCAGTATAGAGAGCCGCCGCTGGTCGGTCAATCGGCTTTCATGGTCAATTTTCACACATTGGGCTAAACTTCCCGGCCCTGCCGAACCGAACATTATCATGCGCGTCGCCGATTTTTCCTTCGAACTCCCTGATTCCCTGATCGCCCGCCACCCGTTGGCCGAGCGCCATGGCAGCCGTCTGCTGGTGCTCGATGGGCCAACCGGCGCGCTGGCGCACCGGCAATTCCCCGACCTGCTCGAGTACCTGCGCCCGGGCGACCTGATGGTGTTCAACAACACCCGGGTGATCCCGGCGCGCCTGTTCGGCCAGAAAGCTTCCGGCGGCAAGCTGGAAGTGCTGGTCGAGCGCGTGCTCGACAGCCACCGGGTGCTGGCGCATGTCCGTGCCAGCAAGGCGCCGAAGGAAGGCGCGGTGATCCTCATCGATGGCGGCGGCGAGGCCGAAATGGTCGCGCGCCATGACACGCTGTTCGAGCTGCGCTTCACCGAAGAGGTGCTGCCATTGCTCGACCGCGTCGGCCATATGCCGCTGCCGCCCTACATCGACCGCCCGGACGAAGGCGCCGACCGTGAGCGCTACCAGACCGTGTACGCCGAACGTGCCGGTGCGGTCGCCGCGCCCACTGCAGGCCTGCACTTCGACGAGGCGCTGCTGGAAAAGATCGCCGCCAAGGGCGTCGAGCGGGCGTTCGTCACCTTGCACGTGGGCGCGGGCACCTTCCAGCCGGTGCGGGTCGACAGGATCGAAGACCACCACATGCATAAAGAGTGGCTCGAAGTGGGCCAGGATGTGGTCGATGCCATCGAGGCCTGCCGTGCCCGTGGCGGCCGGGTGATCGCGGTCGGCACCACCAGCGTGCGTTCGCTGGAGAGCGCGGCGCGCGGTGGCGTGCTCAAGGCCTTCAGCGGCGACACCGACATCTTCATCTACCCGGGCCGGCCGTTCCATGTGGTCGACGCGCTGGTCACCAATTTCCACCTGCCGGAGTCCACGCTGCTGATGCTGGTCTCGGCCTTCGCCGGCTACCCCGAGACCATGGCCGCCTACGCGGCGGCGGTCGAGCAGGGGTACCGCTTCTTCAGTTACGGTGATGCCATGTTCATCACCCGCAATCCGGCGCCACGCGGGCCCGAGGATCAAGCATGAGTCGCACCTGTCGAATGTCCTTCGAACTGCTGGCCACCGACGGCAAGGCCCGTCGTGGCCGCATCACCTTCCCACGGGGCACCGTGGAAACCCCGGCGTTCATGCCGGTGGGCACCTATGGCACGGTCAAGGGCATGCTGCCACGCGACATCGAGGCCATCGGTGCCGAGATGATCCTCGGCAACACCTTCCACCTGTGGCTGCGCCCGGGTACCGAGGTGATCAAGAAGCACAACGGCCTGCACGACTTCATGCAGTGGAAAGGCCCGATCCTCACCGACTCCGGTGGCTTCCAGGTGTTCAGCCTGGGCGCCATGCGCAAGATCAAGGAGGAGGGCGTGACCTTCGCCTCGCCGGTCGATGGCGCCAAGGTGTTCATGGGCCCGGAAGAGTCGATGCAGGTGCAGCGTGACCTGGGCTCGGACGTGGTGATGATCTTCGACGAGTGCACCCCGTACCCGGCCGAGCACGATGTGGCGCGCGCCTCCATGGAGCTGTCGCTGCGTTGGGCCCAGCGCTCGAAGAACGCCCACGCCGACAATACTGCGGCGCTGTTCGGTATCGTCCAGGGTGGCATGTACCAGGACTTGCGCATGCGCTCGCTGGAAGGCCTGGAAAACATCGGCTTCGACGGCCTGGCCATCGGTGGCCTGTCGGTGGGCGAGCCCAAGCACGAAATGATCAAGGTGCTGGATTACCTGCCGGGCCAGATGCCTGCTGACAAACCTCGTTACCTTATGGGGGTAGGCAAACCGGAAGATCTCGTTGAGGGTGTGCGCCGCGGCGTCGACATGTTCGACTGCGTGATGCCGACGCGTAACGCGCGCAACGGTCATCTGTTCGTCGATACAGGGGTGATCAAGATCCGCAACGCGTTCCATCGCCACGATGAATCGCCGCTGGATCCGACCTGTGACTGCTACACCTGCACCAACTTCTCGCGCGCCTATCTGCATCACCTGGACAAGTGCGGCGAAATGCTGAGCAGCATGCTGAATACCATCCACAACTTGCGCCATTACCAGCGCTTGATGGCCGGTTTACGCGAGGCTATTCAACAAGGTAAATTGGCCGCCTTTGTCGACGCCTTCTACGCCAAGCGCGGGCTTCCCGTACCGCCTTTGGACTGACTGTCTGCATCCATTATTAGAAAATTACATTAGGAGTGCCCAATGAGCTTCTTGATCCCCGCCGCATACGCGGACGCTGCAGCACCTGCCGCCGGCCCAGCCGGTACCGGCTTCGAGTGGATTTTCCTGGTCGGTTTCCTGGTCATCTTCTACCTGATGATCTGGCGCCCGCAGGCCAAGCGTGCAAAAGAGCAGAAGAACCTGCTGAGCAACTTGCAGAAGGGTGACGAAGTTGTCACCAACGGCGGCATCGCCGGCAAGATCGTCAAGGTTTCCGATGATTTCGTGGTCCTGGAAGTTTCCGACAACGTCGAGCTGAAGTTCCAGAAGGGTGCCATCGCGGCCACCCTGCCAAAAGGTACGCTCAAGGCTATCTGAGTTACCGGTTTTTCTTTCCAGTCGGGGCGCGCAACGCGCCCCGCGTCTTGAACGGGCGGCGTGATGCTGAACAAATACCCTCTGTGGAAATATGCACTGATCGTGCTGGTACTGGTGGTCGGTTTCATTTATTCCGCTCCCAACCTCTACCCGGATGATCCGGCGGTACAGATCAGTGGTGCCAGCTCGGCGCTGCAGGTGAGCCAGGCCGACCTCGACCGCGTCAGCAAGGCGCTGGTCGATGCCAAGATCGCCGTCAAGGGCGCGAGCCTGGGTGAGAAGGGCAGCGGGCTGATCCGCCTGACCAATCAGGAAGACCAGCTGCCAGCCAAGGATGTCGTGCGCAAGGCACTGGGCGATGATTACGTCGTGGCCCTGAACCTGGCCCAGACTACCCCGCAATGGCTGCGCAACCTGGGCGCAAGCCCGATGAAGCTGGGCCTGGACCTGTCCGGTGGTGTGCACTTCCTGCTGGAAGTGGACATGGACAAGGCCATGAGCGCCCGCATGAAAGTCTACGAAGGCGAGGTCAAGACCTTGCTGCGCAAAGAGCGCATCCGCTACCGCAGCCTGCCTCAGCAGGATGGCGGCATCATGCTGGGCTTCGCTGACGATGCAACCCGCGAACAGGCACGTGCCCTGATCCGCAAGAATTTCAATGACTTCGACCTGACCACCACCGAGCGTAACGAGCTCGCCGTGCTGCGTCTGGCGCTGACCCAGGCGAAAGTCGCCGAGATCCGCGAATACTCGATCAAGCAGAACCTCACCACCGTCCGCAACCGGGTCAACGAACTGGGCGTGGCCGAGCCGCTGGTCCAGCGCCAGGGCGCCAACCGCATCGTGGTCGAGCTGCCAGGCGTGCAGGACACTGCCGAAGCCAAGCGCATCCTGGGTAAAACCGCCAACCTGGAGTTCCGCTTCGGTGCCGAACCGGGCGCGTCCAAGGCCACTACCGAAGTGTTCGAGTTCCGTGAAGGTGGCCGTTCCGCCGCGGTCGAGCGCGGTCTGATCATCACCGGTGACCAGGTGACCGACGCCCAGGCCAGCTTCGACGAGCAAGGTCGCCCGCAGGTGAACATCCGCCTGGATGGCCACGGTGGCGAGCTGATGACCCGTGCTACCCGCAGCAACGTCGGCCGCAGCATGGCGGTGATCTTCATCGAGCAGAAGCCGGTCACCCGCTACGTCAAGCAGACCGTCGACGGCGTCGAGAAGGACGTTGCCGTACAGAGCTTCCAGGAAGAGAAGAAGATCATCAGCCTGGCGACCATCCAGTCGCCGCTGGGCAGCCAGTTCCGCATCACCGGCCTGAACGGCCAGGGCGAATCGTCCGAACTGGCCCTGCTGCTGCGTGCCGGTGGCCTGGCCGCGCCGATGTACTTCGCTGAAGAACGCACCATCGGCCCAAGCCTGGGTGCCGACAACATCACCAAGGGTATCGATGCGTCGCTGTGGGGCATGCTGTTCGTCTCGCTGTTCATCATCGCCATCTACCGTGCCTTCGGTGTGATCGCCACCATCGCCCTGGCGGGCAACATGGTCCTGCTGCTGGCGCTGATGTCGCTGCTGGGCGCCACCCTGACCCTGCCGGGTATTGCCGGTATCGTGTTGACCATGGGTATGGCGGTGGACGCCAACGTGCTGATCTTCTCGCGTATCCGCGAAGAGCTGAACGCCGGCATGTCGGTGCAACGCGCCATTCACGAAGGCTTCAACCGCGCCTACACCGCGATCATCGACGCCAACCTGACCAGCCTGCTGGTCGGCGGCATCCTGTTCGCCATGGGTACCGGCCCGGTCAAGGGCTTTGCGGTCACCATGTCCCTCGGGATTTTCACCTCGATGTTCACCGCCGTCATGGTGACCCGCGCCATGGTCAACCTGACCTGCGGCGGGCGTGACATCAAGAAGCTGTGGGTTTGAGGGAGCTGCGATGAAAACCATCAACTTCATGGGCGTGCGCAATGTCGCGTTCGCCGTTACCGTGCTCCTCACCGTGCTGGCGTTGTTCAGCTGGTGGCAGAAGGGCCTGAACTTCGGCCTGGACTTCACCGGCGGTACGCTGATCGAGCTGACCTACGAGCGCCCGGCCGACCTCAAGGCGGTGCGTGCCGAGCTGGTCAACTCCGGCTTCCACGAGGCCGTGGTGCAGAGCTTCGGCGCCACCACCGACCTGCTGGTGCGCATGCCGGGCGATGACCCGCAGCTGGGCAACAAGGTGGCTGAAGCCCTGCAGAAGGCCGGCGGCGACAACCCGGCCAAGGTCAAGCGTGTCGAGTTCGTGGGCCCGCAGGTGGGTGAAGAGCTGCGCGACCAGGGTGGCATGGGCATGCTCCTGGCCCTGGGCGGCATCCTCATCTACCTGGCCTTCCGCTTCCAGTGGAAGTTCGCGGTGGGCGCGATCGTCTCGCTGATCCACGACGTGGTGGTGACCCTGGGTATCCTGTCGTTCTTCCAGATCACCTTCGACCTGACGGTGCTGGCGGCGGTGCTGGCGATCATCGGCTACTCGCTGAACGACACCATCGTCGTGTTCGACCGGGTGCGCGAGAACTTCCGCGTCATGCGCAAGGCCTCGCTGATCGAGAACATCAACGTTTCCACCACCCAGACCCTGCTGCGGACCATCGCCACCTCGGTTTCGACCTTGCTGGCCATTGCCGCGCTGCTGTTCTTCGGTGGCGACAACCTGTTCGGCTTCTCGCTGGCTCTGTTCATCGGCGTCATGGCCGGTACCTATTCGTCGATCTATATCGCCAACGTGGTACTGATCTGGCTGAACCTGAGCAGTGAAGACCTGATCCCGCCGGCCAAGACCGACGGTGTGGACGACCGCCCGTAAGGCGTGTTCCACGCCGTTTGGCGGCCAGAAAGGCGCGAGTGTTGAACTCGCGCCTTTTTTTTTACTCCAAGGCTGGGAGAAGGCGGGTTGGATCCGCGGGTTATGATCAGGAGGTTCATGTGAACAAATCAATGCTTGTGGGTGCGGTACTGGGTGCTGTCGGTGTGACTGCCGGAGGTGCTGTCGCGACCTACAGCTTGGTCAACAAGGGGCCTGAGTATGCGCAGGTCACCGACGTGCAACCGATCAAACAACAGGTGAAAACCCCCCGTGAGGTCTGCAAGGACGTCGCCGTGACGCGTCAGGCACCGGTCAAGGACCAGCACCAGATCGCCGGTACCGTGGTGGGCGCCATTGCCGGTGGCCTGCTGGGTAACCAGATCGGTGGTGGTAGCGGCAAGAAGATCGCCACGGTGGCTGGTGCGGTCGGTGGTGGTTATGCCGGTAACAAGGTGCAGGAAGGCATGCAGGAGCGTGACACCTACACCACCACGCAAACCCGCTGCAACACGGTCAACGACATCAGTGAGAAAGTGGTGGGCTACAACGTGAAGTACACCATTGGCGACAAGGTAGGGCAGGTGAAGATGGACCACGAGCCCGGGTCGACCATTCCACTGGACAAGAATGGCAAGCTGATCCTCAGCGAAGCTGGCCAGTGATTGATGTTGCCTGAACCGGCCTCTTCGCGGGTAAACCCGCTCCCACAGATACACCAATGCCCCTGAGGTTGTCGTATCACTGTGGGAGCGGGTTTACCCGCGAAGAGGCCAGCACAGGCAGTACAAAACTGGCAGGCAAAAAAAAAGCACCCCGAGGGGTGCTTTTTTTGTGCCGGCAATCCGCGCTTAGCGCTTCATGTTCTCTGGCAGGTGCGGCTGGATAGCAGTCAGCACGGCCTTGAAGCACTTGATGTTGCCCGCAACGATATGGCCCTTCTCGAGGAAGTCATGGCCACCGTTGAAGTCGCTTACCAGGCCGCCCGCTTCCTGGATCAGCAGCACGCCGGCGGCCATGTCCCATTCGGACAGGCCCGACTCCCAGAAGGCGTCGAAACGGCCAGCAGCCACGTAGGCCAGGTCCAGGCTGGCGGAGCCGGCGCGGCGGATGCCGGCGGTCTGGCCAGTCAGGGCACGGAACATGCCCAGGTAGTTGTCCAGGTCGGCCATCTGGCTGTCGCGGAACGGGAAGCCGGTGCCCAGCAGGGCGCCTTCAAGGCTGGTGCGCGAGCTGACACGCAGGCGGCGACCATTGAGCTGGGCGCCACGGCCACGGCTGGCGGTGAATTCTTCCTGGCGCACCGGGTCGACGATCACGGCGTGCTCAAGGCGGCCACGGTATTTGCAGGCGATGCTGACCGCGAAGTGCGGGATGCCACGCAGGAAGTTGGTGGTGCCGTCCAGCGGGTCGATGATCCACAGGTAATCCTTGCCTTCTTCGCCGCTACCCGCGTGCAGGCCGGTTTCCTCGCCCTGGATGGAGTGGTTCGGGTAGGCCTTGCGCAGGGCGTTGACGATGCTCTGCTCGGCGGCGCGATCGACTTCGGAAACGTAGTCCTTGGCCTCTTTCTCATCGACCTTGATGCTATCCAGGCGTTCGATGGAGCGGAAAATCAGTTCACTGGCGCTGCGAGCGGCGCGCAGGGCGATATTCAGCATAGGCTGCATGGGCGGGTCACCTGGAGATGTTAAAGAAGAAAGCCGATCATTCTAGCAGAAAACTTTGGCGGCAGAAGTGTCACATTTGCTTTCGTGGCGTTACGTCTGTCGGTTCTGTAAGATCGAAGGCCCTGATTCCTGCATCTGTGAGCACAACACCTTGCTGCAAAATATTCGTGTTGTTCTGGTCAATACCAGCCACCCCGGCAACATCGGCGGCGCTGCGCGAGCCATGAAAAACATGGGCTTGTCGCGTCTGGTGCTGGTGCAGCCGAAAGCGTTCCCCGCCGAGGATGCCAGTGCCCGAGCCTCGGGTGCCGACGATGTGCTGGCCAATGCCCAGGTGGTCGACAGCCTCGAGCAGGCGCTGGTCGGCTGCAACCTGGTGATGGGCACCAGCGCCCGCGAGCGGAGCATCCCCTGGCCGCTGATTGGCCCGCGCGAGTGCGGGGCCAAGGCGGTGGAGCATGCCAAGGGTGGCGAGGAAATCGCCCTGGTGTTCGGGCGTGAGCACGCCGGCCTGACCAACGAAGAACTGCAGCGATGTCACTTCCACGTGCACATTCCCTCCAACCCCGACTTCAGCTCGCTGAACCTGGCTGCCGCTGTCCAGGTGCTCTCGTACGAGGTGCGCATGGCCTGGCTGGCTGCCGGTGCAGCGCCGGGCAAGGTCGAGAAGGTTGACGCCAGCGAGCTGGCGACCATGGACGAAATGGAGCTGTTCTACGACCACCTGGAAAAGACCCTGGTCGGCATCGGCTTCCTTGACCCCGACAAGCCCAAGCACCTGATGCCGCGCCTGCGCCGGCTGTATGGGCGGGTTGCGGTCGAACGTTCGGAAATGAGCATTTTGCGCGGCATCCTCACCGAGACCCAGAAAGTGGTCCGGGGCGAGCCGCATAAACGGAAGGACTGACAGATGTTCGAACGCCTGCGTGAAGATATTCAAAGCGTATTCCATCGTGACCCGGCTGCGCGCAACGCCTTCGAGGTGCTGACCTGCTACCCGGGCATGCATGCCATCTGGCTGCACCGCCTGGGCAATGCCCTGTGGAAGCGTGATTTCAAGTGGCTGGCTCGCCTGGTGTCCAACTTCGGCCGCTGGCTGACCGGGATCGAGATCCACCCCGGCGCCACCATCGGCCGACGCTTCTTCATCGACCATGGCATGGGTATCGTCATCGGCGAAACTGCCGAGATCGGCGACGATGTCACCCTTTACCAGGGCGTGACCCTGGGCGGCACCAGCTGGAACAAAGGCAAGCGCCATCCCACCCTGGAAAACGGCGTGGTGGTAGGGGCCGGGGCCAAGGTGCTGGGCCCGTTCACCGTCGGTGCCGGAGCCAAGATCGGTTCCAATGCGGTGGTGACCAAGGCAGTGCCGGCCGGCGCGACGGCGGTCGGTATCCCCGGGCGAATCATCGTCAAGAACGAAGACGATGAGGTCGAGGCCAAGCGCAAGGCCATGGCCGAGAAGATCGGCTTCGATGCCTATGGTGTCAGTGGCGACATGCCGGACCCGGTGGCCCGTGCCATCGGCCAGATGCTCGACCACCTGCAGGCAGTCGACGAGCGGCTGGAGGGTATGTGTGGTGCCCTGACCAGGATGGGTAGCGACTACTGCGCCAAGGAGCTGCCAGCCCTGCCGGAAGATGACTTCAAGGAAGTTGCCCAGGTGGCCCGGCGCGACACTCAGTCGCATTGATTGCGTCGTGGTGAAATCATGGTGACATACGGGGCGTGTGCTCACGCCCCCTGTCTGCTACAATCGCGCCCGCCTCCCCGATGCAAACCCGACTAAAGCACTAGGTCTAATAGTTGACTTAAATGCTCGGGAATCGCATACTCGCTCACATCCTGTAACTCCCGTGGTACCCAATAGCCATGCGACTGACTACCAAAGGCCGATACGCCGTGACCGCCATGCTCGACCTGGCGTTGCACGCGCAGCATGGGCCGGTGTCTTTGGCCGACATTTCCGAGCGCCAGGGCATTTCCCTCTCTTATCTGGAACAGCTGTTCGCCAAGCTGCGCCGCAGCAGCCTGGTCTCCAGCGTGCGTGGTCCAGGCGGTGGCTACCAGCTGTCGCGGGGCATGGAAACCATCCAGGTGGCCCAGGTCATCGATGCGGTCAACGAATCGGTCGATGCCACCCGTTGCCAGGGCCTCGGGGATTGCCATGCCGGTGACACCTGCCTGACCCACCACCTGTGGTGCGACCTCAGCCAGCAAATCCATGAATTCCTCAGCGGCATCAGCCTGGCCGACCTCGTCATGCGCCGTGAAGTGCAGGAAGTCGCCCAGCGCCAGGACCTGCGTCGTGTCGCAGGCCGAACCGCCCAGCTGGACAAGATTGAGACGTCCGCCGTCGATTGATCCCACCGGGACGACGAGCGACGCCACCGCCTGATAGGAGAGACAAATGAAGTTGCCGATCTACCTCGATTACTCCGCGACCACCCCGGTCGACCCACGCGTGGCCCAGAAGATGGCCGATTGCCTGCTGGTCGACGGGAACTTCGGTAACCCGGCTTCGCGCTCCCACGTCTTTGGCTGGAAAGCCGAGGAAGCGGTCGAGAACGGTCGTCGCCAGGTTGCCGAGCTGATCAACGCCGATCCGCGCGAAATCGTCTGGACCAGCGGTGCCACCGAGTCCGACAACCTCGCACTCAAGGGCGTCGCGCACTTCTATCAGACCAAGGGCAAGCACATCATCACCTCCAAGATCGAGCACAAGGCGGTCCTGGATACCGCTCGCCAGCTGGAGCGTGAAGGTTTCGAAGTCACCTACCTCGAGCCAGGCGAAGACGGCATCGTCACCCCGGCCATGGTCGAGGCGGCGCTGCGCGACGACACCATCCTGGTTTCGCTGATGCACGTGAACAACGAAGTCGGCTCGATCAACGATATCGCCGCCATCGGTGAACTGACCCGCTCGCGCGGTGTGCTGTTCCACGTTGACGCCGCGCAGTCGGCCGGCAAGGTCGAAATCGACCTGCAAAAGCTGAAGGTCGACCTGATGTCGTTCTCGGCGCACAAGGTCTACGGCCCGAAAGGCATCGGCGCGCTGTACGTCAGCCGCAAGCCGCGTGTACGCCTGGAAGCCATCATTCACGGCGGTGGCCATGAGCGTGGCATGCGTTCGGGCACCCTGCCGACCCACCAGATCGTCGGCATGGGCGAAGCCTTCGCCATCGCCAAGCAGGAAATGGCCGCGGAAAACGTGCGCATCAAGGCCCTGAGCGACCGCTTCTTCAAGCAGGTCTCGGACCTCGAAGAGCTGTACGTCAACGGCAGCAAGACTGCCCGCGTACCACACAACCTGAACCTGAGCTTCAACTACGTCGAAGGCGAATCGCTGCTGATGTCGCTGAAGGACATCGCCGTATCGTCCGGTTCGGCCTGCACCTCCGCGTCGCTCGAGCCGTCCTACGTACTGCGCGCCCTGGGCCGCAACGACGAGCTGGCGCACAGCTCGATCCGCTTCTCCTTCGGCCGCTTCACCACCGAAGAAGAAGTCGATTACGCCGCGCAGAAAGTCTGCGAGGCCGTGAACAAACTGCGTGAGCTGTCGCCGCTGTGGGACATGTACAAAGACGGCGTTGACATCTCCAAGATCGAGTGGGCCGCCCACTAAGCAGTCGCCGGCAAGAGCGGCTCCCTGATGAGGAAGGAATTGCACCATGGCATACAGTGAAAAGGTCATCGACCACTACGAAAACCCGCGCAACGTCGGCAAGATGAATGCCGAAGACCCGGACGTCGGTACCGGCATGGTCGGCGCCCCGGCCTGTGGTGACGTCATGCGCCTGCAGATCAAGGTCAACGAGCAGGGCGTGATCGAAGACGCCAAGTTCAAGACCTACGGCTGCGGTTCGGCCATCGCTTCCAGCTCCCTCGCCACCGAGTGGATGAAGGGCAAGACCCTGGACGAAGCCGAAACCATCAAGAACACCCAGCTGGCCGAAGAACTGGCGTTGCCGCCGGTCAAGATCCACTGCTCGGTACTCGCCGAAGATGCCATCAAGGCAGCTGTACGCGATTACAAGCAGAAGAAAGGCTTGATCTAAGTCGCCTGTTGCGAGGTAAGGAGTCCAGATGGCTATCAGCATGACAGAAGCCGCCGCCAACCATGTGCGGCGTTCCCTGGAAGGGCGCGGCAAGGGCGAAGGCATTCGCCTGGGCGTGCGCACCACCGGTTGCTCGGGCCTGGCCTACGTGCTGGAGTTCGTCGACGAGCTGGCGGACGAAGACCAGGTGTTCGAGAACCATGGCGTCAAGGTGATCATCGATCCCAAGAGCCTGGTGTACCTCGACGGCACCGAACTGGACTTCGTCAAGGAAGGGTTGAACGAAGGCTTCAAGTTCAACAACCCTAACGTGCGCGGTGAGTGTGGCTGCGGCGAAAGCTTCAACGTTTGAGGCTGGCTGTGGGTACTCCTTGTCATTTCGCATTGTTTGACCTCCAGCCAAGCTTCCGCCTGGATCTCGACAAGCTGGCCACTCGCTATCGCGAGCTGGCCCGCGAAGTCCATCCCGACCGCTTTGCCGACGCCTCCGAGCGCGAGCAGCGCGTGGCGCTGGAAAAGTCCGCGGCCCTCAACGACGCCTACCAGACCCTGCGCAGTGCGCCGCGTCGTGCCCGCTACCTGCTGGCCATCAGCGGCCACGAAGTGCCCCAAGAGGTCACGGTCCACGACCCGGACTTCCTGTTGCAGCAGATGCAGTGGCGTGAAGAGCTCGAAGAGCTGCAGGACGAAGCCGACCTCGATGGCGTGGCCGTGTTCAAGAAGCGCCTGAAGGTCGCCCAGGACACGCTGAACGAGGACTTTGCCGCCTGCTGGGACGCCCCAGGCGAGCGCGACAAGGCCGAACGCCTGATGCGCCGCATGCAGTTCCTCGACAAGCTCGCCCAAGAAGTGCGCCAACTGGAAGAGCGCCTCGACGATTAACCCGGTGCTGCCCGTGATGGCACCTAAGGTATTCAGATAAGCATGGCCCTACTGCAGATTGCCGAACCCGGTCAAAGCCCTCAGCCGCACCAGCGCCGCCTGGCGGTGGGGATCGACCTGGGTACCACCAACTCTCTGGTCGCCGCACTGCGCAGCGGCCGTAGCGAGCCCCTGCCCGACGCGCAGGGCAACGTCATTCTGCCGTCCGCGGTGCGCTACCTCGAAGGGCGCAACGAAGTGGGGCAGGCTGCACGCGATGCCGCTTCCAGCGACCCGCTGAACACCGTGCTGTCGGTCAAGCGCCTGATGGGGCGCGGCCTGGCCGACGTCAAGCAACTGGGCGAGCAGCTGCCTTACCGCTTCGTTGGCGGTGAGTCGCACATGCCGTTCATCGACACCGTGCAGGGGCCGAAAAGCCCGGTGGAAGTGTCCGCCGATATCCTCAAGGTTCTGCGCGAGCGTGCCGAAGCCACCCTCGGCGGTGAGCTGGTGGGGGCGGTGATCACCGTGCCGGCCTATTTCGACGATGCCCAGCGCCAGGCCACCAAGGACGCTGCGCGCCTGGCCGGCCTGAACGTGCTGCGCCTGCTCAACGAGCCGACTGCCGCTGCCGTGGCTTACGGCCTGGACCAGAACGCCGAAGGCGTGGTGGCCATCTATGACCTGGGCGGCGGTACCTTCGACATTTCCATCCTGCGCCTGACTGCCGGCGTATTCGAAGTGCTGGCCACCGGTGGCGATACTGCCCTGGGCGGTGACGACTTCGACCACGCCATTGCCGGCTGGATCATCGAACAGGCCGGGCTGTCGTCCGACCTGGACCCGGCCACCCAGCGCGCGCTGCTGCAAACCGCCTGCGCTGCCAAGGAAGCCCTGACCGACACCGACGTGGTCAGCGTCAGCCATGGCGCCTGGCAGGGCCAACTGAGCCGCGCCGGCTTCGAAGCCATGATCGAGCCCATGGTCGCCCGCAGCCTCAAGGCCTGCCGCCGCGCCGTGCGCGACAGCGGTATCGAGCTTGAAGAAGTCAGCGCCGTGGTCATGGTCGGCGGTTCGACCCGCGTCCCGCGTGTGCGTGAAGCCGTCGGTGCACTGTTCGGGCGCACCCCGCTGACCTCGATCGACCCCGACCAGGTGGTGGCCATCGGTGCTGCCATCCAGGCCGATACCTTGGCCGGCAACCGCCGCGAAGGTGGCGAACTGCTGCTGCTGGATGTCATCCCGCTGTCGCTCGGTCTTGAGACCATGGGCGGGCTGATGGAGAAGGTAATCCCGCGCAACACCACTATCCCGGTAGCGCGTGCCCAGGAGTTCACCACTTATAAAGATGGCCAGACGGCCATGATGATCCACGTGCTGCAGGGCGAGCGCGAGCTGATCAGCGACTGCCGCTCGCTGGCGCGCTTCGAGCTGCGTGGCATCCCGGCCATGGTCGCCGGTGCGGCGAAAATCCGCGTCACCTTCCAGGTAGACGCCGATGGCCTGCTCAGCGTCGCCGCCCGCGAGCTGGGCTCGGGCGTGGAAGCCAGCATCCAGGTCAAGCCGTCCTACGGCCTGACCGACGGCGAAATCGCCCGCATGCTCAAGGACTCCTTCGAACACGCAGGTTCCGACAAGCAGGCCCGCCAGCTGCGCGAGCACCAGGTGGACGGCGAGCGCCTGCTGGAAGCGGTACAGGGCGCCCTGGACGCCGACGGTGAGCGCCTGCTCAGCAGTGACGAGCGCGACGCCATCGAATTCCAGATGCAAGAATTACGTGATTTGCTGGCCGGCACCGATGGCGCTGCCATCGAGCAACAGACCAAGCGTCTGTCGCAGGTGACCGACGCATTTGCCGCCCGTCGCCTTGATTCGACGGTCAAAGCCGCACTGGCCGGGCGCAACCTGAATGAGATCGAGGAGTAACCGATGCCGCTGGTGACATTCCTGCCGCACGAGAAGTTCTGCCCCGAAGGGCTGACCGTGGAAGTCGAGCCCGGGACCAACATCCTGGAGCTGGCCCACGACCATCACATCGAGATGGAAAGCGCCTGCGGCGGCGTCAAGGCCTGCACCACCTGCCACTGCATCATCCGCAAGGGTTTCGACTCGCTGGAAGAAGCCGACGAGCTGGAAGAAGACATGCTGGACAAGGCCTGGGGCCTGGAGGCTCAGTCGCGCCTCGGCTGCCAGGTGGTTGTCGCTGACCAGGACCTGGTCATCGAGATCCCCAAGTATTCGCTCAACCACGCCGCCGAAGCGCCGCACTGAGGTTTGCCCCATGAGCCTGAAATGGATTGATGTACTTGAGATCGCCATCCAGCTTGCAGAAAGCAAGCCGGACGTCGATCCTCGTTATGTGAATTTCGTCGATCTGCACCGCTGGGTGCTGGCCTTGCCAGAATTCAGCGACGATCCGTCACGCGGCGGTGAGAAAGTGCTCGAGGCCATCCAGGCGGCCTGGATCGAAGAAGCCGACTGAACGCATCCTGCAGGTTAGGCAATCCCCTGGAACCCGCGTATAATTCGCGGGTTTAATTTTTCGCAACACTCATTTTTCTGGAGTTTTCCATGGCTGTTCAACGTACTTTCTCCATCATCAAGCCTGACGCCGTTGCCAAGAACGTCATCGGCGAGATCACCACTCGTTTCGAGAAAGCCGGCCTGCGCGTCGTCGCTTCGAAAATGAAGCAACTGTCCAAAGCCGAAGCCGAAGGCTTCTACGCCGAGCACAAAGAGCGCGGCTTCTTCGCTGACCTGGTTGCCTTCATGACTTCCGGTCCGGTCATCGTTCAGGTTCTGGAAGGCGAAAACGCCGTTCTGGCCAACCGCGAGCTGATGGGCGCCACCAACCCGAAAGAAGCTGCTGCCGGCACCATCCGTGCTGACTTCGCTGTTTCCATCGACGAAAACGCTGTTCACGGTTCCGACTCGGAAGCTTCGGCTGCCCGCGAAATCGCTTACTTCTTCTCCGCTACCGAGCTGTGCGACCGCATTCGCTAAGCGAAGCAGGTCTTGGGTGATTCCATGAGTGACATGACTGGCAAGATCAACCTGTTGGGCCTGACCCTGCAGGAAATGGAAAAATTCTTCGAGTCGATCGGAGAGAAGCGTTTTCGTGCCGGTCAGGTCATGAAATGGATTCACCACTTTGGCGTCGACGATTTCGCCGCCATGACCAATGTCGGCAAGGCCTTGCGCGAAAAGCTCGAGGCCGTTGCCGAGATTCGGGGCCCGGAAGTGGTCAGTGAAGACATTTCCGCCGACGGTACCCGCAAGTGGGTGGTCCGCGTTGCCTCCGGCAGCTGCGTCGAAACCGTCTACATCCCCACCGACGATCGCGGCACCCTGTGCGTGTCGTCGCAAGCCGGCTGTGCCCTGGACTGCAGCTTCTGCTCCACCGGCAAGCAAGGCTTCAACAGCAATCTCACCGCCGCCGAAGTGATCGGCCAGGTGTGGCTTGCCAACAAATCCTTCGGGACCGTTCCGGCCAAGATCGACCGCGCCATTACCAACGTGGTCATGATGGGCATGGGCGAACCCCTGCTGAATTTCGACAATGTCATCGCCGCCATGAAGATCATGATGGAAGATCTGGGCTATGGCATTTCCAAGCGTCGCGTCACCCTGTCCACCTCGGGCGTGGTGCCGATGATCGACGAGCTGGCCAAGCACATCGACGTGTCGCTGGCCCTGTCGCTGCACGCACCGAACGACGAACTGCGCAACAAGCTGGTACCGATCAACAAGAAGTACCCGCTGAAGATGCTGCTGGAATCGTGCATGGGCTACATGTCCACCCTGGGTGGCAAGCGCGTGCTGACCATCGAGTACACCCTGCTCAAGGACGTCAACGACCAGCCTGAGCATGCTGCGCAAATGATCGAGCTGCTGCGCGACGTGCCGTGCAAGATCAACCTGATCCCGTTCAACCCGTTCCCGCACTCGGGCTACGAGCGGCCGAGCAACAACGCCATTCGCCGCTTCCAGGACCTGTTGCACCACGGTGGCTTCAACGTCACCACCCGCACCACCCGTGGTGATGACATCGACGCCGCCTGTGGCCAGCTGGTTGGCCAGGTCAACGACCGAACCCGCCGCAGCGAGCGCTACATCGCCGTGCGCCAGCTGTCGGCGGACGCCGAGCTGCAAGACAGCCCCGCCAGCCACTGACCGGGACCTTGCCCATGAGCCTGCGCGCCGCGCTGTCGATCCTTGCGCTTTTGCTGCTGGCCGGCTGCGTGTCGGGCGGCGCGGGCGACCCCCTGGCCAGCCGCCAGGGCAGGGCAGAGGCGGGGCGGGCCTATGTGCAGCTTGGGCTGGGTTATTTGCAACAGGGTTTGACCGAGCAGGCCAAGGCGCCGCTGGGCAAGGCCCTGGCCCTGAATGGCGGTGATGCCGACGCGCACGCCGCCCTGGCGCTGGTGTTCCAGGCCGAAGGCGAGCCGGCGCTGGCCGAAGCGCACTTTCGCAAGGCACTGCAGGCACGCCCGGGCGACACGCGAATTCGCAACAATTACGGCAGTTTCCTTTATGCTCAGGGGCGATTTGCCGAGGCCGAGCAGATGTTTCGCCTGGCCAGCGCCGATACCCTGTATCCTGAACGCTCACGCGTGTACGAGAACCTGGGCCTGACCGCCCTGAAGCTCGAGCGCCGCGACCAGGCGCAGGCGTATCTGCTGAAAGCTTTGCAACTCAACCAGCGGCAACCGAAAGCGTTGCTGGAAATGGCTGAGTTGTCCTACGAAAACAGGCATTATGTGCCGGCCCGGGACTACTACGATCGTTTCAGCCAGTTGAGCGACCATGATGCCCGTAGCCTGCTGCTGGGCAGCCGCCTTGCCCGGGTATTCGACGAGCAGGGCACCCTGGCCGAGCTGGGCCAGCAATTACAACGACTTTATCCCGGTACGCCGGAATATCAGCAATACCTGTCGGAGCAACGATGAAAGCCGCGCATCCCGAAGTAGCAGTAGCGCCTGGCCAGAACCCCGGTGAGCTTTTGCGTCAGGCCCGTGAGAACCGGGACTGGTCACAAGCCGAGGTGGCCCGCAAGCTCAACCTCACTGTCAGTTCGTTGAACCACGTGGAAACCGGCGCCTTCGACAAGCTGCCGGGGCATACCTTCGCCCGTGGTTATATCCGCGCCTATGCCAAGCTGATGGACCTGGACCAGGCTGCCCTGGTGGACGCCTTCGACCGTTACACCGGCACCCACGCCAAAGGCAGCGACGTGCACTCGCTGGGCCGTATCGAAGAGCCGGTGCGCCTGTCGCACAATATCCTGCGCGGCGTCAGCCTGCTGCTGCTGGTGGCGGTGATCGGCGGCGGCTTTGTCTGGTGGCAGGACCAGGGCAGCCTGCGTGGCAAGGACCTGGCCAAGATTGCCCTGGAGCACGTCGAAGTCGAAAGCGCCGACGGTACCACCCAGATTCACCCGCTCGATGAGCCTGAAGACCAGGCCGTTTCCGCTGGCCAGCAGCCCGAGAGCGCGCCGCTGCCGCTGGAGCAGGGCGCTGCCGAGCAGCCTGCCGCCGCCGAACAGGCACCGGCAAGCCCGGCACCTGCCGCTACCACTAACGCAGTGCCAGCACCGGCCCAGCAGGCGCCTGTGGCACCCGGTGCCAGCGCCCCTGCTGTCGCGCCAGCGCCGGTTGCCCCGGTTGCCCCGGCCCCGGCGGCCGTTGTACCTGCCACGCCTGTAGCGGCAGTGGCCGCCGCCGAGCCTGTCGTGCCAGCCGCAGTGCCGGCTGGCAGCGCCAAGGTCGCCATCCAGTTCGTCGCCGATTGCTGGACCCAGGTCACCGACGGCAACGGCAAGGTGCTGTTCAGCGCCATCAAGCGCAAGGGGGACAACCTCGAGCTGACCGGCAAGCCGCCGTTCTCGGTACGCCTGGGCTTTGCCCGTGGCGCCCAGGTCAGCTACAACGGCCAGGCCGTCGATGTTGCCCCGTTCACCAGTGGCGAGACCGCTCGCCTGAAGTTGGGACAGTAAGTCATGCACGGCGAATCTCCGATCAAACGTCGCGAATCCCGCAAAATCTGGGTCGGCAATGTGCCGGTGGGTGGTGATGCCCCCATCGCGGTGCAGAGCATGACCAACACCGACACCAACGATGTGGCCGCCACCGTGGCGCAAATCCAGCGCCTGGTCGATGCCGGCGTGGACATCGTGCGTGTCTCGGTGCCGGACATGGACGCCGCCGAGGCGTTCGGCCGCATCAAGCAGCAGGTCAGCGTGCCGCTGGTGGCCGACATCCACTTCGACTACAAGATCGCCTTGCGCGTGGCCGAACTGGGCGTCGACTGCCTGCGTATCAACCCGGGCAACATCGGCCGTGAAGACCGTGTGCGCGCGGTTGTAGATGCCGCCCGCGACCGGGGTATCCCGATCCGTATCGGCGTCAACGCCGGTTCCCTGGAAAAGGACCTGCAGAAGAAGTACGGCGAGCCGACCCCGGCGGCGCTGGTCGAGTCGGCCCTGCGCCACGTCGAGCACCTCGACCGCCTGGACTTCCAGGACTTCAAGGTCAGCGTCAAGGCCTCCGATGTGTTCATGGCCGTCGAAGCCTACCGCCTGCTGGCCAAGCAGATCGTACAGCCGCTGCACCTGGGCATCACCGAAGCCGGTGGCCTGCGTTCGGGGACGGTGAAATCCGCTGTCGGCCTCGGTATGCTGCTGGCCGAAGGCATTGGCGATACCATCCGTATCTCGCTGGCGGCCGACCCGGTCGAAGAAGTGAAAGTCGGCTACGACATCCTCAAGTCGCTGCACCTGCGCTCGCGCGGCATCAACTTCATCGCCTGCCCGAGCTGCTCGCGGCAGAACTTCGATGTGGTCAAGACCATGAACGAGCTGGAAGGGCGCCTGGAAGACCTGCTGGTGCCGCTGGACGTGGCGGTGATCGGTTGCGTGGTCAACGGCCCGGGTGAAGCCAAGGAGGCCCACGTGGGGCTGACCGGCGGCACGCCGAACCTGATCTACATCGACGGCAAGCCGGCGCAGAAACTGACCAACGACAACCTGGTCGATGAGCTGGAAAAACTCATCCGCCAGAAAGCGGCCGAAAAGGCCGAGGCCGACGCGGCGCTGATCGTCCGTGGCTGACACACAGAATTCGTAAGGACTTTTCGTGAGCAAATCGCTGCAAGCCATCCGTGGCATGAACGACATCCTGCCAGAACAGTCGCCGCTGTGGCGCTACTTCGAAGGCACCGTGGCCGGCCTGCTGGACACCTACGGGTACAGCCAGATCCGCACGCCGATCGTCGAGTTCACCGAGCTGTTCAAGCGCTCCATCGGTGAAGTGACCGACATCGTCGAAAAAGAGATGTACACCTTCGAGGACCGCAACGGCGATTCGCTGACCCTGCGCCCCGAAGGCACCGCTGCGTGCGTGCGTGCCGTGCTCGAGCATGGCATCACCGGCAACGGCCAGGTGCAGAAACTGTGGTACATCGGCCAGATGTTCCGCCACGAGCGCCCGCAAAAGGGTCGCTACCGCCAGTTCCACCAGATTGGCGTGGAAGTATTCAACCTGGACGGTCCGGACATCGACGCCGAGCTGATCATGCTGACCTGGCGCCTGTGGGGCCAGCTGGGCATCCGGGACGCAGTCAAGCTGGAACTCAACAGCCTGGGCACCAGCGAAGCCCGTGCACGCTACCGTGACGCGCTGGTCGAGTTCCTCTCGGCGCGCCTGGAGCAACTGGACGAAGACAGCCAGCGCCGCCTGAAGAGCAACCCGCTGCGCATCCTCGACAGCAAGGACCAGAACACCCAGGCGGTGCTGGTCGGCGCGCCGAAGCTGGAAGACTACCTGGACGAAGAGTCGCGCGTGCACTTCGAGGGCCTCAAGGCCCGCCTGGACGCTGCCGGCATCCCGTTCGTGATCAACACCAAGCTGGTGCGTGGCCTGGACTATTACAGCAAGACCGTGTTCGAGTGGGTTACCGACAAGCTCGGCGCCCAGGGCACTGTCTGCGCCGGTGGCCGCTACGACGGCCTGGTCGAGCAGATGGGCGGCAAGCCGACCCCGGGCGTCGGTTTCGCCATGGGCATCGAGCGCCTGATCCTGCTGCTGGAAACCCTGGGCAAGGTGCCCGAGTCCATCAGCCGCCAGATCGACGTTTACCTGTGCGCCTTTGGCGAACAGGCGGAGCTGGCCGGCCTGCGCCTTTCCGAAGGCCTGCGCGACCGCCTGCCGGGCCTGCGCCTGGCGGTCAACGCCGGCGGTGGCAGCTTCAAGAGCCAGTTCAAGAAAGCCGACAAGAGCGGCGCGCTGTTCGCCCTGATCCTCGGCGACGACGAGCTGGCCAAGCAAGAGATCGGCTTCAAGCCCCTGCGTGGTCAGGGCGAACAACAGAACATTGCCTGGGATGCTCTGGCTGAGCACCTGGAAACCGCGATCGCGCAGGCGTAACGCGGTTCAACAAGCGAATAGGCGAAAAGGAGTATTGGGGTGTCGAGTACCGATGATGAACTGGCAGGGGTCAAGGACTGGTGGAACCGCAACGGCAAGCCGCTGCTGACCGGTGCCCTGCTGGCTGGCGTGGTGGTGTTGGGCTGGAATACCTGGCACAAGTACCAGAACAATCAGTCGCAAGGTGCCTCGCAGCTGTACCAGGCCTTGCTGGAGACCAGCCTGACGCCGACTGGCCAGCCTGACGCGACCAAGGTCGCGGAACTGGCCGGCAAGCTCAAGAGCGAGTTCGGCGGTACAGCCTACGCCCAGTACGGCAGCCTGTTCGTGGCCAAGGTTGCGGTCGAGAGCGGCAAGCTCGACGACGCTGCTGCCGAGCTGAAGGGCGTGCTGGACAAACCGGCCGATGCCACCCTGGGCGAAATTTCGCGTCAGCGCCTGGCACGTGTTCTGGCCGCCCAGAACAAGGCCGAGGAAGCCCTCAAGCTGCTCGACGGCGACGCTGACAAAGCCTTCCTGGCCAGCCGTGAAGAGTTGAAAGGTGACCTGCTGGTGCAACTGGGGCGCGCCGACGACGCGCACAGCGCTTACGAGAAAGCCAAGGCTGCGCTGTCCGATGAGGCGGCGGTCGGTGGCCTGCAATTGAAGCTGGATGACTTGGCCAAAGGGGACGCGTAAGTGATCGGTTGGAAACATGCAGCAGTGCTGACCCTGGCCGTACTGGCCGCAGGTTGCAGCAGCAACAGCAAGAAGGAACTGCCCCCGGCCGAGCTGACCAAGTTCACCGAGGAAGTGGTGCTGAAGAAGCAGTGGAGCCGTTCGATCGGTGACGGCCAGGGCGAGACCTACAATACCCTGGTACCCGCCATCGAGAACGACCGTATCTACGCTTCCGACGTCAACGGCGAAGTCTTCGCCCTCGACCGCATCACCGGCGACGTGGTGTGGAAGAAGGACCTCGAACTGCCGGTATCCGGCGCTGTCGGCGTAGGCTACGGCCTGGTCATGATCGGCACCCTCAAGGGTGAAGTCATCGCCCTGGATTCCAGCACCGGCGAGGAGCGCTGGCGCTCCCGCGTGACCAGCGAAGTGCTGGCCCCGCCTGCCAACAACGGTGACGTGGTGGTGGTGCAGACCCAGGACGACCGCCTGATCGGCCTGGATGCCACGACTGGCGACCGCCGCTGGATCTATGAAAACACCCCGGCCGTGCTGACCCTGCGTGGTACCGGCGCACCGATCGCCACCAACCGCCTGGCCGTCGCCGGCCTGTCCACCGGCAAGGTGGTGGCGGTGGATATCAACAACGGTGTTCCTGTGTGGGAAAGCCGTGTGGCGATTCCGCAGGGCCGTTCCGAGCTGGATCGTGTGGTCGATATCGACGGCGGCCTGCTGCTGTCTGGTGGTACCCTGTACGTCAGCACCTACCAGGGCCGCGTCGCGGGCCTGGACCTGGAAAGCGGCCGCGTGCTGTGGCAGCGCGATGCCTCCAGCTATGTGGGTGTCGCCCAGGGCTTCGGCAACGTCTACGTCAGCGAAGCTTCGGGTACTGTCGAAAGCGTCGACGAGCGCTCGTCCAGCGCCCTGTGGACCAACGACACCATGGCTCGCCGCCAGCTGACGGCGCCTGAGGTGTTCTCCAGCTACGTGGCTGTGGGTGACTTCGAGGGTTACCTGCACCTGCTGAGCCAGGTCGATGGCCGTTTCGTTGGCCGTGAACGTATCGACAGCGATGGCCTGCGTGCCCGCCCACTTGTGGTCGGCGACACCATCTACGTCTTCGGCAACAGCGGCAAGCTCGAGGCACTGACCATCCGCTGAAGCTATGCTTGAAGCCTTGGCGGGCTTCAAGCCGCGGCGTAGGACACGCCGCCCGAACTCCGGCCGCTGCCTTGCAGCGGCCTTTGCATTTTCAAGAATTCAAGAGTGGAGAGCCGAATGGTTCCCGTAATCGCCCTGGTGGGCCGCCCGAACGTCGGCAAATCCACCATGTTCAACCGCCTGACCAAGACCCGCGATGCCATCGTCGGTGACCTGTCGGGCCTGACCCGTGACCGCCAGTATGGTGATGCCACCTGGCAGGGTCGTTCCTTCATCCTGATCGACACCGGCGGTATCACCGGTGACGAAGTGGGCATGGACGAGAAAATGGCCGAGCAGTCGCTCATGGCCATCGAAGAAGCCGACTATGTACTGTTCCTGGTCGATGCCCGCGCCGGCATGACCGCCGCCGACCAGATGATCGCCGAGCACCTGCGCAAGCGGAACAAGGAAGCGATCCTGGTTGCCAACAAGATCGACAACATCGACGCCGACGTCGCCCGCGCCGAGTTC